>NZ_CP090641.1:1630622-1956746 GCF_029633825.1 Burkholderia contaminans | reverse complement strand
TCCGGCGCGGCGACGGTGTCGGCGAAAGCGGCACCCGAGAACAGCAGGGCGAGCGTGGACGGCAGGGCAAAGCGCTTGATCATGATGAGTTGGATTCCTTGACGATGAGTGACTTGTCGGAGAAGCCGTCATCGTAGGAATCGCGCCGCGATCGTTGAACCCGTTCGGCTACGGGTTGCGCCTCCGTAGCGCTACGGAGGCGCAACGCACGCGCTAGGGCGACGAGGCGCCCGCGAACGCCGCGTAATTGCGCACGAGCTCGACGAGCGTCGCGGCCTGCAGCTTGTCGAACACATTCGCACGATAGGTCTCGACGGTGCGCGGCGACAGCCCGAGCTCGCGCGCGATCTCCTTGTTGCTCCAGCCGCGCACGATGCCGTCGAGCACTTCCCGTTCGCGCACGCTCAGCGTCGCGATGCGCGCCGCGCGCGCCGGGTCCGTGCCGGCGTGCGCAACTTGTTCGCGCTCCGCCGCGTGCCGGCGGATCGCCTGCTGGACCGCGTCGATCAGTTCGTCGTCGTCCGCCGGCTTGCGCAGGAAGTCGAGCGCGCCGCGCTTGAACGCGCGCCGGCATGCGTCGATGTTGCCGTGGCCCGTCATCACGATCGCGGGCAGGTCGCGGCGCGCGCGCAGCTCGTCGAGTGCGTCGAGGCCGCTCATTCCCGGCATGCGGATATCGAGCAGCACGCAGCCGAGCGCTGCATCGTCGGCATCGACGAGGAATGCCTGCGCATCCGCGTAGCAACGCGTCGGCAGGCCGACGGAGCGCAACAGCAACGCGAGGCCGTCGCGCACGGCTTCGTCGTCGTCGACGATCGCGACGACCGACGCGTCGGGTAGCCCATTCAACGGTTCGCTCACGCGACCTCCTTTTCTGTCAGCGGCAACAGCAGCGTGGCTTCGACGCCGCCCGCCGGTAAATTGCGCACCGTCAGCGTGCCGTCCTGCCGCTGCGCGAGCGTGTCGCACAGCGGCAGCCCGAGGCCGAGCCCGTGCGTACGCGTCGTGAAGAACGGCTCGAACAGGCGCGGCAGCGCATCGTCCGGCACGCCGGGGCCGTTGTCGACGACGCTGAAGCGGTAATGCCGGCCGACCCGCGCACCGCTTACGCGAATCTCGCCGCGCGGTGTGCCGGCGAGCGCATCGCGCGCGTTCTGGATCAGGTTGTGCAGGATCTGTTCGACCGCGACCTGTTCGGCGAACGGGCGCTCGCGCGGCGCCGCGTTGTGCCAGCCAAGCGTAACGTGCTCACGCGCGCAATCGTCGCGGTACAGGAACAGCAGCATGTTCATCACCGCATCCGGATCGATCGGATCGCGCTGGCCGGCGCACGCGGACGTCACCGCCGCGCGCAGCCGCTCCAGGATCGCAGCCGCGCGCTTCGCCTGCGCGACGCTGGTCTGCAGCGCGCGGCGCACGCTGTCGTGTTCGGCCGGCCGATCGAGCAGGCGCTCGGCCGCGCGCGTGTGCGTGACGATCGCCGTGAGCGGCTGGTTCAGCTCGTGCGCGAGGCCGGCCGCCATCTCGCCGAAGGTGTCGAGCCGGCCGAAGCGGTCGAGCCGCGCGCGTGCGTCCTCGCGACGGCGTGCCTCGCGCAGCCGCCGAGCACCGAGCGCCCCGCGACGAGCAGCGCGGCCACCGCGTTCCACAACGCGATCGGCAGCCACGGCAGATCCGCGACCGTCAGCGTGCGCGTCGTGCGCAGCACGAACGCCTGCGGCTGCGCGGGCAGGTGCTTCTCCAGATGCATCGTCCAGCCGGGCAGCGCGTTATCGACCGCATGCGACAGCAAGTCGATACGACGATCACGCAACTCCAGCACCGCCGATGAGATCGCCGACGACCAGTCACCCGGCGGGATCATCTGGCGTGGGTCGACCCGCACGGCCCAGCCGGAATTGGCCACCAGCCAGTAGGCGGCGGGGCCGTCGAACATCAACGCGAACGGCTTGCCGGGCCTCGGCTGCGGCGTCATGGCGGGCGCGGGCCCACCGTCGGCCTGCCAGCCGGTACCGCGCCGCCAGTACGCAAGCCCGTCGAGCTGCGGCATGCGTTCGCGCAGGTTGTCGAGCATGTGCGCGGGCGGCGCCGCAAGCGACGAGGCGCCGAGCGTCGCGAGAATCGCCTCGTGTTGCGCGGCCTTCTGCGCGAGCAGGCGGATCGTGATGCTGGAATCCTGGAAGAAGCGGCCGTATGCGTCGGCGACGGCGCGCGAGATGACGAACGCCGTGCCGGCGAGGCTGAGCGCGAGCCAGGCGAGCAGCGCGACGAGTCGGACGGAAGGTTTCATGAGCAGGAACGGTTCGGCAATGGATGACGCAACGCGAGCGGTGCGTTGCGGTGCGGTGAACAGCCGACGCGATGCGGCGAACACGCGCAGACGCGGCGCTCGGCACGGGCCTCCCGCCGCCACGCGCGACGCTCTCCATTGTCGGCAAGTCCGCACAGCCTGTGGTCCGAACTCCGTTATGTTTCCTGTCAGCCCCGTCCCAAACATGGCGCTCACCGGCAATGCCGCCTGCAATTTCAGACCGGTCTGATTCTCTTCACACTCCGAACCGACCACAATCGGCTTGCCTGTTCTCCGTGGCCTCCGGGAGTACAGGCTCCATAGTCGATATTTTCCCGCCCTCACCGGCGGGACTTTTTTTGAACGACATCGCGCCGCTACCGCCCGGAACCCGTCCGGCCATGATCCCGCTTCCCTTCATCCGATCGCGAACGCACACCGCGACCGCACCGCGCCGGCTTCGCCCTTCCGCATCGTGATCGACACGCCCTCCACTTCCATCGCGATCCTGACGATCGACCACCCGAGCCGCAGCGCGTTCGACGATCGCCTGCGCCGTGCGGGCTACGGCTACGACCGGCTGCGCATCGACGACATCCTGCGCAAGTCGGGCTACCGTCCGGCGCGCTTCGAGTATCTGTCCGACCTGCTCGCGACCTGCGACACGCAATCGTTCGACCTGTTCATCGTGCAGTGCGAAACCGCCTGCCGCCGCACGCTCGATGCGATCCGCACGCTGCGCGCGCGCTTTGCCGGCACGGTCGCGATCGTGTCGATCAGCCAGCGCGATGCCGACGCGTCGCGCAGCGCGTGTTTCATGGCCGGCTCGAACGAGCACCTGCCCTACGTGTCGCCCGCCGACACGCTGATCGCGAGCATCGCGACGTGGCTCAGGTGGTCGCATCACCGCGCGACGCATCATCGCCACTGGCGGGTCGGCTGCTTCGAATTCGACGCGGCCACGCGCAACGTGTGCGTCGCCGGCCGCGAGCACGTGCTGACCGAGAAGCACTTCCAGATCGCCACCGCATTCTTCCTGAACCTGGGCCGCGCGCTCGACCGTGCGCACGTGAGCCAGCTCGTGTGGGGCTCGCTCGTCGCATCGCAGAGCCGGCGGCTCGATACGCACGTCGCCTACCTGCGCGACCGGCTCGAACTCGACGGCCGGCACGGCGTGAAGATGATGACGATGTACGGCTTCGGGTACCGGCTCGTGACATGCGAGCCCGTGACACCTTCCCCGGACGCACCCGCCGCGGAACGATAGTCGCGCCACCGCGCGCGTTGCACGCCCTCGCAAGCCTGACAGGCCCCATTGCGCGCTGATCGGACTCCATTATCATGGGGGCACCTTGGCCGACCGCCCCGCCTCCGATGGACCACCGCGCCGCACCCGATCGTTCCCGCCCCGCCGCCGGCCCGTCCGCCGATCCGACGCCGGCCGGCCGCCGCCAGCGTGCGCTGCTGTATGCCGGCGGCGGTGCCGTCACGGTCGCGATCCTGCTCGCCAGCGGACTGATGCTGTACACGATGGCGAAGGAAGCGATCCAGGAACGCTATACGGGGTTCGGCGTGCGGCATTTCCTCGTTCAGTTCGAATTCAAGGTGCGCACGACCGGCATGGACATGCTCACCGCCCACGACGAAAGCGTGTGGCACGCGCGTGCGACCGATCCTGCCGCCGTCGCCGCGCTGGCCGCCGGAAACGGGCGGCTCGAGCTGCGCGACAACCCGCGATTCCCGTCGATGCTCGTGCTCGCCGACTTGTCGCCCGAACGACCGGCGGCGTCCTACGCGCGCTATCTGGCGATGGCGAGCGACATGAGCTATCGGGTCGGCGCATACATCGCGAAGCAGGACGCCGGCCGGCCCGTGGCCGGCTACGCGTACAGCCCCGACCGCCGCTTCGCAATGGTGATTCCAAGCCCCGAACCCGGCACGGCCCCGGCCGAATCCGCACCCTCGCCCGCGTCAGCGCTGCTCGCACAGGTCGCCCCTGATCTCGACACGCCCGCGCGACGCCGGTTCGTGTGGCATGCGCCTGCCTACGACCCCGTACAGCGCCGCGACGTGTTCCGGATCGTCGGCGCCGCATACGACAACGACGTACCGCTCGAAGTGCTCGTCTCGACACTGCCCGTCGACATGCTGCGCGCGCGGCTCACAACCGACGATCCGACCAACGCGGCCATCATCGCGAATGCGCGTGGCGATACGCTGCTGCGCGTCGGCGCCGCCGTGCACGACGCCACGACGGTCGCGGCGCTCCAGCGTCTCGCCGCACGCACGCGCCCGACGACCGGCAACGGCCCGCGCACCGCTTACGGCGACGGACTGTTCGCGCTGAGCCAGCCGATCCCCGACACCGACTGGACGCTCGTGCAGGCGTTCACGCTGCGCTCGCTGCTCGCGACGCTCGGCGTGCGCGCGGGTGGGTACACCGCGCTGATGCTGGCCGTAATCGCACTGGTGTGGTGGCTGCTGGTGCGCTTCGACCGCCGCGTGCTGAAGCCCGACGAAGCGCGCCGCCGACGCACGATCGAAAGCGAGAACCTGAACCGCACGATCGTCGAAGCCGCGCCGTCGGGCATTGCACTGCTGTCGCTCGCCGACGGCACGGTGCTGCTGCAGAACGACACCATGCGTGACTACGACGCGCGCCGCGCCGGTGAACCGTCGCTGCCGGCGAGGCTGCTCGAGCGCTTTGACCGCACGGCCGATCCCGATACGTGGCAGTCCGGCCTGCACGTCGCGCTGCCCACCGCAGGCGGCGACCCGATCGACCTGCTCGTCAGCCTGGTGCGCACGCGCTACCGCGACGCGGACGTCGTGCTGGCCAACTTCTCCGACATCACGTCGCAGAAGAACGTCGAACGCGAACTCGACAACGCGCGGCAGGCGGCCGACGCGGCGAACAATGCGAAGTCGGCCTTTCTCGCGACGATGAGCCACGAGATCCGCACGCCGCTGAACGCGATCCTCGGCAATCTCGAACTGATCGGCCGCGAGCCTTTGGCCGATACGCAGCGTGAGCGGTTGCACACGGTCGAAGGCGCTTCATCCGTGTTGCTCGACCTGATCAACGACATCCTCGACCTGTCGAAGATCGAGGCCGGCCAGATGACGATCGAGGCGATCCCGTTCGATCTCGCCGACACGATCCGGCAGACCGGCGCAATGTTCGAGCCGCTCGCCGCCGCGAAGGGGCTGCAGTTCGACGTGTTCGTGGACGATGCGCTGCCCGCGCGCTACCTCGGCGACCCGACCCGGATCCGGCAGATCGCGGCCAACCTGCTCGGCAACGCGATCAAGTTCACGAACCACGGAGAGGTCACGCTCGAGGTGTACCTGCGCGACGACACCGATCCGGATTCGCCGATCGCGATCGGTGTGAGCGACACGGGCATCGGGATGACCGACGAACAGCGTGCGACGCTGTTCCGCCCGTTCACGCAGGCCGACACGTCGATCACGCGGCGCTACGGCGGCACGGGCCTCGGGCTCGCGCTGACGAAGCAGCTCACGCAGATGATGCACGGCACGATCGACGTGAAGAGCGAAGCCGGCCACGGCAGCACGTTCGTCGTCACGTTGCCGTTGAAGCCGGCGACGGGCGAGCAGATCGCCGCGCAGGACGCGCAGCATGCCGACGATGCCGCGGCGCTGCCGGCGGTCGCCGCGCGTGTGCTGGTGGTGGACGATCATCCGGTGAACCGCAAGCTGCTGCAGGGGCAGCTCGTCACGCTCGGCTATGCGGCGGATGCGGCCGAGGAAGGGGCGTCGGCGTTGCGGCGCTGCACGGATACGCGCTACGACCTCGTGATGACCGATCTCAACATGCCGGGGATGGACGGCTATACGCTCGCCCGCGTGCTGCGTGCGCAGTATCCGGAGTTGCCGGTAGTGGCCGTCACCGCGCATGCGAGTGCAGCCGAGCATGCGCGCTGTGCGGAAGCGGGGATCGTCGCGGTGCTGGTGAAGCCGGTGCTGCTGGAGACGATCGATCGCACCGTGCGGCGGCATGCGCATGCGGTACCTGCACGGGCGGCGGCCGCGCGTGCGCTCGTCGACCTGGCCGAAGGGCCGCTGCCGCCGGACGTGCATGCGCTGCTCGAAACGAGTCTGACGCAATCGCTGGCGGGTGCGCGCGATGCGGTTGCCAACAACGACACCAACGCGCTGCGCCACGAACTGCATTCGCTGCGCGGCGCGTTCGCGACGATTCACGAGCATGCGGTGGCCGATGCGGTCGGCGAACTCCAGGCCATCGTGCATGGCGGCGACATGACGTCGTTCGATGCGCAATTGGCCGACGCGGAACGCCTGGCGCGCAACGCGCTGCAACGGCGCGCGACGCAGCCGCCATCGGCCTAAGCCATTCCCCGGGGACTGGCCGTGGCGGGCCGGTTCTTTCCCCTTGCCCCCGTTTAGACGCTCGGACCAAGCCCGTAAAGGGCTGCGCGGATGTAAGACTGAGCCTACGAAATCGCTATCTCGAATCAGCCTCGGACGACGGATTCAGACGAAGCCGATCCCTACCATTCATTTGTTTCCTGACAAATTGAAAGGAGTAGGGCAATGAACAAGACGTACCGCAGTATCTGGAACGCAGTGACCCACACGTGGACGGCGGCAGCCGAGACGGCGAAGTCGCATTCGAAGGGGTCGTCGCGCGCGGCGCGGCAGGCCGTGATCGCAATCGCACTGGGTAGCGCGGCGATTGGCAGTGCGGCTGCGGCCGACATGTGCACGACGGAAGAGGGGGTAAGCGGCATGGTCGATGCGGCCGGCGCATGCAAAGTAGCCCATTCGGGCACGATCGGCACGATGAGTTCGGTCGGCACGATGGCAGCGCTCGACGATACGTACTTCAAGGTCAACAGCACCGGAGCAGCCTCCGTGGCCAGCACCACGGATGCGATCGCCATTGGCCCTGGCGCTAGTGTTATAAACGGTGGCACGACCAATCCTTCAGGATCGATCGCCATCGGCAGCGGCGCAACAGCTGGTGGATCCGGATCGATCATGATCGGGACGAACGCGCGGCATTCGGGCTCCAGCGCAACGGTCGTGGGGTCCAATGCCAGCGCCATGGGAGGCGGTGCCGGCACCGCGTTGGGAACCAGCAGCTCAGCTGCCGGCAACGGTAGCGTAGCCTTGGGTTCCAGCACGACCGCAAGCGGTCGCTCGTCGATTGCACTCGGCACCGGCAGCGTCGCTGATGCGGCCAACACGGTGTCGGTCGGCAACAGCACCACGCAACGCAAGATCGTCAACATGGCCGCCGGTAACGTCTCGGCGACGAGCACCGACGCCGTGAACGGCGCGCAACTGCACGGCGTCGCAGATAGCGTCGCATCGGCAATCGGCGGCGGTTCGACGGTGAATGCGGACGGCTCGATCTCCGCACCGTCCTTCACGGTCGGCGACGGCAGTGGTGGCTCGAAGATCGTCAACTCGATCGGTGACGCCGTCACGAATCTCGACGGCCGCACGACGACCAACGAAGGCGCGATCTCGAAGCTCGCCGACGAACTCAGCAGCGGCACGCTCGGTCTCGTCCAGCAGACGAGCGCCGGCGCAGATCTCACGGTCGGTGCGAACACCGACGGCGCAGCGGTGAACTTCGCCGGCACGGCCGGCACGCGCAAGCTCACCGGCATCACGGCCGGCGACGTGTCGGCGGCCAGCACCGACGCGGTGAACGGCTCGCAGTTGCATGGCGTGTCCGACAGCGTCGCATCGGCGATTGGCGGCGGCACGATGGTGAACCCGGACGGCTCGATCTCCGCACCGAGCTTCACGGTCGGCGACGGCAGCGGCGGTACGACGATCGTCCACTCGATCGGCGACGCCGTCTCCAATCTCGACGGCCGCACGACGACCAACGAAGGTGACATCAAGAAGCTTGCCGACGAACTCGGCAGCGGCACCGTCGGGCTCGTCCAGCAAGCAGCAGCCGGCGCAGACCTGACCGTCGGCGCGAACACCGACGGCGCAGCCGTGAACTTCAGCGGCACGGCAGGCGACCGCAAGCTGACGGGCATCGCTGCCGGCGACGTGTCGACGGCCAGCACCGACGCGGTGAACGGTTCGCAGTTGCATGGCGTGTCGGAAAGCGTCGCATCGGCGATCGGCGGCGGCGCGACGGTGAACCCGGATGGCTCGATCTCCGCACCCAGCTTCACGGTCGGCGACGGCAGCGGCGGCTCGACGACTGTCCACTCGATCGGCGATGTCGTCACGAATCTCGACGGCCGCACGACGACCAACGAAGGCGCCATCTCGAAGCTCGCCGACCAGCTCGGCAGCGGCACCATTGGCCTGGTTCAGCAGGAACCGACGAGCGGCGCGATCACGGTCGGCGCGGGTGTCGGCGGCTCGACGGTGAACTTCGCCGGCTCCGGCGGCCTGCGCACGCTCTCCGGCGTCGCGAACGGCGTGGGCGACGATGATGTCGTGACCGTCTCGCAGCTTCGCGCGACCGGCCTGATCGACTACACGGGCAAAGAGGTGGGAGCCGTCACCTACGACAGTGGGCTCTCGTTCGACTCCGTGACGTTCGCCGGCTCGAACGGCACGGTGTTGCACCGGGTCGGGGCGGGTGAAATCAGTGCGACCAGCATGGATGCCGTCAACGGCAGCCAGCTGTATGCGCTCCAGGAGCGATTCGGTGAGCTGAGCGGCCGGGTCGACGATCTATCGGACCGCCTCGGCGATGTCGAGGCAGACCCGGGTACCGGCCCCGGCACCGGCGCCCCGGGCACGGGCGAAGGATCGACCATCGTCGGCGAAGGTGCGGACGCATCGGGCAAGAACGGTTCGGCCATCGGCAACGGCGCTGTCGCATCGGGCGACAACAGCTCGGCCATCGGCCAGGGCTCGGTCGCTTCGGGTGACAACAGCTCGGCCATCGGCCAGGGCTCCGTCGCATCGGGCAGCAACAGCTCGGCGATCGGCCAAGGTTCGGTCGCGTCGGGCAACAACAGCTCGGCCGTCGGCCAAGGCTCGGTCGCATCGGGCAACAACGCGGTTGCCCTCGGCACCGGCTCGGTCGCGGATCGCGACAACGCGGTGTCGGTCGGCTCGGCCGGCAACGAACGCCAGATCACGAATGTCGCGGCCGGTACGGCGCCGACCGACGCGGTCAACCTGCAGCAGATGAACAACGCGGTCAGCAGCGCACGTCAGGATGCAATGGGTGGTGTCGCGGCCGCGATGGCAGTGGCCGGCCTGCCGCAGTCGACGCAGCCGGGTCGCACGTTCATGGCGATGGGCGCCAGCACCTACGGCGGCGAGTACGGTACGGCCATGGGCTTGTCGTACATGACGCGCGACGGCAAGTGGACGGTGAAGGCTGCCGTCAACACGAGCAGCCGTGGCGAGGTTGGCGGTGTGATCGGCGGCGGCTTCTACTGGTAAGCCGTCGGTCGTTCAAGGCACGTTAGCCGTGCCCGCTTTCCGGCTGTTTGGGGTTTCGTTTTATCGCGCCGGAAGCGGGCCTCTCGATGTCCCTCAGGAATGCTTCTTTTGTTGAAAGTATTCGAGCTTCAATGAACGCACGCAGCGCCTCGTCCAGCAGGCACTGTGTCGACCGCCTGAACGCGGATGGCCGAGCGGCCGTCCGCGCCTTCTCTTCTCCTCTTCCCTCCCTCCTTCCCGTTCACGCGTGCCGCCGCTCGCATGTAGGACTGGGCCTACAAAAGCCCTATCTCGAATCAGCCGTGGACGACTGATTCGGACGAGGCAGATCCCTACCATGGATTCATAGCCTGACAAACCTTAGGAGTAGGGATATGAACAAGACTTATCGCAACATCTGGAATGCAGCAACTCGCACGTGGACGGCCGTGGCCGAGACGGCGAAGTCGCATTCGAAGGGCTCGTCGCGTGCGGCACGACAGGCCGTGATCGCGATCGCGCTGGGTGGCGCAGCCATCGGCAGTGCGGCTGCGGCGGATATGTGTACGACAGTTGACGGGTCGAGCGGCACCGTCGATGCATCGGGTGCGTGCAAGGCAACCGGTTCGGGTGCAATCGGCACGATGGGGACCATCGGAACGATGGCGGCGCTTGATGACACGTACTTCAAGGTCAATAGCACTGGCACGGCCGCAGCGGCCGGCACCGCAAACTCAATCGCGATCGGCCAGGGTGCATCCGTCGCCAACGGCGGGGTGACAGGGGCCAACTCGTCGATCGCCATCGGCAACGGCGCAGCAGCAGGCGGCACCGGTTCGATCATGATCGGTACGAGCGCGCAGCATTCTGGCTCCGGTGCAACGGTCATCGGCTCCAATGCCAACGCATTGGGTGGCGGCGCCGGCGTGGCACTCGGAACCAGCAGCTCCGCTGCCGGCAATGGTAGCGTTGCGTTGGGCGCGAGCACGACGGCCAGCGGCCGCCAGTCGATTGCGCTGGGCACCGGCAGCGTCGCGACTGCGGACAACACTGTCTCCGTTGGATCCGCAACCCTGCAGCGACGCATTACCAACGTAGCCAACGGTACGGCGGGCACCGATGCGGTGAACTTCGGCCAGCTGAGCGCCACGAACGCCGCTGTCGATGCAACCAACGCTGGCCTGTCGACAACCAACGCATCCCTCGCGTCGATGCAAACGGGACTGTCGACCACCAACGTCTCGCTCGCGTCGACGCGATCGGATCTCTCGACCGCTCAGAACACCATCGCCACGCACACCACGCAGATCGATACCATCAACAACCAGCTGAACGAGCTCTCAGACGGCACGATCGGCCTCGTTCAGCAATCGACTGCCGGTGCGAACCTCACCGTCGGCGCGAACACCGACGGCGCCGCCGTGAACTTCGCCGGTACCGCCGGTGATCGCAAGCTCACGGGCATCGCGGCCGGCACTGCCGATTCCGACGCCGTGAACTTCGGCCAACTGAGCGCCACGAATGCCGCTGTCGATGCAACCAAAACTGGTCTGTCGACGACCAACGCATCGCTCGCCTCGACGCAAAGCGAGCTGTCGACCACCAATGTGTCGCTTGCATCTACGCAAAGCGATCTCTCGACCGCGCAGACCAACATCGCCACGCACACCACGCAGATCGACACCATCAACAACCAGCTGAACGAGCTGTCGGACGGCACGATTGGCCTCGTCCAGCAATCGGCCGCCGGCGCGGACCTCACCGTCGGTGCCAACACCGATGGCGCCGCAGTGAACTTCGCCGGTACCGCCGGTGATCGCAAGCTCACGGGCATCGCGGCCGGCACCACCGACTCCGACGCCGTGAATTTCGGCCAGTTGAGCGCCACAAATGCCGCTGTCGATGCGACCAACGCTAGCCTGTCGACGACCAACGCATCGCTCGCGTCGACGCAAAGTGAGTTGTCGACCACCAATGTCTCGCTCGCCTCGACACAAAGTGAGCTGTCGACCACCAACGTCTCGCTCGCGTCGACGCGATCGGATCTGTCGACCGCGCAGACCACTATCGCAACGCACACCACGCAGATCGATACCATCAACAACCAGCTGAACGAGCTCTCAGACGGCACGATCGGCCTCCTTCAGCAATCGACTGCCGGTGCGGACCTCACCGTCGGCGCCAACACCGACGGCGCCGCCGTGAACTTCGCCGGCACCGCAGGCGACCGTAAGCTCACGGGCATCGCTGCCGGCACTGGCGATTCCGACGCCGTGAACTTCGGCCAACTGAGCGCCACGAATGCCGCTGTCGATGCGACCAACGCTGGTCTGTCGACGACTAATGCATCGCTCGCCTCAACGCAAAGCGAGCTGTCGACCACCAATGTCTCGCTCGCGTCGACGCAGACGGAGCTGTCGACCGCGCAGACCACCATCGCGACGCACACCACGGAAATCGACACCATCAACAACCAGTTGAGCGAACTGTCGGACGGTACGATCGGCCTCGTCCAGCAGTCGGCTGCCGGCGCGGACCTCACCGTCGGCGCCAACACCGACGGCGCCGCCGTGAACTTCGCCGGCTCGGCCGGTACGCGCAAACTCACCGGCATCACGGCCGGTGACGTGTCGGCAGCCAGCACCGACGCCGTCAACGGTTCGCAATTGCACGGCGTCGCCGACAGCGTCGCATCGGCCATCGGCGGCGGCTCGACCGTGAACCCGGACGGTTCGATTACCGCACCGAGCTTCACCGTCGGCGACGGCCACGGCGGCACGACTCCGGTCGGCACCGTCGCCGATGCCGTGTCGAACCTCGACGGGCGCACGATCGCCAATGAAGGCGCGATCACGGATCTCGACGGCCGCACGATCGCCAACGAACGGTCGGTCGCGGACCTCGATGGCCGCGTGACGACCAACGAAGGCGCGATCACGAAGCTGGCCGACCAGATCGGCAGCGGCACGCTCGGCCTCGTCCAGCAAGCCAACGCAGGCGACGACCTGACGGTCGGCGCAAATACCGACGGCGCCGCGGTGAATTTCGCCGGCAAGGCCGGCACGCGCAAGCTGACGGGCATCGCCGCGGGCGACGTGTCGATGACCAGCACCGATGCGGTCAACGGCGCACAGCTGCATCACGCATCGGACAGCGTCGCGGCGGCGATCGGCGGCGGCTCGACGGTGAACCCGGACGGCTCGATTTCCGCACCGACGTTCACCGTCGGCGACGGCCACGGCGGCACGACTCCGGTCGGCACCGTCGCCGATGCCGTGTCGAACCTCGACGGGCGCACGATCGCCAATGAAGGCGCGATCACGGATCTCGACGGCCGCACGATGGCCAACGAAACCGCCGTCACGAAGCTCGACAACCGCGTGACGACCAACGAAGGCGCGATCACGAAGCTGGCCGACCAGATCGGCAGCGGCACGCTCGGCCTCGTCCAGCAGGCCAATGCAGGCGACGACCTGACGGTCGGCGCAAATACCGACGGCGCTGCGGTGAACTTCACCGGCACGGCAGGCAACCGCACGCTGACGGGCGTCGCCGCGGGCGACGTATCGGCGGCCAGCAGCGACGCCGTCAACGGCTCGCAACTGCATGGTGTCGCCGACAGCGTCGCATCGGCCATCGGCGGCGGCTCGACGGTGAACGCGGACGGATCGATCTCGGCACCGTCGTTCACCGTCGGCGACGGCAGCGGCGGCACGAAGATCGTCAACTCGGTGGGCGACGTCGTCACCAACCTCGACGGTCGCGTCACCGACAACGAAGGCGGCATCAAGAAGCTCGCCGACCAGCTCGGCAGCGGCACCGTAGGCCTCGTTCGGCAGGACGCGACGAGCGGCATGATCACGGTCGGCGCGGGCGGCGCCGGCTCGGTCGTCAACTTCGCCGGCAGCGGCGGCCCGCGCGTGCTGTCCGGCGTCGCGAACGGCGTGCACGACGACGATGTCGTGACGGTCTCGCAGCTCCGTGCGACCGGCCTGATCGACTACACGGGCAAGGAAGTCGGCGCAGTCACGTACGACAGCGGCCTCTCGTTCGATTCCGTGACGTTCTCCGGTACGAACGGCACGGTGCTGAAGCAGGTCGCGGCGGGCTTCGTCGGTCGGGACAGCATGGAAGCCGTCAACGGCGGCCAGCTCTACGCGCTGCAAGAGGAGTTCGCGAAGCAGTACGGCGATCTGTCGGGCCGCTTCGACGATCTTTCCAGCCGGGTCGGCGAACTTGAAACCAACCCCGGCCCGAGCGATCCCGGCACCGGTGGTCCGGGTGCCGGTGGCCCCGGCACGGGCGAAGGCTCGACCGTCGTCGGCGAAGGTGCAGACGCATCGGGCAAGAACAGCTCGGCCATCGGCAACGGCGCAGTCGCGTCCGGTGAAAACAGCTCGGCCATCGGGCAGGGCTCGGTTGCATCGGGCAAAGACAGCACGGCCGTCGGCCAGGGTTCGGTCGCATCGGGCGAAGGCAGCACCGCGCTCGGCCAGGGCGCATCGGCCACCGGCAGCAACTCCGTCGCGATTGGCCAAGGCTCGGTCGCAACGGAAGCGAACACGGTCTCGTTTGGCGACGGCACCCCGGAAGGCAACCGCCGCCTCGTCAACATCGCCGACGGCATCAACGCGTCGGACGCGGCGACGAGAGGCCAGCTCGACCGCGCGATGGAATCGGTCGACCAGCGCTTCAACGACACGAACCGCGCGATCAACGACGTCGCGAAGAACGCGTACGCCGGTATCGCAGCCGCGATGGCGATGCCGAACATGACGCCGTCGCAGCCGGGCAAGACGGTCGTCGCAGTGGGCACCGCGAACTTCAAGAGCGGCTCGGCGATCGCGGCCGGTGCGACATACCGTTCGCGCAACGGCAACTGGCTGGTGAACGGCGCGACGTCGGTCACCTCCGTCGGCGACGTGGGCATCCGTGCACAAGTCGGCTACGAGTTCTGACCGGACGGCTCCGCGCAAGCGGAGCATCGACCCGAAGCGAGGGGAGCCATCCCCTCGCTTTTCGGCCGACGGCCAGTGGCGATTCCTGCGAGTTGCCACCGGCCGTCGGCGCGACGGCGTCGCGTCCGGCCAGTTCTTTTGCCGCCCGCGACGGCGCCCTGCGCCGGCTCCAACCCGCTCAACAACGCCGAACGCGCGCCTCCCGGCGCCGCGCAACGCGTGAGAACCTCATGAACAAGACCTTCCCCATCCGCATCGTGATCGCCGACGACCATCCGGCGATCGTCATCGGCGCGCGCTACGAACTGTCGGCGACGAACACCATTACGGTCGTCGCGACCGCGCACAACTCGACGGAACTGATGGACGCGCTCGCGAGCCACCCGTGCGACGTGCTCGTGTCCGACTATGCAATGCCCGGCAGCGAATACGGCGACGGGCTCGCGCTGTTCACGGCCGCCCTGAAGCGCCATCCCGGCCTGAAGGTCGTCGTGATGACGATGATGGAAAACGCGGTCGCGCTGCGCGCGCTGATCAATCTCGGCATCGCGTGCATCGTCAGCAAGTCGGACTTGCCGAACCACCTGACGATGGCGATCCACGCGGCCTATACGAGCGGCCGGTATCTGTCGCCGTCAATGGACAAGATCCTCCGCAATGCGGGCAGCGTGACCGGCAAGGCGCCGGCGCTGTCGGTGCGCGAGGTCGAGGTGATCCGGCTCTTTGCGTCGGGACTGTCGGTGAACGACATCGCCGAGAAACTGAATCGCAGCAAAAAAACGATCAGCACGCAGAAGAGTTCGGCGATGCAAAAGCTCGGCATCGAGCGCGACGTCGATCTGGTTCGCTATGCGATCTCGTGCGGGCTCGTGACCGATTACGGGTATGCGTCGGCGCAGGCGGCCGGCGAAGCGGACTGATCTGCCTGAAACGTTGAGATGAAAGCATCGGCGCCCGCGTGGCGCCGATGTGTTGATCCGTGCCGGCGGCGCTTCGCCGCACGGACGGGCCGCTGCGCGCCACCGCCACGCGGCGCATGACAATGCACCCGGTCAGGCCGGGTCGACGCCCGGTGCGCCTTCGGCTTCCCCTTCCCCACCCCACCCTTCGCTGCCGGCAGCGGCCACGATCCCGTTCTCGATCGCGTAGCGCAGCAGGTCGATGTCCTTGTCCACACCGATCTTTTCCATCGCGCGCGCCTTCTGCGTGCTGATGGTCTTCTTGCTGCGGCTCAACTTCTCCGCAATCTCGTTGACCGTCATGCCCGACGCATACAGGCGCACGACCTCGATCTCGCGTGCGCTCAGCTCGCGCTTCTGGTCGACGGCCCGTGCGCTCGAATGCGACGTGAGCGTGCGGACGACCTTCTCGACCGACGGCGAATAGTAAGTGCCGCCCGTCGCGGCCGCATGAATCGCCGGAATCAGGTGATCGACCGTATCGGATTTGCTGACGATGCAGGTGATGCCGAGCCGCGTGAGCGCGCCGATCACCGCCGGGTTGTCGAGCATGGTCAGCACGACCAGCTTCGCGGCCGGGTAGTTGCGTTGCAGGTAGGAGAACAGCGTGATGCCGTCGCCGTGCGCGCCGCCCGGCATCGCGTAATCGGACACCACGACGTCGCACGCGCCGGCATCGAGCAGCCGGATCAATTCCGTCGAGCTGCCGGCCTTGCCGGCCAGCTGGATCGTCGGCACCGACGACAGCCCGTGCTCGACACCGGCGAGCATCGCCGGATGGTCGTCGGCCAGTACCACGCGTATCAGATAGCTTCCCATAGTCGTCCAGATTTGCGCGGCCTGGCGTCGTGGCGGAAACCGCCATGCACCGGCCGGCGACAGCGCTCGCGCGCGTCGTGGATCGTAATTGGGCGCTATCTTCGCATGAAACCGGGGTGGTATCCATGAATCGGGCCATCGGCACTGAGCCGAGATGTGCGAACGCACAAAAAAGCCGCCGGCTCGTAACGAGCGGGCGGCTTCGGTGCTTTGCCGGGCCGAGCGGGGGGTGCGTCAGCGATGCCCGCCGCTCGGCGTATCAGCGTGCGGTATCAGCGCGCATCGATCCGGATCTCGACGCGACGGTTCTGCGCGCGGCCTTCGGCCGTTGCGTTGGTCGCAACCGGATCGGCGGCGCCGGCGCCTTCCGACACGAACGACTGTGCCTTCAGGCCGTTGCTGCTCAGATAGTTCATCACGTTGCGCGCCCGCGAAGCCGACAGCGCGAGGTTGTGCGTCTTGCTGCCCGTTGAATCGGTGAAGCCGGTCACCGTCACGCGGCGGAATTCGATACCGCGGTTGATGTCGATGAAGCGATCGAGCTGGCCGCGCGCCTGCGGCGACAGCACGGCGCTGTCGAGCGCGAAGTTCGCGTCGCCCTGCAGCAGCACCTGGCGCTGCGGCACCGGCTGCGGCGCGGGGGCCGGCTGCGGTTGCGGCTGCGCGACCGGTGCCGCGACGGGCGCCGGCTGCGGCTTGCCGCACATGAACGTGATCTCACGCGGGTCCTTCATCGGCGCGCGGCTGTACACGCGGTCGATCATCTCGAGCGGCGTGAAGCCCTTGCCCTGGCAGAACTCTTCAGCCGCACGGGCACAGGCGTTCGCGCTGCCCAGCAGGCCGTCGCAGCTCACGCGGAACACGTTGTCCGGCTTGCCCGGGATCGATACCGCGCGAATGTCGTAGGTGAGGCCCGATTGCGTCGTGCACGCACCGAGCGCCATCGCGATCGCGCCGATCGATGCGGCGCGCAACAACAAGGTGGAAATTTTCATGATGAGACGTCCGCCCGAAGGCGGACGGCAAAAAATAGAATGAATGGAAAGGGAACGGAGCCGGCACGGGCGGGGCTTGCGCCCCGCCCTGCGCGTTACCACTGATACGAAGCGCCCACGCCGACGGTGTTGCCGCCGCTCGACAGGCCCACGCCGGCCTTCATCTTCAGGTTCTGCGTGATGCGCGCCTCGCCGCCGAACGCCACGGCCTGGTAGCCCTGGAACGTCGCGCCGCCGATACCGAACGACAGCGTCTTGCCCGGATCGACGCCCGGAATCATCGTCAGCGCGGTCGCTGCGGCGATACCCGAGTAAGCGTTACGCGACAGCTCGTTGACCTGCCCCTGCACGCCGCCGATTGCGCGGTCCATCTGCCCCTTCGTCGCTGCGTCCGATGCGTTCACACCGTCTGCCAGGTTCGAGATCGTGCGCTGCTGCGTTGCCGAACCGACGGACACGGTGTTGTCGCTCGTGGCCATCGAACCGGCACCCAGCGCGACCGAGTTCGAACCGGATGCGCTCGCACCGTCGCCGATCGCCGCCGACTTGCTGCCCGACGCGTTGGCGTTGTTGCCGATCGCCGTGGCGCCTTCGGCGGAGCTCTTCGAACCCGAACCGATCGCGGTGCCGTTGCTCGCCGACACGTTCGCGTTCGAACCGACCACCGTGCCGTTGTTCACGCCCGTACCGACCACGGCGCCCGAACCGGCCGCCGTGTTGCCGACGCCGTTGCCGGCGTTGGCCGGGGTCGTGCCCGTGCCGACGTCCGTGCCGGCGAAGTAGTCGCTGCCGCCCGAACCGCCGCCGCCACCACCGCCGCCGCCCGGGTTCTGCTCGAGCCGGCCGACACGATCGTCGACGCCGCCGATCCGGTCGCTCAGTTCGCTCAACTGGCCGAAGTTCACGGCGTCGTACTGCGTCGTGCCGTTCGCGACGTTCGTCAGTCGCACCGGCGCCGCGCCCGTTCCGCCGAGGGTCACCGAACCGTAGTTCGGCGTGCCGTCGCCGTTCAGGTCGTAACGCACCGCGAGCGAATCGGTCGCGCCGTACGCGGCCGCGGCCTGCACTGCTTCCGCCACGGTCTTGTACTTGCTGCCGTTCACTTCGATCGACGTGTCCGCAAGCTTGCCGTCCGCATCGACCGTCGTCCCGCCACCAATCGTGTCGGCCACGCTCTGCGCCGTACCGTGCAGTTGCGAACCGTTGATCGCGTCGTTGCTCGTCGCGCTCACCACGCCCGCGCCCACGCCGGTCAGCACGCGGTCGCCCGCCGTGCCGGCGAAGTTCACGGTCGTGCCGTCCGTGTCCTTCGCGACCGTGATGTCGCGCGTCGTCTCGTCCTGCTGGACGAGGCCGATCGAACCGTGGACGAGGCTGCTCGAAATGTTGTCGAGCGCATCGCCGACGTTGTCGAACTTCTCGTTGTTGACCGTGTACGTCGGGTTCGTGACGTTGCCGTTCGCGTCGACCGTCGCGCCGCCGCCCAGTGCCTTCGCGACGCTCTGCGATGCACCGTACAGCTGCGAGCCGTTGACCGCGTCCGTGCTGGTCGCGCTCACCGCGCCGGCCTTCACGTTCGTGATCGTCGTGCCGTTCTCGCCCTTCAGCGAGATCTGGTCGAAGTTCGCCGAGCCGTCCGCGTGCTTGTCGTACGTCACGGCGAGCGACGTCAGGCCCGTACCCGGGTTCGTCGGATCGACCGGTGCGACCAGGCCAGCATCCTGCAACTGGCCGAGGTTGATCGCGTCGTGACGATCGGTACCGTCCGCGACGTTCTTCAACGCCACCGGAGCCGTCGCGTCCGCGCCGCCCAGCGTCACCGAGCCGCGGTTCGGCGTGCCGTCCGCGTTACGGTCGTACGTCACCGCTGCAAGCGACTGGCCCGTCACCGGATCGACCAGACCCGTGTCGGCAAGTTGCTTGTTGATCACGGTGATGTTCTCCGTGTTCGTCGACGTGCGGCCGTCCAGGTTCGCGAGCGCATCGCCCACGTTGTGGTACTCGGTCTTCGTCGAGCCGTCCGTCGGGTCAGCCAGCGAATACGTCGGGCTCGTTACCTTGCCTTCAGCATCGACAGTCGAGCCGCCGCCCAGCGAATCGGCCACGCTCTGCGCCGTGCCGTGCAGCTGCGAACCGTTGATCGCGTCCGTGCTGGTGGCCGTTACCGCGCCTGCCTTCACGTTCGTGAGCGTCGTGCCGTCCGCGCCCTTCAGCGTGACCTTGTCCTGGTCGACGCCGTCGTACGTCACGGCCAGCGACTTCAGGCCCTTGCCCGGATTCTCCGGATCGACCGGCGCAACGATACCCGCAGCCTGCAACTGGCCCACGTTCACTGCGTCGTTTGCGTCCACGCCGTCGGCGACGTTCTTCAGCGCCACCGGTGCCGTCGCGTCTGCACCGCCCAGCGTCACCGAGCCGCGGTTCGGCGTGCCGTCCGCGTTACGGTCGTACGTCACCGCTGCAAGCGTCTGGCCCGTCACCGGATCGACCAGACCCGAGTCGCCCAGCTGCTTGTTGATCACGGTGATGTTCTCCGTGTTCGTCGACGTACGGCCGTCCAGGTTCGCCAGTGCGTCACCCACGTTGTGGTACTCGGTCTTCGTCGAGCCGTCAGCCGGATCGGCCAGCGAATACGTCGGGTTCGTCACCTTGCCGTCTGCATCCACCGTCGAGCCGCCGCCCAGCGAATCGGACACGCTTTGCGCCGTGCCGTGCAGCTGTGCGCCGTTGATCGCGTCCTTGCTGGTCGCGCTTACTTCGCCCGCCGCTACGTTCGACAGCTTCGTGCCGTCCGCGCCGCCCTTCAGCGTGATCTGGTCGAAATTGACCGAACCGTCCGCGTGCTTGTCGTACGTGACTGCCGTCGACGTCAGGCCCGCGCCCGGATTCGTCGGATCGACCGGCGCAACCAGCCCTGCGTCCTGAAGCTGACCGAGGTTGATCGCGTCGTGACGATCCACGCCGTCCGCGACGTTCTTCAGTGCGACCGGCGTCGTTGCGCCCGCGCCGCCCAGCGTCACCGAACCGAGGTTCGGCGTGCCGTCGGCATTGCGGTCGTACGTCACCGCGGCAATTGCCTTGCCGTCGTCGCCGATCAGGCCCGAGCCCTTCAGCTGCGACACGTTCACCGCGTCCATGTCGGCCACGCCGGCCTTCACGTTCGCGATCGTCGTGCCGGCCGCGCCCGCCATCGTCACAGTGTCCTTCGCCGCGCCGTCGTACACCACCGCCAGCGACTTGCCCGTGACCGGATCGATCACGCCGCCATCCTTCAGCGAGTTCTCGATGTCACCCACGCGTGTGTTCGTCGCGAACAGTTGCGAACCGTTCACCGCGTCCTTGCTCGTGGCCGACAGCACGCCGTCCGCCACGTTGTGGATCGCCACCGGCGTCGTTGCGCCCGTGCCGCCCAGCGTGATGGCATCCTTCGCCGCGTTGTCGTACGTCACCGCGAGCGAGGTCAGGTTGCCCGAACCGTCGTCACCGACCAGGCCCGCTTCCTTCAGCTGGCCGAGGTTCAGCGCGTCGCCGTCGTCCGTCGCGTTCGCGACGTTCTTCAGCTGCGTCGGACCTTCGCCATGACCCAGCGTCGCCTGGCCGTAGTTCGGCGTGCCGTCCGCGTTGCGGTCGTACGTCACCGCGGCAATTGCCTTGCCGTCGTCGCCGATCAGGCCCGAGCCCTTCAGCTGCGACACGTTCACCGCGTCCATGTCGGCCACACCGGCCTTCACGTTCGACAGCGTCGTGCCGTCCGCGCCCTTCAGCGTGATCTGGTCGTGGTTGATCGTACCGTCCGCGTTTCGGTCATACGTCACCGCCGCCGACGCCAGGTTGCCCTTGTCGTCTTCGCCGACCAAGCCCGCTTCCTTCAGCTGGCCGAGGTTCAGCGCGTCGCCGTCGTCCGTCGCGTTCGCGACGTTCTTCAGCTGCGTCGGACCTTCGCCGTGGCCCAGCGTTACCTTGCTGTAGTCCGGCGTGCCGTCTGCGTTACGGTCGTACGTCACCGCGGCAATCGCCTTGCCGTCGTCACCGATCAAGCCTGAGCCCTTCAGTTGCGACACGTTCACCGCGTCCATGTCCGCCACACCGGCCTTCACGTTCGCGAGCGTCGTGCCGTCCGCACCCTTCAGCGTGGCCTTGTCCTGGTCGACGCCGTCATACGTCACCGCCAGCGACTTCAGGCCCGCACCCGGGTTCGACGGATCGACCGGCGCCACCAGACCAGCATCCTGCAGCTGACCCATGTTGATCGCGTCGTGACGGTCCGTGCCGTCGGCAACGTTCTTCAACGCCACCGGCGTCGTCGCGTCCGCGCCGCCCAGCGTCACCGAACCGAGGTTCGGCGTACCGTCCGCGTTGCGGTCGTACGTCACTGCAGCAATCGACTGGCCCGTCACCGGATCGACCAGACCCGAATCGGCCAACTGCTTGTTGATCACGGTGATGTTCTCCGTGTTCGTCGACGTACGGCCGTCCAGGTTCGCGAGTGCATCACCCACGTTGTGGTAGTCGGTCTTCGTCGAGCCGTCAGCCGGATCGGCCAGCGAATACGTCGGGTTCGTCACCTTGCCGTCCGCATCCACGGTCGAGCCGCCACCCAGCGAGTCCGCCACGCTCTGTGCCGTGCCGTGCAGCTGCGCACCGTTGATCGCGTCCGTGCTGGTCGCGCTCACTTCGCCCGCCTTCACGTTCGTGATCGTCGTGCCGTCCGCGCCGCCTGCCAGCGTGACCTGGCCCTTGGAGGCGTCGTCATAGGCAACGGCAAGCGGATTGCCCGGGATTCCAGGGTTGCCCAGTTGGTCACCCACGTAGTCCTTCATCTGGCCGAAGTTGACCGCGTCCGTGTTGTCCGTAGCTGCCGCAACGTTCTTCAGTTGCGTCGGGCCGGCGCCGTGGCCGAACGTCACCGAACCATAGTTCGGCGTGCCGTCCGCGAGACGGTCGTACGTCACGGCGGCGATCGCCTTGCCGTCGTCGCCGATCAGGCCCGAGCCCTTCAGCTGCGATACGTTCACTGCGTCCATGTCGGCCACACCGGCCTTCACGTTCGCGAGCGTCGTGCCGTCGGCGCCCTTCAGCGTGACCTTGTCCTTCGCCGTGCCGTCGTAGACCACGGCCAGCGATTCGCCCGTGACCGGGTCGATCACACCGCCATCCTTCAGCGAGCCTTCCAGATCGCCGACGCGCGTGTTCGTCGCGAACAACTGCGAACCGTTCACGGCGTCCGTGCTCGTCTCCGACAGCGCACCTGCCGCCACGTTGTGGATCGCCACCGGCGTGCCGGCGTTGCCCAGCGTGACCGAGGCCTTCGTTGCATCGTCATACGTCACGGCGGCAATCGCCTTGCCATCGTCGCCGATCAGGCCGGAGTCCTTCAGCTGCGACACGTTCACTGCGTCCATGTCGGCCACACCAGCCTTCACGTTCGCGAGCGTCGTGCCGTCCGTGCCTTGCAGCGTGACCTTGTCCTTCGACGCGCCGTCGTACGTTACTGCCATCGACGTCAGGTTGCCCGAGCCGTCGTCACCGACCAAGCCCGCTTCCTTCAGCTGGCCGAGGTTCAGCGCGTCGTGATCGTCCTTCGCGTCAGCAACGTTCTTCAGTGCGACAGGCGTCGTCGCGCCCGCGCCGCCGAGCGTCACGGAGCCCTTCGTCGCGTCGTCGTACGTCACGGCCGCAATCGCCTTGCCGTCGTCGCCGATCAGGCCCGAATCCTTCAGTTGCGACACGTTGACCGCGTCCATGTCGGCAACGCCTGCCTTCACGTTCGCGAGCGTCGTGCCGTCCGCGCCCTTCAGCGTGACCTTGTCGCGTGCCGCGCCGTCGTACGTCACCGCCATCGACGTCAGGTTGCCCGAGCCGTCGTCGCCGACCAGGCCCGCGTCCTTCAGCTGGCCGAGGTTCAGCGCGTCGTGATCGTCCTTCGCGTCAGCAACGTTCTTCAGTGCGACAGGCGTCGTCGCGCCCGCGCCGCCGAGCGTCACCGAGCCCTTCGTTGCGTCGTCGTATGTCACCGCGGCAATTGCCTTGCCGTCGTCACCGATCAGGCCGGAGTCCTTCAGCTGCGATACGTTCACTGCATCCATGTCGGCCACGCCGGCCTTCACGTTCGCGAGCGTCGTGCCATCCGCGCCCTTCAGCGTCACGGTGTCCTTCGCCGTGCCGTCGTACACCACGGCCAGCGATTCACCGGTAATCGGATCGATCACGCCTCCCTTACCCAGCGAGTCTTCCAGATCGCCGACGCGCGTATTCGTCGCGAACAACTGCGAACCGTTCACGGCGTCCGTGCTCGTCTCCGACAGCGCACCTGCCGCCACGTTGTGGATCGCCACCGGTGTGCCGGCGTTGCCCAGCGTGACCGAGGCCTTCGTTGCATCGTCATACGTCACGGCGGCAATCGCCTTGCCATCGTCGCCGATCAGGCCGGAGTCCTTCAGCTGCGACACGTTCACTGCGTCCATGTCGGCCACACCAGCCTTCACGTTCGCGAGCGTCGTGCCGTCCGTGCCTTGCAGCGTGACCTTGTCCTTCGACGCGCCGTCGTACGTCACCGCCATCGACGTCAGGTTGCCCGAGCCGTCGTCACCGACCAGGCCCGCTTCCTTCAGCTGGCCAAGGTTCAGCGCGTCGTGATCGTCCTTCGCATCCGCGACGTTCTTCAGAGCGACAGGCGTCGTTGCGCCCGCGCCACCCAGCGTCACCGAACTCTTCGTCGTGTCGTCGTACGTCACCGCGGCAATCGCCTTGCCGTCGTCGCCGATCAGGCCCGAATCCTTCAGCTGCGACACGTTCACCGCATCCATGTCGGCCACACCGGCCTTCACGTTCGACAGCGTCGTGCCTGCCGCTCCCTTCAGCGAGACCACTTCGAAATTCGGGCTGCCGTCCGCATTCGTGCCATAGGTCACGGCCAGCGGGTCGGTCCCGCCGCCGAGTCGCGCAAGCGCGTCGAGCGCCTGCCCGACGGTGTGGTACTCGGTGCCGCCGATGGTGTAAGTGGGATTCACGATCGCGCCGTTTGCGTCGACCGCCGCGCTGCCACCGAACGCAGCCATCGCGTCGCGCAACTGGCTGACGTTCACCGCGTCCGTACCCGACGTGCCACGCGCAACGTAAATGATCTGGCGTTCATGGCCCGACGAACCGACCGAGATCGCGTTCAGGCGATCCGCAACCGAGCCCGCGCCCAGTGCGACGGCATTCTGCCCGGCGCTCGTCACGCTGGCCTGACGGCCAATGGCGATCGCGTTCGTCGCGAGCGCATCGACCTGTGCCGTCGTGCCGAATGCCATCGAGTCGGCGGCATTGGCTCGCGCCGTGTTGCCGACTGCGAGCGCGTTGAGGCCAGCGGCCTGCGCGTTGAAGCCTGCCGCTACCGCGTTGTTGCCGGTCGCAACCGTACCGTTGCCCAGCGCCAGCGCGCTCGTGCCGGTCGCACGGCCGCTACCGAATGCGACAGCGCCATTGGCGGTTGCCGACGCGCCCGCGCCGAGCGCAACCGAGCCGGTGCCAGACGAAACGGCCTGTGCACCTACCGCGATCGAGGTCGTGCCGGTCGCACTTGCGTCCGCGCCGACGGCCACGCCGTACGTACCCGCACCTGCAAACGCGTTGTCGCTACCGTCGCCCGCGCCGTCGACCTGAACGTACGGATTCGCGCTCGCAGTCGTGCCGATCGAATCCAGCCGATCGCTCATGCTCTGGATCGCATCCTTCGTCTTCGCATTGATGTCGTTGATCGACGCCTGCGTGTTCGTCGAAGCGACGCCAATCAGGTCGTTGACCTGGCCGACGGTTGCCGCGTCGCTGTCTGCCTGACCGTTTTGCACATTCGTGATACGGCGCTGAAGGCCGGTCGCACTGTTACCGACCGAAATCGTGTTGATCTCGTTCGCGAGCGAGCCGAGGCCGAGCGCCACGGCGTTGATGCCGGTCGCTTGCGCCGCAACGCCCGTGCCACGCCCGCCGATGTACGGGTTGCCGTTGGCGGCCGCATCGCGCATCTGCTGCACGTTGACCGCATCCGTCGCCGCCACGCCGGCCGCAACGTTCGAGATCGTCACCGGGCCGGTCGCGTTGCCACCGCCCATCGTGACCGAGTTGAAGTTCGGCGTGCCGTCCGCGTTACGGTCGTACGTCACCGCGGCGATCGCCTTGCCATCGTCACCGATCAGGCCCGCGCCCTTCAGTTGCGACACGTTCACAGCGTCCATGTCGGCCACGCCGGCCTTCACGTTCGCGAGCGTCGTACCGTCAGCGCCCTTCAGCGTGACCTTGTCCTGCGCAACGCCGTCATACGTCACCGCCAGCGATTTGCCCGTGACCGGATCGATCACGCCGCCATCCTTCAGCGAACCCTCGAGGTCACCCACGCGCGTGTTCGTCGCGAACAGCTGCGAACCGTTCACCGCGTCCGTGCTCGTCGCAGACAGCTCACCCGCCTTCACGTTCGTGATCGTCGTGCCGTCCACGCCGCCCGCCAGCGTGACCTGGCCCTTGGAGGCGTCGTCATAGGCGACGGCCAGCGGGTTGCCCGGGCCGCCTTCGCCCGGGTTGTCAGCGACGTACTGCTTCATCTGACCGAGGTTGACCGCGTCCGTGTCGTCCGTCGCGGCCGCAACGTTCTTCAGTTGCGTCAGGCCGGCGCCGTGGCCGAACGTCACCGAACCATAGTTCGGCGTGCCGTCCGCGAGACGGTCGTATGTCACCGCGGCGATCGCCTTGCCGTCGTCACCGATCAGGCCCGAGCCCTTCAGTTGCGAGACGTTCACTGCGTCCATGTCGGCCACGCCAGCCTTCACGTTCGCGAGCGTCGTGCCGTCCGCGCCCTTCAGCGTCACGGTGTCCTTCGCCGTGCCGTCGTACACCACGGCCAGCGATTCGCCCGAGATCGGATCGATCACGCCGCCCTTCGACAGCGAATCCTCGATGTCACCCACGCGCGTGTTCGTCGCGAACAGCTGCGAGCCGTTCACCGCATCCGTGCTCGTCGCCGACAGCGCACCTGCAGCCACGTTGTGGATCGCCACCGGCGTCGTCGCGCCCGCGCCGCCGAGCGTCACCGAACTCTTCGTGGCGTCGTCGTACGTCACCGCGGCAATTGCCTTGCCGTCGTCGCCGATCAGGCCCGAATCCTTCAACTGCGCTACGTTCACGGCGTCGGTATCCTGCGTACCGGCCGCAACGTTGACGATCTGACGTTGTTGCGTGGCCGAGCCGACGGACACGGTGTTGTCGCGATCGGCAACCGAGTCCGCGCCGAGCGCAACGGTCGATGTGCCTTGCGCATGCGCACCGGCGCCAAGCGCCATGCTGTCCTTCCCATCCGCTTTCGCCACGATGCCAAGCGCAATCGCGCTGGTACCGGTGGCCGAAGCCAGCGCGCCGATTGCGGTCGCCGTGTCACCCGATGCGTTGGCCGACTCCCCGAATGCGGAAGACGACGCACCCGATGCGCTGGCCGCGTCACCGAATGCCGAGCCCAGATGGCCTGCATAGGAAGCTGCGCCCACGGCCGTGGCAAAACCGCCGGTAGCCGTCGCGCCCTCGCCGATCGCCACCGCGCCGTCGCCCACCCCGCCGCCGGTGACGCGGCTGTCCGCATATGCTCCGCCGCCGATCGCAATCGCGCGCTCGGATGCCGCCGTTGCCGGGGGCGGCGTATCGCCGCTACTCCTGACCTTGATCAGGGTGTCGTCCGTCTTCGTCGCAAGCGCGTCTTTCATCTGGCCGACGTTCACGGCGTCCATGTCGGCCACACCGGCCTTCACGTTGGACAGCGTCGTGCCGTCTGCGCCTTGCAGCGTGACCTTGTCGCGCGCCGCGCCGTCGTACGTCACCGCCATCGACGTCAGGTTGCCCGAGCCGTCGTCACCGACCAGGCCCGCTTCCTTAAGCTGGCCAAGGTTCAGCGCGTCGTGATCGTCCTTCGCGTCAGCAACGTTCTTCAGTGCGACAGGCGTCGTTGCACCCGCACCGCCGAGCGTCACGGAGCCCTTCGTTGCGTCGTCGTACGTCACGGCCGCAATCGCCTTGCCGTCGTCGCCGATCAGGCCGGAGTCCTTCAGTTGCGACACGTTCACTGCATCCATGTCGGCAACGCCTGCCTTCAGGTTCGCGAGCGTCGTGCCGTCTGCGCCCTTCAGCGTGACCTTGTCCTGCGCGACGCCGTCATACGTCACCGCCAGCGATTTGCCCGTGATCGGATCGATCACGCCGCCATCCTTCAGCGAACCCTCGAGGTCACCGACGCGCGTGTTCGTCGCGAACAGCTGCGAGCCGTTCACCGCGTCCTTGCTCGTCGCCGACAGCGCACCGGCCGCCACGTTGTGGATCCCCACCGGCGTGCCGGTATTGCCCAGCGTGATCGCACGATGCGTGGCATCGTCGTACTTCACTGAATCCGGATCGCCACCACTCGCGGCAAGCGCATCCAGCGCGTCGCCCACGTTGTTGTAATTTTTGCCGGCAACGTTGTACGTTGGCCTGGTGATGCTGCCGTCCGCGCCCACGCCGGCGCCGCCGCCGAGCGCACTCGTCACGCCCGTCAGCTGGCTCACGTTGACTGCGTCCGTAGCTGCCGTACCGGCAGCCATGTTCGTGATGCGTCGCTGTACCGTCGTCGAACCGACCGAAACGGTGTTGGCTGCATTCGCCACGCTACCGGTACCCAACGCCACGGAATTCTGGCCGCTCGCGACCGAGCTCTGGCCGAGCGCGACCGCGGCGTTCCCGGCAGCCGAACTGGCATTTCCCAGTGCAACGCCAGCACCACCGCCCATTGCACTGGCGTTGGCACCCACGACCGTCGCACCCGACCCCGAGTGTGACGTGCTCGTCCCGATGACGATCGTGTCCGTACCGCCCGCCACGGCGCCATTGCCGATCGCGATCGACGAGTTGGCGCCAGTCACCCCACCGGCATTGACTACGGCGTTGCGTCCCATCGCAATGGAGTTGGCCGTGCCTGAGTTGGCCCCCGAACCGATTGCCGTCGCACCGGCCGCCTGCGCGACGGCACCTTGCCCGAATGCAGATGAATTGCCGCCTGTTGCGCGCGCGCTCGTACCGACCGCAACGCTTTCCGACCCTGTTGCTTGCGACAGCGTACCGATAGCGGTCGCATTTTGGTTGCTCGCTACCGTGTTGCCGCCAAGCGCCACCGCCGAGATACCGGTCGCGCGCGCATTCCCGCCCACCGCAGTCGCGCTGTAGCCTCCCGTCGCCACGGCGGCCGTCGACGCAGCATATGCGCCGGTGCTGATGGCCACATAAGGGTTGCCGCTCGCCGCCGCAACCGCCGCATTCAACTGGTTGAGGTTAACGGCATCCGTCCCGGCGCTACCCGCTGCCAGGTTCGTGATGCGATGGTTCGTCATGCTGGCGTTGCTGTCGAAATCCACCGCCCCCCGGAGGTGCACGCCGGATCCGCCCAGCAGGAAGAGGTGACCATCGACGGTACCGCTGATGCCAGCTTCGGTCGCCGCACTTGCCTGACCGATACCACCGCCAGCGGCGTTGCTGTGGTTGTACAGCTGGAACGACCGCACGTGCCCTTCACTGAGCCTGAAATTCGAGATTGCCGCGCCACATACGCCCGTCGTCCTTGTGCCGGAAATAGCTCCGCTGCCAAAAACCGTGCCCGTACTCCCAGGTGCGCAGAGCGACAACGAGCCGTAACCATTCGCCGCCTGCGCCATCGCATCGACCGACACCGTCCCGCCGCCAACCCCGGCCATCACCGCGACCGCCGCCGACACCGACGACTTCATCGCCGTATTCGATTTGGATTTCGTGCGCATCCGCGCCGTTTCGGGCGCTGCCGCCCATGTGCCCGTCGTCGCGTTCCAGACGGTCCGATAAGTCTTGTTCACGTTGATAGCCTCTGTAGAAAGAGAAGAAGAAAGGACAAGCCTCGTCCACAGATGCCAATGTATTGATCGGCTGTCATTTGGTTAATCAGACGGCCGGACGTGTGATGACTTATTTTGTAGGACCGGTCCTAGCCTGACGTTGCTTGACAATCGCCTGTGCCAAACCGCCCCCGATGCTACGTTCTCTTGATCGAATTTCGATTTGATTTGACATGCGCGCGCAGCGGGATTTATATACGCATCGCGCAAGTGCTCGAACAAATAGGACTGGTCTTAGTCATTGCCCTCGACTGTTTCGGATTGCCCTACATACGGGCGACTCCACTATCCCGATAATTCGCTCGTTCCCCCGAGCCGGCAGCGCGATTCGCCTGCCTCACCACACGGCTTACGGATATCGCCCCACGTCCCGGCTTGCGCGCGGCCTGCGCCGCGCGCGCCGTTCGCGGCTCCTGATTTGCGCATCGATTCATGGTATTCGCTCCATGCCCATTCGACATCTCTTCGCGTCCCAGGCGGATGCCGGCGCGCCGTTCGCTTCGATCGGCGGCGAGCCGCGCGACCTGGGCCTGCTGCACCGCTACCAGCGCTTCACGCTGTATGGCGGCGCCGTGCTGCTGTCGCTCGTGATGCTGTTCGCGGCGAGCATCCTGCTCACCGGCTCGGTGCGCGACTACATCTCGAAGCGTCGCGAGCTGCTCACGACACACAAGGCGCTCGTCCAGCTCGAAATCGATGCGAAGCAGGCGTCGATGCGCCGCGCAGTGATCAATGCGGAATTGCTGTGGAGCGGTCATCCGCCGCATGCACGCGCGTCGTCCGACACGCTGCGACGCGACGGGCACGTGCTGCTGTCGCCGATGCGCGGCGCGACCGAAGTGTTCGTCGCCGCCACGCCCGATGCCACCGCCAACGGCGAATTCGATCGCTACGTGCAGTTGATGGAACGCCAGACGATCTCGATCGCGGCAGCCGAGCGCCAGACCGGGCGCCCGATCACCGGCTATGCGTACAGCCCCGACCATCGCGTGATCGCGATCACGCCGCCGCCGAACACGCCGTACCCTGACCTGCTTGCCCGCATGGGCGCGCACGACACGCATGCGCTGATCGATCGCCTGGCATTCGACGTCGTCGACTGGCGCAATCCGGCGATCGCGCGCCACTGGCGCAACACCCGCCACATTGCGTGGCAGCCGCCCGCAGTCGATCCGCTCACGGGCAAGACCGTGTTTCGCCTCGTCGAGCCGGTATTCGACGGCCTCGATCAAGTGATGACGTTCGTCAGCGACCTCGACGTGGACGTGATCGCCGACCGGATGGACCACGCGCCCGACGACACGGTGGCCATGCTCGTCGACGAAACCGGCCGCATCCTGCTGAGCGCGGACCGCACCGACGCGGCGACCGACGGCGCGGCGCTGATGCGTGACGCACTCGCCGATCGCGAATGGCGGCACGGCTTCGACCGGCTCACCGCGAACTATCGGGACGGCATCTTCACGGTCAGCGACCGGATCTCCGATACGGGTTTCGCGATCGTCTATGCGTATTCGTGGCGGATGATCGCCCATGCGATCTGGCCCGCGATGCTGCGCGAGTTCGGCACGACCGCGCTGATGCTCGCCGTGCTGTGGGGGCTCGTGATCACGTTCGACCTGAAGCTGTTCGCGCCGCTGTTCCGCCGCTCGCGCCGCGTGTTCGAAAGCGAGCAGATGAGCCGCGCGATCATCTCGACCGCGCCGTTCGGCATCGGCCTGATCTCGCTCGGCTCGCGCCAGGTGCTGCTGCGCAACCGGATGATGGAGCTGTACGAGAAGGAGGCCGGCTCGCCGCCGCTGCATGAACGCCTGCTCGCGCGCTATCGCGAGCGCCAGGACGGCGACGCATTCCAGCTCGACGTCGAGTTGCCCGTCACGCTGAACGACGGCCGCACGCGTGACCTGCTCGTCAACTTCGTCCGCGCGCGCTACAAGGGCCGCGACACGCTGCTGTGCAGCTTCTCCGACATCACCACACGTGCCGACGCCGAGCGCGCGCTCGGCAGTGCGAACCGCGCGAAATCGACCTTCCTCGCGACGATCACGCACGAGATCCGCACGCCACTGAACGCGATGCTCGGCAATCTCGAACTGCTCGACAAGGCGCCCGACCCGAGCCGACAGAAGCGCCGGCTGCATGCGGTCACGTCGGCCGCGCGAATGCTGCTCGACATGCTGAACAACGTGCTCGACATGACGAAGATCGAAGCCGACCGGATGACGCTCGAAGCCACCAGCTTCCGCATCGACGACCTGATGCGCGACCTCGCCGACCTGTTCGAGCCGATGGCTGCCGCGAAGGGCGTCGCGCTGCGGGTGGATATCGACCCGGCCGTCGCGCATGCGTACGTTGGCGATCCGATGCGTGTGCGGCAGATCGTCGTGAACCTGGTCAGCAACGCGATCAAGTTCACGGATCGCGGCACGGTGGCGCTGTCGGTATCGGCATCGGCCGTCGACGCAACGCCGGTGACGATCCGCGTCAGCGATTCGGGGATCGGAATGACGGCCGACCAGCTCGCGCACATATTCGAGCCGTTCGCGCAGGCCGACAGGTCGATCGCGCGACGTTTCGGGGGCACCGGCATCGGGCTTGCGCTGAGCCACAAGCTCGTCGAATCGATGGGCGGCAACATTGCGGTCGACAGTGTGCCGGGAGTCGGCTCGACGTTCATCATTACGCTGCCGCTGCCGCTCGATCACAGGCCGGGCGCCGCGCGCGCCGACGCGGGGGCCGACGCGCCGAACGCCCGCGTGCTGTTCGTCGACGACAACCCGGTGAACCGTTCGCTGATCCACGATCAACTCGACGTTCTAGGCTATCCGGCCGATGTCGCGTCGAGCGTCGCGGAAGCGCTCGACCTCGTCGACCGGCACGACTATGCGCTCGTGATGACCGATCTCAACATGCCGGGGCTCGACGGCTATGCGTTTGCGCGCGTGCTGCGTGAGCGAGGCCGCGCAAGGCCGATTCTCGCGGTGACCGCGCATGCCGAGCCGGATGAATTGCGTCTCGCGCGGGAAGCGGGGATCGACGAGATCGTCGCGAAGCCGACGTCGTTGAAATCGCTCGAGCTGGCGATCACGAAGCACACGGGGCCGTCGCAGGCGCCGCACGCTCCGCCGCCGTCGCGCCGGCATGGGCCGCTGCCTCATGATCTGCACAAGGTGCTTTCGGACACCGCGCACCGGTCGAATGTCGCAATCGCGCGGGCGCTGCAGGATGGCGACCTGAAGGCTGCCCGCACGGAGATTCACAGCATGCGCGGCGCGTTCGCGATGATCGGCGAGGATGAGATATCCGGTCTTTGCGCATCGATGGAAGCGTTGGCGCTGGCGGGCGACGCCGCAGCGTTCGCGCGTGAGTTCGAGCGCTATCGGCGCGACGCGAAAGAGATCCTCGAACGACGTGCGCCAGGCGAGTCGCAACACCCGGCCGACACGTTTTCTGACATATCGGCGATGAAGTGACGAAGCGGTCCGCCGGCGCAACCGCCCTGGAATCGTTGCGCATCAAGGATGCAAGGCATCGGCCGAATGGCCAATGTCGATAAAACCGTACAAGACCGATATCAGCCCGCAGTCAATCTCGGTAAAGTGGTTGCACGTTTTCGCTTCGAATGTTCGGTCATTTCGACCTGCCAAGCATGTAACGGAATGGCGATCGAAATTCGCTGCGTAAACGAGCGCGGCCCGCAGGTGACAACAACACCTGCGGGCCGCTGACCACAACCAACTCAACACTCAACAACGGAGTTGACCATGGCTGGCGCGAATCATAACGCACCGACGTATTTCCGCGATTGTTTTCTCTCCCCGCAATCGTCTTCTCAATCTGGCCGCCTCGTCCCGCACATCAGGCTGACCGACATGGCACCGCCTGTCATGTATCTGTGGACGAAATTGTCCGGCCGGTGGATCGAGGCAGCGGGTTTCGATCCCGAGCAGCGCTTGCAGATCGAGGTATCGCACAAGCGGCTGGTGATTACCCCGGTCGATGATGCGGGCAGCGATCATCGCACAAGGCACGAACGCCCCGACGACGATCCCGCAACGGGCCGGCAACTGGAATCGGTGATGGCAGGAGAAGCACAATGAACCAAGATGCCCCGAAGCAACACACCGACGACGTATCGTCCGATTTCGACCTTTACGACGTCGGGGAACTGGCGGCCAAGTCCGCACTTGTGCTGAAGCTCAATGCGCTGATCGCGTCGCGTGGCCTGAGCGAGGAAGAGGCTGCCGCGCTGGCCGAGATGACCCGGCCGGTGGTCACACCCGAGCAGCGCGAGAGGCTTCGGAACGTTTCGCTGGAAACGCTGATGGTGACGCTCGCATCGCTCGGCCAGCATGTGGAAATCGTGGTGCGGCCCGCGAAGGAATCGGGGCCGGTGGGTATTACGGTTTCGGTCTGAAGGCTGTCGGAGTAGAGGGAAAGTAGTGTGTGCGGTGGCCGGTTCCGGCCGCCGCCATCGCAGTTCCGACGCCACACTCTCTTAATCGATAAGTGATGAATCGCGACGAATATCCTCAGTGCGCCGACAACGTGCTTGTCGACCTGGAATTCGATGATGCCCAGGCACTGACGACCAAGGCCGCGCTCGCTCTCAAGCTAAACGAACTGATCGACCAGCGTGGCCTGACTCGGTTCGAGGCGGCGTCCATCATTGGAATGACACAACCGAAGGTATCCCAAGTGCGTCGCTACAGACTCCGGAACATTTCTCTGGAGCGGCTGATGCAAGCGCTGGTGTCGCTGGGCCAGCATGTGGAAATCGTGGTGCAGCCTGCAAGACGCTCGCGTTCGGCTGGTATCACTGTCGCAGCGTGACAAAGATCCCGCCCTGGAAAGGAAGTGTGTGGCACCGGAATATCTTCGGCGCTCGCATAAGGCAGCGTTAGGAGTAGCGCCATCAATGGATAGCATGACTGCGACCGGGCCCAACGGTCGCCGCCGAAGCCCCTCCGATACCACACCTGCTCAATTTAGCGTGAACGATCGTTACAACCAATCAGACCAGGCTGATTCTGCGATGCGTCAACGCGCGTCGGCAATCGCACGACGTTCGCCCCTGATGCACTATTCGGTCACCCGCTGAAACGATTCCGATACAAACAAAAAACGGGCTGCCCGCCTGTCCGTCGCAAAAGCGCCAGACAGCCCGGGCAGCCCTTCACACACCACCGACTTACTGCTGAATCGTCGCCTGCGAAGCAAGCTTCTCGACCAACGCAGCCATTGCCCGCTGATCCGCCTGCGCTTCGAGCTGCTGGCGCAGCACGTTCTTCGCCGCGTCGAACGTCGGCACGACGGTCTTCCGCTTCTCGTCGAGCTTCACGAACGCGAAGGCGTCGCCCACTCGGATCGGCGCCGAGATGGCGCCCGGCTGCAGCGTCGTGATCGCCTGTGCGACCGGTACCGGCACGCCGGCCGTGTTCCCTTCCGCCACCGGCGTATGCAGGTCCGCCCATTCGGCGATACCGCCGTTCGGCGTCGTGTTGAACTTCTTCGCGAGCGCGTCGAACGCGGTGCCCTTCTTCAGTTCCGCGACGATCTCGTTCGCCTCTGCCGGGCTGCGCACGGCGATCACTTCCGCGCGGTACTGGAACGGCGCGGCGCTCGCGACGATCTGGTCGTAACGTGCCTTGACCTGCGCGTCGGTCACCGGCTGCGGGCGGGCCATTTCGTGCAGGTAGAGATCCGTCGACGCGATCGTGCGGGCACGCATCACGACCTTGTTCACTTCCGGACGCACGCCGTAGTTCGCCTTCTCGGCAGCCTGCTCGATCAGCTTCTGGATGATCAGGTTCTGCTTGACCTGCGCGCGCAGTGCCGGCGTGTCGGGCTGACCGGACGTCTTGATCGCCTCGTCGATGTCGATACGCGGAATCGGCACGTTGTTCACGACCGCCTCGACACCCGGCGGCAATGACGAATCGGGTTTCGGGCCGGCGGCGCGCGCAGCAGGCATGCCGCCGGCACACGCGAGTGCGATCAGGGTGGATACGATGGAAAGATGATGCTTCTTCATGAAGTGTCCTTCATTGGGAGTGGAAAAGCCGCGCAATCGCGGCGACAGGGAAAGCAGCGTGGCCGCTGCAGGCGACCGATCGGGTCGGCGCCGGGATGGCCGCGCGCAAGCGAATACGCGACGGCATGTCGGGAACGTGAAGCGGGCGCCCGCAGACAGAGGTGAATGCCCTGCGCTCGCATGAGGCAGCGTTCTCCCAACCTGCGACCTGAAGGGTCGATGAACGGCCGAGCCCACCGGCCGCCGCAAGGCATTCACGTGTGTCCGCGCGCCACGCATCGCTCGATCGGGTCGATCGGCGCGCGCATGCGGCCGGGAAAAAGACGCTGCCCGAAGCCGGGCAGCGCATTGAACGAAGACATGCTTCGGATACGAGGCGTCGGGCACATACCATGCGGCCGCCCGACCTGCGCATTGTCGAAGAACGATCAGCGTCCGCACAATCAGCCGGGTCCTAATCCGCGTAATTTCTTCGACCGCTCGTGCGGCAGACGCGCCAGTGTTCATGCGACTTCGCCCGCCGGCAACGCAGGCAGGTTCTCCAGCACCCCATCGATCATCGTCCGACCTCCTCATCAAGCCGAAGCCAGCCATCCCGGCCCCGAATGTCTTGCATTAAAGACGCAGACAACGCCGATCTCCATCGGACAGGTCTTACATGGGCCCCGCGATACGCACGAATCAGACCGGGCCTACACGGACACGTCCAACAGGCCTTCCTGTCGGCATACGCAAGAGTTACGTACGTTTCCGATCCTCAAACTCAACCGTTTAGGACATGTCCTATTCATTTGCCCATGGCACCTGCATAAAGTGGAGTGCATCACGGCACCGGGCCTTCCACTTCAACCGGAACGACAGCCCGCGATGCCATCCGGCGCCATGCTTCGCATCGCGAAGTGTTGTTAGCCCTCCCGATTCACGATGCAGCCGATCGCCGCCCGACGCGCGAACGGCATTCCGGAGAGACCCCCATGCAGATCACCTCGCACGACATGCCCACGCTTGCCGACATTCCCCGACTGCCGGCCGACCTCGCCGATACGACGCAATCCGAATCGGTCGAAGCGCAGGCCGCGCCCGGCATGCTCGACGAGTCCGTCGCCGCAGCCACGCAAACGCTGATCGAGCGCGGCGATCTCGCGCGCGCTGCCGAGCTCGCCGTCATGCACTGGCAACAGCATCCCGCTTCGCCGGCGGCGGCGTTCAATTGCGGTTATGCACTTCAGATGGCCGGGCGCCACGCGGAAGCGATCGTTCCGTATCGCGAGACGCTCGCGCTCGCCCCCGCATGGCCATCGCTGAAGAACAATCTCGCGCTTGCGATCCGTCAGTCGGGCGGTCATCCCGAGCTGGAACACGCCTTCATCGAAGGCGCACTCGACGACGATCCGGGCAACGCAAACGCGTGGACCAACGCGGTCATCACGCGCCTCGATCGCTTCGACCTGGACGGCGCACTGCGCGCAGCCACCCGCGCCGTCACGCTTGCGCCGGACAGCCCGCTCGCGGCCAACAATGCGACCGCCGTGTTCAAGGAAGCGCAACGGTGGGACGAAGCCGAGCAGTACGCGCAACGTGCATGCGCCCTCGATCCGCAAGACCTGGCGCACCGCCACAACCTGTCGCTGCTGCGTCTCGCGCGTGGCGACTTCGCATCGGGATGGAACGATTACGAGGCGCGCTGGCACGGCGCGGCGGAGCTGCGCGACACGCTGCCCGGGTTTGCCCGGCCGCGCTGGGGCGGCGAGTCGCTTGCCGGCAAGACGCTGCTCGTCTGGGGCGAACAAGGCATCGGCGACGTGTTGCAGTTCAGCCGCTACGTGCCGCTGCTCGCGCAGCGCGTGCATCGCGAAGGCGGGCGGCTCGTGTGGAATATGTTTCCGCAGATGGGCGCCCTGATCGAGCGCAGCCTCGGCGATCACGCCGACGTGTTCGACACCCATACCCGCGTCGAGCACCTGCCCCCCTTCGACTACGAACTGCCGCTGATGAGTATTCCGTGGATGCTCGGCCTCGACACGGACGCCCTCTTCACGTCGGCGCCTTACCTCCATGCGGATGCCGCAGCCACCGACGCATGGCGCCACGCGCTATCCGGCGAGACGCGGCTGAAGGTCGGCCTCGCGTGGACAGGCAGCCTCACCCATCAACGCAACCGCTTCCGCCGGGTCGGGCTCGAGCGCTACGCCGATGCGTTTGCCGGCATGCAGAAGGACGTCGCGTTCTACTCGCTGCAACCGGGCGCGCAGCATGACGTTGAAGCCGCAAAGGCGACCGGGTTCGACGTAATCGACATGACGCGCGAATGGAAGACGCTCGACGACACCGCCGCGTTCGTCGGCGCGCTCGATCTGGTGATCACCGTCTGCACGTCGGTCGCGCACCTGAGCGGCGCGCTGGGTCAGTCCACCTGGGTGCTGCTCGATGCGAACCCGCATTGGGTCTGGCAGCATGACCGGCGTGACAGCCCGTTCTATCCGAGTTCGACGCTGTATCGCCAGCGAACGTTCGCAGACTGGCGGCCGGTGCTCGACGAAGTCACCACGGATCTTCGCGCGCTCGCAACCTGAAAGGCGGCAGTCGGCTGTCCGGCAAGGAAACCGCCAATCCGAACGGCCGTGCTTCGTGTCGCGGTGCCGTTCATGAGGATCGCCTGATGCGGCTTCACCGGCCATCGACACGAAGCAGACCGCTCCGTTTCCAACACCGCCGCTCGTAGCGGCGTCTCGCGTCCCGCCCCACTCTGCGCAACCACGCGCCCACGCGGCACGACGTCTTCCTGGCGGATCTCGATCCGGATGCGACGGCACGCTCATTGCAGGTAGTCGTGCTCGCCGGTGGTGCAACCGGCAGGCAACCAGATCGATCGAATGCAGCCGGATTACACCCGCATGTCGTCGGCCCCGCGCTGCATGCACGCCACGTTGACGCGGGCCGCCCCTTTCCTCGACTTCATGACGAGTCGACGCATGCAGTTTCCCCACACGGTTTCGCGCTCGCGCGACCTGAAAACCCTCTCGTTCCCCGGTCGTTTAACCATCCTTGACCTCGTCGATCCGGAGTCCGAATAGGCCTCGGACCAGTCCGAACATCTTTCTCGCTCCGTTCGCGTGTGGGCCGATGGCCGCGCACCATCATCGTTCATAGACTCGCCGTACTGCTCGAGCGCACCGGGCAAGGTGCCGCGATGCCGGCAATCGAACGAAGCCTCTCGCGGCACGTGCCACGAACCCGCGTGAAGGCAAGGACGAACGGACAGCATGAAGAACGAACACGCGTCTCACCACTCACCAACGTCACTGTCGTACGGACGACCGGCCCCGTTTCGATCGGCGCAGTCGCGACGCTTCATGAAGTGTTCGTGCCGACTGCTTGTGCCGCGCCTTCCGCGATCGCGCACCCTCGACGACGTATTCGGGCACGAGCAACGATTTAGTTCTTGTCCTATGCCTATTAAAGACCAGACCCGTCATCGTCCCATGGTTCAGCGGTCGAGCCACTCATAAACTCATCTTTCTTGCCAACTGTCATTATCAAACACCATGTCATGTCCGGTTTCCCACAACACGCATGAAGTTGCACCGCGCCAACGGATCCGGGATGACCAGGGGTCAAGCCGAATGAATACAGCTATGCAGCGCAAGCGGGCAACGGTCGGTGCGCGTTTCGTATGCGCGATCGATACGCTGCTGATCGTCGTCATTGCGGTGATCGTGCATCAAGGTTCTCTTTTCAATCTCGCGACACTTCGCATCGAATGGCTGTTGATCAGCGTCAGCGCGCTGCTCGCGGCATTCGTTCTGCGGCTCGCCGGCATCGGCCTCGATGGCCGCACGCGACCGGCGACACGCCATGCCCTGCGTACGCTCTTGCTCTGGTTTGTCGTTCAAGGTTTTGTATTCCTAAAAATGATTGCGATAACGGACGTCACGGCGCCGCTGCTCGCGTGGTTTTTCGGATGGACGTTCTGTGCCGCGATTGCACTCGTTGCATTCCGGCTCGTACTGGGCGTCGTATGCCGTCGCAGCCTGGGCGTGGCAGGCATGCCGTCGCGCATCGCGATCGTCGGCGGCGGCGAATGGCTCGAGCGCATCGTCGAGTCGCTCCGCGGGGCCGGTGCGGCACGCTACCGCTTCGTCGGCGCATATCGCACGACGGGCGAGACCGTCGCGCTCGGCGGTAACGGTTTCGTCGCGACCGATCTCGCGTCATTCGCCGCATCCGCGCGTGCAGCGTGCGCGGACGAGATCTGGATTGCGCTGCCGCTCGACGACGACGCCGCGATCACGCGCGTGATCGACGAGTTCCGCGCCGATTTCGTCGAACTGCGGCTGATGCCCGACGTCAGCAAACACGCGCTGTTCGGCAGCCACGTCGAGGACATCCTCGGCGAGCCGGCGATCTCGCTGGCCGCGCCGCCGCTGTCGCGACGCGCGCTGCTCACGAAATCGATCTTCGATCGCCTGTTCGCGGCTGCCGTGCTGATCGTGCTGATGCCGTTGATGCTCGTCCTCGCCTTGGCCATCAAGCTGACATCGCCGGGCCCCGTGCTGTTCACGCAGCGGCGCCGCGGTGCCGACGGCCAGACGTTCGACATCTACAAGTTCCGCACGATGCGCGTGCATGTCGAACAACCGGGCAAGGTCGCACAGGCCACGCGCAACGACCCGCGCGTGACGAAAGTCGGCGCATTCCTGCGCCGCACGAGCCTCGACGAGCTGCCGCAGTTCGTCAACGTGCTGTTCGGCGACATGTCGGTGGTCGGCCCGCGCCCGCATGCGGTGGAGCACGACGCGCAATACCGCACGCTCGTCGACGGCTACATCCACCGCTACCGGATCAAGCCAGGCATCACGGGCTGGGCGCAGATCAACGGCCTGCGCGGCGCGACCGAGCAGCTCGAAAGCATGCAGTCGCGTGTCGAGTACGACCTGTACTACCTGCGCAACTGGTCGTTCGCGCTCGATCTTCGAATCATCGGCGCGACGGTGCTGAAAGGCTTCGGGCACCAGAACGCTTACTGAGCGCCCCATGCACGTCGTCACGACGCGCCAACCGGACAAGCAGGTCTTACATTGAAGTTCTCTCTTTCCCGCTCCTTCGGCGGCCGCCATCCCCGCGCGGCCGCGGTCGCTCCGTCACCCGCGCCCGGCATCGTGCGCGGGTGCGCCGGGGTCCTTTTCTGCGCGGTGCTGTCGGGCTGCGCGTTCGCGCCCGGGATGCAGATGCCCACCCAGGCCAGCCTGCCTGTGTCGGGCGGCGATGCGCATACGCCGGGCACCGTGCTGCCGGTGTCCATCGCCGAAATCAATGCGACGCTGATTCGCCAGTTGAGGGCCGACGCACGCAGTGCGGCCACCAACCAGGCCGCTGCGCTCGTCGGACCCGCCACTGCCTATACGCTCGGCGCCGGCGACGTGCTGCAGGTCACCGTGTGGGATCACCCTGAACTGGCGCTCGCGCAGGGCCAGCAGCCGCAGACGAACACACGCCCGTCCGATCCGCCGCAGGGCTTCGTCATCGACGACGCAGGCAACGTGCAGATGCCCTACGCCGGCAACGTGCCGGTCGCGGGCCTGACGGTCGACGGCGCACGCCAGGCGATCTCGGCCGCGCTCGCGCGCTACTTCGTCGCACCGAAGGTCACGGTGCGCGTCGCGTCGTTCCGCGCGAAACAGATTCACGTCGACGGCGAAGTCCGCACACCGGGCACCGTGCCGGTCAACGACGTGCCGCTGACGCTGTACGAAGCGGTCGGCCGCGCGGGCGGCTTCACGGCGGCGGCCGACCAGAGCCGCCTCGAGCTGGTGCGCGGCGGCGCGTCCTATCCGATCGACCTGCCCGACATGCTCGCGCGCGGCGTGAATCCGTCCAGCCTGGTGCTGCGCAACGGCGACCTGCTGCGCGTGGTGCCGCGCGAGGAAAACGGCGTGTACGTGATGGGCGAGGTTTCCCGTCCGATCACCGCGCTGCCGCTACGCACGGGCCGGCTCACGCTGAGCGATGCGCTGTCGCAGGCCGGCAGCTTCAACAGCGCAAGCGCGGACGCCGCGCAGCTCTACGTGATTCGCGGCGCGACGAGCGACGCGCCGCGTGTGTTCCACCTCGATGCACGCTCGCCCGTCGCGATGGTGCTGGCCAACCAGTTCGACCTGCAGCCCAAGGACGTCGTCTACGTCGACAGCAACAGCCTCGTGCGCGCCAGCCGCGTGCTGAACCTGCTGTTGCCGGCGATCAATGCCGGCTTGACGGGCGCGATCGTCACGAAATGACTGGAGACCGTCGCCCATGATTCGAAACATTCTCATCATCTGCACCGGAAATATCTGTCGCAGCCCGATCGGCGAAGGGCTGCTGCGATCGCGCCTGGCGGGCGTCGAGGTGGCGTCGGCCGGCACGTCCGCGCTCGTCGGCGAGCCCGCCGACGGAAGTGCGGTCGTGGTCGCGGCCGAGCACGGGATCGACCTCTCCGCGCACCGTGCGCAGCAACTTACCGCGGCACTGATTCGCGGCGCCGACATCGTCCTGACGATGGAAGCCGCCCAGAAGCGCGCGATCGTCGAGCGCTATCCCTATGCGCTCGGACGCGTGTTCCAGCTCGACAAGCAGAACGGCATGGATGTGCCGGATCCCTACATGAAACCGGTCGATGCGTTCCGGCAGGCCTATTCCCGGATCGAGCACGGCGTGAACGCGTGGGTGCCCACGATCGCGGCACTGAAATGAGCGTTGAACGATGAACAAAGTCCTCATGAACCGGGCATCGTGCCCATTACCCGAAACCGACCTCGGCGACGAGCCGGAACTGGTCCGGTATGCCGACCTGGTATTGACGAACCGCTGGCTGGTGGCCGGTGTCGCGGCCGCCGTGTTTGCCGTCGGCGCCGCGTATGCGCTGCTCGCGAAGCCGGTCTACGAGTCGAACCTGCTGATCCAGGTCGAGGACAACACGGGCTCGCCCGACTCGCTGCTCGGCAGCGTGTCGTCGCTCTTCGACGCGAAGATCCAGGCGGCCGCCGAAATTGAAATCCTCAAGTCGCGCATGGTCGTCGGCCATGCCGTCGAGAACCTGCGCCTGTACGTCGACGCGCAACCGAAACGCTTCCCGCTGATCGGCAACGCGATCGCCAAACGCGCGCACGGCCTGTCGCATCCCGGGCTGTTCGGCTTCGGCGGATACGGCTGGGGCAACGAATCGATCGACATCGGCACGTTCGATGTGCCGAAGGCGTTCGAGGGCGAGACGTTCGAGCTGACGGCGCTGCCCGACGGCCGCTTCCGGCTGAAAAGCGGCGATCTCGACCGGCCGATCGAAGGCGTGCCCGGGCAGCTCGTCGAGTCGACACAGGCCGGCGGCACGTTCCGCATCCGCGTGGACGCGCTCCAAGCGCGGCCGGGTGCAGCGTTCCGGATCGAACGGCTCTCCGAACTCAAGACGCTGCAGAAACTGCAGAAGCACCTGAACGTGTCGGAGATCCGAAAGCAGAGCAACGTCATCAGCGTGTCGCTGAAGGGGGAAGACCCGGACACGGTCGCTAGCATCCTCAATACGATCGGCACCGCGTACATCGCGCAGAACGTCAAGCGCAAATCGGCGGAAGCGGAGAAGTCGCTCGCGTTCCTCGAGACCGTCGCGCCGCAACTGAAGCAGAACCTCGAACAGGCGGAAGCGAAATACAACGCGATGCGGCGCAAGCGCGGCACGTTCAACCTCGGCATCGAGGCGCAGGCCTACCTGCAGGACAGTATCGCCACGCAGGGGACGCTGCTGGCGTTGCAGCAGAAGCGCGCGGAAGCATCGACGCGGTTCGCGGCCGACCATCCCGACATGCAGGCGCTCGATCGGCAGATCGACGGCGCGCAACAGAAGATCGACGGGCTGTCGGCACGTCTGCACGCGTTCCCCGATATCGAGCAGGACGAGCTGCGGCTGCGACGCGACGTCGAGGTCGGCAACGAAATGTACGTCGGCGTGCTCAACAACATCCAGCAACTGAAGCTCGTGTCGGCCGGCAAGGTCGGCAACGTGCGCGAAGTCGACCACGCGCCCGTCCCGGAAGAGCCGGTCGAGCCGCGCAAGGCGCTGATTCTCGCCCTGTCCGCGATTCTCGGCGTGATGCTGGGCGTCACGGCGGCAGTCGCGCGCGAATCGCTGTTCGGCGGCGTGACCGATGCCAGCGATATCGAGCGCCGCACCGGCCTGACCGTCTACGGCACGATCCCCGATTCGGCGGCGCAGCGCGCGGCAGCGGCCTCCGCCGCCCGGCGCGGGTACGTGCCGTCGCTGCTCGCCGACGAGCACCCGTACGACCCTTCCATCGAAAGCCTGAAAAGCCTGCGTACGACCCTCAGTCTGGCGCTGCTCGACGCGGACAACAACCGCGTGCTGCTGACGGGGCCGAGCCCCGGCGTCGGCAAGTCGTTCGTATCGGCCAACCTGGCAGCCGTGATGGCTGCCGCCGGCCAGCGCGTGCTGCTGGTCGACGCGGACATGCGGCGCGGCCACCTGAACGAAGCCTTCGACGTGCCGCGCACGCCGGGGCTGTCCGACCTGCTGACGGGAAGCGTGTCGCTGCACGGTGCCGTGCGACGCGTGTCGGAAGGACTGGATTTCATGCCGACGGGCACGCCTTCGTCGCGCACGTCGGAGCTGCTGCAGGGCGAACCGACCCATCGCCTGCTCGACGAGATGAGCGCCGCCTACGACGTCGTGATCATCGACACGCCGCCGGTGCTCGCGGTACCCGACGCCAGCATCCTGGCACCGCACTGCGCGACGGCGTTCCTCGTGACGCGCGCCCGTCAGACGACGATCGACGAGATCGCCGAAGCGTCGAAGCAGCTGAGCCGGGTCTCGGCGGGCCTGCCTGGCGTGCTGTTCAACGGCGTCGATACACGCGCGCTGGGCTATCGCTCGCGCTACGGCGCGTATCGCTATGCGCCGTACGGCTCGACCGAAACGAACGGCGGCGCGCCTGCCGCTGCCGGCCGCCGGCCGCGTACGCGGAAGGAGGCGTCATGAGGATCGTCCATGTGGTGGAAACCTGGGTGGGCGGCATCGCCACCTACGTCGGCGCGCTGGCTCGCGAGCAGATCGCGCTCGGCAACGAAGTCCTGCTGATCTGCGACCCCGACAAGATGTCCGGCACGACCGGCGTGGACGGGCTGACGCTGATCGGCTACCGGTCGAGCCGGCACCCGGCGCGCATCCCGCGGGTCGCGCGCGAGATCCGCGCATTGCTGAAGGCCGTCGACCCGGACGTGATCCACTGCCACAGCACGTTCCCCGGCGTGTACGTGCGCCTGCTCCGGCATCCCCGCGCGAAGGTCCTCTATACGCCGCATGCGTGGGCGTTCCTGAAGAAGGATGTCGGCACCGTCACGCGGCTGGGCTACGCGCTGACCGAGCGCCTGCTGGCCCGCCGGTGCGACCGGATCGTCTGCATGTCGCTGGAGGAACTGCGGGCCGCGCGCAAGTACCGGATGCCGATGTCGAAGGTGGACCTCGTCTATACGGGGATCGCCGCCGACGACGCGAGGGCCGTTCTCGACCGCCCGTCCGGCAACGCGACGATCCGGGTCGGCTACTTCGGGCGCCTCGATTATCAGAAGGGTTTCGACATCGTGCTCGATGCGATACCCGCGCTGAAGGCCGGCATCGAAATCAACGTGTACGGCATGGCAGTGCGCGGCGGCGTCGAGACGGGCCGCGGCGACGATTCACGGATCGTCTACCACGGCTGGGTCGACGCCGCTGCTACGAAGGCCGCGATGCAGGCCATGGACGTCGTGATCGTGCCGTCCCGCTGGGAAGGGTTGGCGCTGGTGCCGATCGAGGCGATGCGTGCCGGCAAGGTGCTCGTCGTCTCCGGCGAAAGCTCGCTGCCCGAGCAGGTGATCCATGGCTACAACGGCATCATCCTCACCGAGCTCACCGGGCCGTGCCTCGCCGACAACCTGAACCGCCTGACGGTCGACAACTGCCGGCGCATGGGCAACAACGCGCGGCACGTGTTCGACCAGACCTTCAGGCAGGAACACTTCCTGAAATCGCTGATGCGGATCTATGAACAAGCCTGACGTCTATCTCCTGCACGCGTACAGCTCGCGAAACAGCGGCGATGGCCTGCTGGTCAAGCTGAGCCTGAAGGCGATCCGCGCCGCCGGCATCGACGATGTCGTCACGATCGTCTGTCTCGATCCGGCCTCGTTCGACGGCTATCTCGACGATGCGAACGTCCGCCTCTGGTCGCTGGCCCGGTTCTGCGTCGAGACCGTGCGCGGGCTCGGCCGTGCGCGGCCCGCGCTGTTCTTCGGCGTGGGCGGCGGTTACCTGCGCGCGTCCAGCGGCATCGAGGGCTGGAAAGCGCTGATCGCGCACGGCAGCCAGCTGGCCTGCACGGCGTTGCGCCGCACGAAGCGCTCGATCTATCTGCCGCAGAGCATCGGTCCGCTGAAGTCCCTGCCCGGCGCGCTGCTGGCCGCGCTGGTGCGACGCTGCGTCGATGTCGTGTTCCTGCGCGACGACCAGAGCGTCGACGAGCTCGCGCATCCGCACGGCATCCGCACGGGCGATCTCGTCGTGCTCGAGATCGCCCGGACGCCGCGCCGCGAGTCGGCTGCGAAGCGCAGTATCCAACGTACCCGCCCGATCCGGTTCGTGTTCCGCGACCTGAAGGGCAAGCCGTATCGCGACGACTACGTCGTCAATCTGCGCCGCCTCGGAAAGCTGCTGCCGGACGCGGGTTTCGCGCTGCAAAGCAGCGGCCGCGGCAACGGCGACGACACGTTCTACCGCGACACGTTCGGTGTCGGGCAAGTCGACGACCTGGCGACGCTCGTCGCACGCGAGCGCCCGGTGGTCGTCTCCGTCCGCCTGCACGGCAGCCTCGAAAGCGTGCTGGCCGGCGTGCCGAGCATTCATATCGCCTACGAGCGCAAGGGCCACGCCGCTTACGACGACCTCGGGCTGTCGCGCTATGTCGTGCATGCGAGCGACTTCGACGCGCATCGCGTCGCCGCACTGGCGCGCGAGGTCGCGGAAGACGACGGCGCTTACTGGCAGGCGATGCACGCGGAAGGCGCGGGTCGCTACAACGAGATGGTCGAAAGGATCCGTCATGAAATCGAGCAGTTCCATCACCTTCGTGATGGACGGTAATTTTTCGCGGGTCGGCCGCGAAATCTACAGTCCCCACATGGGTCACGAAAAGTTCGCGGGCCGCTTTGCACCGCATTTCGATGCGGTGCGGATCGTCGCGCGCGCGTTTCCGAAAACGCGACCGATCGGCTCGCTCGTGACCGGGCCGACTACGTCGTTCGTCGATCTCGGCGCGATTCGCGGCGCCCGCCACTGGCTTCCGGGCTTGCCGCGTGCGACGGCGCGGCTGATCGGCGCGCTCCGCGGCGCGCAAACGCTGGTGATCCGCTTTCCGGGCAACGTCGCGACGCTCGCGCTGCTGCTGTGCTGGGTCATGCGCAAGCCGTTCTCGGCCGAAATCGTGGCCGATCCGGAGGATTACTTCAGCAAGGCGGCGTCAGATCACCCGCTGCGCCGCGTCGCGAAATGGCTTCATTGCCGCGCGACCGCATGCGCCGCTCGGCGGGCGCAAAGCGTGCGCTACGTGACGGAGGCGTATCTGCAGGAAAAGTATCCGCCGCGTGCGCGCACCGCTTCGTTCGGCTTCAGCGACGCGTTCCTGCCGGACGGGCTCTTCGTCGCGCGCGATCCCGCCGCACGTGCGCAGCCCGGATCGCTGCGGCTGATCAACGTATCGATGATGCACAACCGGAGCAAGGGACACGTCGCGCTGCTCGAAGCCGTGGCGCGCCTGAGGCGCAAGAACGTGGCCGTCGTCCTCACGCTCGTCGGCGACGGTGCCTTGCGCGCGGAACTGGAAGCCATGGCGCACGCACTGGGCATCGCGAACGGGGTGGCGTTCCGCGGGCAGGTGTCGTCGGAAACGGCCTGCGCGATGGTCGCGGAACACGATCTGTTCGTGCTGCCGTCGCTGCAGGAGGGCATGCCGCGCGCGATGCTGGAAGCCATGGCGGTCGGCACGCCGGTGCTCGGCACGCGCGTGGGCGGGATTCCGGAAGTGCTGCCGGCGAGCGACCTGATCCGGGCCGGCTCGGTCGATGCGATCGAAGCCGCGATCGATGCGATCGCGCGCGACCCGGCGCAGCTCGTCGACATGCGTGCCCGCCAGCAGGCGAAGGCCGCCGGTTTCTCGTATTCGGCGCTGCAGGAAAAGTATGACGCGTACTGCCGTTACCTGATCGAACGATGCGCCGCCTGAACGCTGACCTGATCCACGTCGTCGCCAGCGCCGGCTTGCCGGCGCTGGTGAATTTCGCCGTCGCGGCACTGGCGCTGCATCTCTTCGACTCCGTCCTGGTCGGGCGATCGTATGCGTTGCTGGCGCTGTTCTACGTCGCCATCGACGTGTTCAACTTCGGTTCCGCACGCATCTATACGATCGATCGCATCCGCGCGCGGTTTCCGGGCCTGCTCCGGCTCGACTGCGTCAGCGCGATCGGCTCGGCCGTGCTGTTCTGCGTGGCCTGCGCCGTGCTCGGCCGGACCGGCTCGATCGCGCTGCCGAACTGGACTGCGATGTTGGTGATCGCACCCGTGTGCTACGGGCTGTCGCATTTCGCGCTCGGGTTCTTCCGGATGACGAAGCGCAACGGCGTGGTGCTCGCGATCTCGACGATTTCCGCGTTATCGCGCCTGGCCGTGATCGCATTGCTTGCCGAATTCGCGGGCTTGCGCAGCCATTTCCCCGATCTGCTGCTGCTGGTGGAAGCCGCGTATGGCGCGATGTTGCTTGCCGCGTACCTGTGGCTGCGGCGCCGCGACACGGCCGATCATGAACCGGAGCGCCGGCAGGCGCCCGCGCGCGGCGGGCTCGGCTGGTATCGCGACTTCATCGCGCAGGCGCGCGGCGAAATGCTGAGCAGCTGGTATGCGAACGCCGTGCTGTCCGGCGCCAAGCATCTGGACGTCCTGATCGTTTCCGCCGTTGTCGGGCCGGCCGGCGCCGCACTGTATCGCGTCGCCAAGGGCTTCAACAATCTGGCCTTCAACTTCGGACAGTCGTTCTCGCTGGCGATCAGCGGAAACGACGGACGGGTATCGCGGTTGATCGGCGGAGCCGGGTTCGGCCGCACGCTCGCGGCAGGCCTGCTGGCGTGCGGCATCGCGCTGGCCGCCGCGTCGTACGCGTTGCTGGAAGTCCGGCTGTTTCCGGTTCAGTCGATCGGCAGCCGGTCGCATCAGTTCGCATTCGTGTTCGCCGTGCTGCTTGGCGCCTGCCTCGTGTTTCTCTGCCGGATCCTGTCGCTGTGGCTGTATGCGCGCAGCCGGCGCGCGTTCGTGAAGATGGCGTCGTGCGAGGCCGCGCTCACGCTCGCGCTGGTCGCGGCGCTCGGCTGGCAATTCGGCGTTCAAGGCGCGATTTGCGGCGTCGGTGCCGCGGCGCTCGTCATCCTGACGTCGTCGTGCGTGCTGCTGACACGCCGTGCCCCGCCTCGCGGCCGGCACCGGGCCGGGCCAGCGAACACTGAACAGGAGAGCTCATGAAACGACGATCCTTCATCGCGACGACGGTCGCTGCCGCACTGACCCCGGGCGAGCTGCTTCGCGCGCGCACGGCCGAAGCGAGCGGCGCCCCGGTCACGCGCAAGGTCTTCGCGCACTACATGGTCGCGTGGCCGAGAGACGGAAAAGTCACCAGCGCCGATCAGTACGCACAGGAAATGCAGGACGCGATGGCCGCCGGCATCGACGGCTTCGCGCTGAATTGCGGCGGCTGGAGCGCGTTCGAGCCGTATTACAAGCGGCGGGTCGAGGCAATGTACGATGCGGCCGATCGCTTCGACGGCGCGTTCGCGCTGTTCGTGTCCGCCGACGGCCGCGCGCAGGACGAGCTCGAGGACATCGTGCGGACCGTTCGCGGACGCCGCGCGCAGTTGATGGTGGACGGGCGCCCGATGGTGTCGGCGTACGCGCTGGGCGGACTCGAAGGCACTCACGCGTCATCGCTGCTGGCGACCGCGCAGCGCCTCGGCGCGTATTTCGTGCCGCACCTGTTCCCGCGCACCGGCGAACGGGAAATCGACGCGAACGTGGCGGCCGACATCGTCGAGCGGATCGGTCCGGCGGACGGTTACTTCTACTTCGGCGCGGCGGGCGCGCCGTCGCTGCTGGCCCGCTCCACGCGCGCGCTGGCCCCGGCCCTGCGCAACGCCGGCAAGACGTTCATGACCCCGGTGACACCGTACTACCGCGGCCTGCCGCAAGGCACGAACTATCGCGCGTTCGAGACGAACGGGTTTGCCGGCATGGCCGAGGAATGGCGCGCGGCGATTGAATCGCGTGCGACCTGGGTGCAGATCGTGACCTGGAACGACTGGTCGGAATCGACGTATGTCGCGCCGACCGGCGGCGCCCGGCAACCCGTCGTCTATCACGCACGCTTCGGTCCGATCCTGAGCCACGAGGGCTATCTGCGCGCGTCGCGCTACTACATACGCTGGTTCAAGACCGGCAGCCCGCCGCCGATCGAGCGCGACGAACTGTTCCATTTCTATCGCCTGTCGCCGGCCGCGCAAGGCGAGATCGCCGCAGACGGTGCGGCGGCGCCCACCTATCCGCCGCCGGACATGCCGCAGGGCCCGCTGGTCGATCGCGTGTTCGTGTGCGCATTCCTGACGCATCCTGCACGGTTGACCGTCCGCCAGGGTGGACGCGAATACCACCGCCCGCTGCCGGCCGGCATTTCATTCGTCGACGTGCCGAGTCTGCCCGGGCAGCCGAGGTTCACGCTCGTTCGCGACGGGCGCGTCGTGCTCGACCGCACCGGCGAGCTGGCGATCACCGAACACGACTACAGCAGCCTGTACGGTTACTACAGCGGCTGGACGACGGGCGCACCTTCGCTATGAATACGCTGCGCTCGACCCGCGACGCACGCCGCTCACGCAGCGGCTGGAGCATGATCGGAACGACGTGCGTCGTCGGCGCGCTCGCGGCGAGCGTCGCAACGCTCCTGCTGACCGGACACATGCACGGCGTGCTGCTGTTGCTGAACGGCGCGCTGCTGCTGGCCATCGCCGGCATCCGGCCGAGCAACCCGACCGTGCGCTGGTTCCGCATCTTCCTGTTCTTCTTTCTGGGCGTGTTTCCGCTCTGGCAGTTGCTGGCCGGAGACGAGATCTATCTTCATCTGCTGCCGCAGGACAGCCTCGCCGTCGCGCTCTGGTACGGCCTGAGCATCGCCGGCGTGCTGGTGGTCAAGCTGACCCTCGATGCATACGCCAGCCGCCTTCGCGAACCCGAGTGGCACTTCGAACCGGGCGTGTATGCGGGCGGACTCGCGTACCTGTTCGCACTGCTGTCGCTCGGTGCGCTTGCGTTCATCTACATCAAGCTGGGCGGCTATGCACGAATCGCCGAACTGTACGACACGCGCGTCGAACAAACCGGCACTGACAACGACCCGTTTCGCGGGTTGGGCGTGATCCAGGCGCTGGCCAACACGTCGCCGCTGTGGGTCTTCGTCTGCCTGACGATGCGTCGCCGCCGCAGTACGCTGCTCACCGTCGTGGCGTTCGTTCAGCTCGGCGTGCTGGGCTGGCTTTCGTCGGGCATCGCGGGAAGCCGCCAGGGCATCGTGTTCGTGCTGGTGTTCGCGCTGTTCATCCATCACGCGTTCGTCGCGCGGATCGGCCCGCGCACGATCCGGACCGCCGGCATCGGCGTGGCGCTGGTCGGGCTGCTGCTGATGCCATTGAAGTTCGGTCTCGGCTACGACGACGTCGCGAATCTGTCGCAGCGGTTTGCCGAACAACGCGATCTCGATTTGAGCATGGGCCCGGTCAGCGCGTTCCTGTTCCGCGACCTGTCGCGCTTCGACGTGCAGACGCTGGCGATCGACGCGGTCACGCAACCAGGCTACGCCTACCCGATGGGGCGCAGCTTCGTCGGCGCGGTTGCCTCGGTCGTGCCGAGCGCGCTATGGAGCGACCGGCCTGATACGTTCGCGCTGGAGAAATCCGACATCGTTCGAGATCTCGAACGCACCGCGCTCGACAAGACGACCCTGCTGTTCGGCATGCCGGGAGAATTCCTGGTGAACTTCGGCATCGCGGGATTCGTCCTGGCGTTCGTGATTCCCGCCCTGCTGCTCGTCATGCAGAACAACACGGGCAAGCGCGAGCGCAAGTGGCTGCCGCTGCGAGCCGTACTGTGGCCGCTGCCGTTCCTGTTCTTCCTGTTCGACTCGAACGTGCTCGTGTACTACACGGTGCGCTGGATCCTGCTGTTCGGCGTGCCGATGGCGTTCGTGCTGAACTGGCCGCGGCGATCGCGATCGCGAACCTACTGACCGTCACCGCGCGGCACGGCATGGCACGGCACGGCACGGCACGTCGTACATGACATGCCTGATCGTGCCGATGGACAGCACCTTCTTCGTCGACATCGCGAACGCACGCGTGATCGACCGGTTCCTTGCTTGCGGGTCCGATCCACGATCGATGCACGATGTGCGATGTGCGCCGCGTGACGTATCGCTCAGGGCCGGCGACACGCGCCGGCCCGACTGTGCGGATCGGTCCGCACCTTGATCTCGACGCGGAGACACGCGCGTGGGTGGACTTCATGAAGGCGGAGCTGCGTGCCGCATTCGCCCGGCCGTGCGGCGCCGCCGCCGGCACCGACGACGACGCAGCCGCACCGGAGACGGCCGGCGCGACCGGCCGCTTCCCTGTTACGCGACGGCCTTCACCGCCGACTGCACCCCAAAAAACGTCGCCTGCACCGCTTCGTCCGCGCGCGCATACGCGCGGTTGATCCCGCTGATCACCGCGCGGATCGACGCGGTCGTCAGGTTCGCGTCGATGCCGACGCCAAACGCGCTGCCGCGCACGCCCGTGCCGGCCAGTTCCGCGATCGCGATCGCCTTCGCATCGGCGCCTTGTGACAACGCGCGCTCCTCGTAATGCTGGATCCGCAGCGGCGTACGCAACGCATGCATCAGCGCGTCGAGCGGGCCGTTGCCTTCACCACGCAACACGCGGCGCTCGCCGTGCACGTCGGCGGTCAGCACGATCGTCTCGCGGCCGTCGCGCTCGGTCAGCTCATGGCCGACGTAACGCAACGGCGCATCGCCTTCCACATATTCCTGCTGGAACAGCGACCAGATCTGCGTGCTCGTCACCTCGAGCCCGCTGTCGTCGGTCAGGCGCTGCACGGCCGCGCTGAAGTCGACCTGCAGGCGGCGCGGCAGCACGACGCCATAGCTCTGCTCGAGCAGGTACGCGATACCGCCCTTGCCCGACTGGCTGTTCACGCGAATGATCGAGTCGTACGTGCGGCCGACATCGCTCGGATCGATCGGCAGGTACGGCATTTCCCACACGGCATCGGGGCGCTGCACCGCGAAGCCCTTCTTGATCGCGTCCTGGTGCGAGCCGGAGAACGCAGTGAACACCAGGTCGCCGACGTACGGATGGCGCGGATGGATCGGCAACTGCGTGCATTCCTCGGCCGTGCGCGCGACTTCGTTGATCTGCGAGAAATCGAGGCCCGGATCGACACCCTGCGAGTACAGGTTCAGCGCAAGCGTGACGAGATCGACGTTACCGGTGCGCTCGCCGTTGCCGAACAGGCAGCCCTCGATCCGGTCCGCGCCGGCCATCACCGCGAGCTCGGCCGCCGCGACCGCCGTGCCGCGGTCGTTGTGCGGATGCACGGACACGATCAGCGCATCGCGGCGCGCGAGGTTGCGGTGCATCCATTCGATCTGGTCCGCGTAGAAGTTCGGCGTGCCGACTTCGACGGTGGCCGGCAGGTTCACGATCGCCTTGTGCTCCGGCGTCGGCTGCCACACGTCGAACACGGCGTCGCACACTTCCTTCGCGAAATCGAGCTCGGTCGCCGTGAAGGTTTCCGGGCTGTATTGCAGCGTGAAATGCGTATCGGTCGCGGCGTCGGCGAAGCGCTTGATCGTGCGCGCGGCGTTCACCGCGAGGGTCTTCACGCCGTCGCGGTCGAGGCCGAACACGATCTTGCGAAATTCCGGCGCGGTCGCGTTGTACAGGTGCACGATCGCGCGCTTCGCGCCGCGCAGCGAGTCGAAGGTGCGCTCGATCAGGTCGTCGCGCGCCTGTGTGAGCACCTCGATCGTCACGTCATCGGGAATGTGGCCGCCTTCGATCAGCTCGCGCACGAAGTTGAAGTCGGTCTCGGACGCCGACGGGAACGCAACCTCGATCTCCTTGAAACCGATCGCGACCAGCATCTTGAACATCCGCATCTTGCGCGCGGCGTCCATCGGCTCGAACAGCGACTGGTTGCCGTCGCGCAGGTCGGTGCTCATCCAGATCGGCGCCTGCGTGATCGTGCGCGTCGGCCATACGCGGTTCGGCAGGTTGACGGGCGTGAACGGTCGGTACTTCGTCGCGGGGTTCTTCAGCATCATGATGGTGGGTCCTCGGTCGGTTTATCGGGAAACCGCCGCGCGCTGGCCATCCATCAGGGTGGCCGGCTGCGCGCGCAGCGATGAAAACGGGTGATAGCGGTAGCAAACGGCACAACGGCAAAGCGGTACGGCGAACGACGGCCTTGGCGGTTGAGCGACCGGGACGGAGCGGGGCGATTCGGAAGAAGGACGAACTCAGGCGCCGGTCGACAACCGGGGCCAGGTCGGTGAAGCGGGGGAAATCTGGCGCTTCAGGAACGAAGCAGATGGAAAGCGCGCAGCCGCAGACCCAGCCCGGAGAAACGGGCTAGTAGTCGTAGCGAGAAGAGGGGCTGGGCGGCTTGCATGGCCGAAATCAGATCACAGGGGGATAGGGGCTGTCAACGGGCCGAGTGCAAATGGCGCGGAATTTGACCGCTCAGAATCAGTCCTGTCCGATAGGCGGCGCACCGCGCCGTCGATATCCTTCATGGGTGCGGCGCCGGTGAGGCCCCTGTTCACGTTCGGAGTGAGTTGGTCTACGTACTTCGCCGGTTGCCGCACCCCCTCCTGTTGCACTCAATCGGGTTTCGGTGTGGGCGTTCGGTGGTGGCCGGTGGGCGCGGCCACGACAGAGATGCTGATGTTGAAACCAACGCTGCCATATGCGAACGCCGAGCGTCCGCGCCGAAGCCCGATTGCTTCCCGCCGCCTCCAGCTCGCCTCGCCTGCGCAACCGCGCATCATTCAGAAAATCGATACGCCCGCCGATATAATTTCCCGAATATATCGAAATAGCCCACATTAAATACATTTCACTAAATCGATTAACCTCCATTTTCGATTTATTGAACAATAGCGATTCCCCGGCGAATATTTTTTTATTTATTTTTCGGCATGCTCGGCATGTCGCGTTTCAAACTGCAAACGTTTGCGCGACAAGGCTTGAAGCCTTATCCATCATTCCTCAGGAGGAAAGCATGGTCGATTCTCAAACGTCATCCAATCGCGCCGGCGAGTTTTCGATTCCGCCGAATACCCCATTCCGCGCGATTTTCTTCGCGAATGCCGCCGAGCAACAGCACATCAAGCTGTTCATCGGCGACAGCAAGGAACCCGCCGCGTATCACAAGCTGACGACGCGCGACGGCACGCGTGAAGCGACGCTGAATTCCGGCAACGGCAAGATCCGCTTCGAAGTGTCGGTGAACGGCAAGCCGTCGGCCACCGACGCGCGCCTCGCGCCGATCAACGGCAAGAAATCGGACGGCTCGCCGTACACGGTCAACTTCGGGATCGTCGTGTCGGAAGACGGCCACGACAGCGACTACAACGACGGCATCGTCGTGCTCCAGTGGCCGATCGGCTGACCTGACGCGCGGCTGACGCACATCTGACAGCTCACCTCCGCCGGCCGCCTCCGGGCCGGCCGGCGATTGCGCGCCGCCTTCAGCGGCACCACCCGCCTTTGCATCGAAACCCGCCCTACCAACGGAGACATCCATGCCCCTCCTTTCGGCTTCGATCGTCAGCGCCCCCGTGGCGACATCGGAGACTTACGTCGACATCCCGGGCCTGTACATCGACATCGCCAAGGCAGAGATTCGAGACGGAAAACTGCAGGTCATCCTCAACGTGCCGACGCCTTATGCGACCGGCAACAACTTCCCCGGCATCTACTTCGCGATCGCGACCGACAAGGGCGTCGTCGCGGACGGCTGCTTCACCTATTCGTCGAAAGTGCCCGAAGCCACCGGGCGCATGCCGTTCACGCTCGTCGCGACGATCGACGTCGGCACCGGCGTCACGTTCGTGAAGGGCCAGTGGAAAAGCGTGCGCGGCAGCGCAATGCACATCGATTCGTACGCGAGCCTGTCCGCGATCGGCGGCGCGGCCGCGCAGTCGTCGTCGCAGGGCAGCGGAAGCGGAAGCGGCGAAACCGGCGCGGGCGGCAACCCGGGCGGCACGGGTAGCGGCACGATCGGCGGCGGCGGCGAGCGCGACGGCACGTTCAACCTGCCGCCGAACATCAAGTTCGGCGTCACCGCGCTCACCAATGCGGCGAACGACCAGACGATCGACATCTACGTCGACGACAACCCGAAGCCCGTCGCCACGTTCAAGGGCGCCGGCGTACAGGACCAGAACCTCGGCACCAAGGTGCTCGACTCCGGCAAGGGCCGCGTGCGCGTGATCGTGATGGCGAACGGCAAGCCGTCGCGGCTCGGCTCGCGGCAAGTCGACCTCTTCAAGAAGTCGTACTTCGGGATCGTCGGCTCGGAAGACGGCGCCGACGACGACTACAACGACGGCATCGTGTTCCTGAACTGGCCGCTGGGTTGAGCACGATGACTCACGGCGCGGCAGGCAGCGCGCGCCGTTGTCGAATCCGCAATGGCGACGGGGCCAACCACACATTGCGAACCGATTCATTCGAGCAATCAGTCGCAGTTCCACTGCTGTACTCCGTGCGCGCCAACGGCGAAATCCATTCGCCGGCCGCGCAACGCGAGACCTTTCATCGAGACGAGGACGACATGTCACAACCGTTTACCCATGACGATCTGTACGCCCTGCTGCAACTCGCCGGCAACGATGCCACCGCCGTCCAGGCGAACGGCGACCAGGCGGTGCTCGACCGGATGCGCCAGTTCATGACCGCTCAGCTCGTGGAAAAGCTGCCGCAATACGACGTGTTCGTCGACATCGCGACGATCCCGTACAGCTTCGACGTCGGCAGCTGGCAGAACAAGGTGAAGGCCGATGCGGCCGGGCAGGTGGTCGCCTGCACGGTGACGTGGGCCGGCGCGCCCGGCGTGCTGCCCGGTGCCGCGGCGAAATTCGGCGTCGGGGCGGTGGTCAACTACTTCTCGAAGGCGACGCCGCAGCCGCAGCCCACGCAGCCGGGTACCACGACGTCCGGCGGCGGCGAGCGCGACGGCGTCTTCAACCTGCCGCCGAACATCGCGTTCGGCGTGACCGCGCTGGTCAATTCGTCTGCACAGCAGACGATCGAGGTCTTCGTCGACGACAACCCGAAACCGGCCGCGACGTTCCAGGGCGCGGGCACGCAGGACGCGAACCTGAACACGCAGATCGTGAACTCCGGCAAGGGGAAGGTGCGGGTGGTCGTGACGGCGAACGGCAAGCCGTCGAAGATCGGCTCGCGCCAGGTCGACATCTTCAAGAAGACCTACTTCGGTCTGGTCGGGTCGGAAGATGGAACGGACGGTGACTACAACGACGGGATCGCGATCCTGAACTGGCCGCTCGGCTAAGCGGCGCCACGCTGCAACCCGTCATCGCCACGCCGCCCGGCGTGGCGATTCGCTTGGACGCCCTTGCCCTTCCTCGCCTCGCCTCGCCTCGCCTCGCCTCGCCTCGCCTCGCAAGAACGATCAAACGCCCCCGCCGCCGATACCATATAGTCCGCCCGACACGCTCATTGGAAAGCCATGAATCCGGTAGGACAAGCACTCTGGTTTATCGAAACCAAACTGGACCGCGAACTGACGCTCGACAGGATTTCCGCCCATTGCGACATGACGCGCTTCGGCTTCTCGCGCCTGTTCTCGATGAACACCGGCTGGCCGGTGATGCGCTATGTCCGGTCGAGGCGGCTCACGCGTGCGGCGCACGCGCTGGCGCAAGGCGCACCGGACATCCTGCAGGTGGCGCTCGACGCCGGCTATGGCTCCCATGAGGCGTTCACGCGCGCCTTCCGTGATTGCTTCGGCATGACGCCCGAAGACGTGCGGGCACGGCGCACACTCGACGGGTTGTCTCTTGTGGAGCCGCTTCGCATGAAAGAACTGAAGATCATCGACGTTGTACCGTCACGCTTCGAAACCGCCGGCAAGCGGCTGATCGCCGGCATGAGCGACCGCTACACGTTCGAAACCAACGAAGGCATTCCGGCGCTGTGGCAAGCGTTCATCCCATACATCGGTACCCTTCCCGGCCAGGTCGACGATGTGACCTACGGCGTGTGCTGCAACCCGGATGCGGATGGCAGCTTCGAGTACATCGCGGGGGTGGAAGTCGCGAGCCGCGACCGGTTGCCTGCGCCATTTCGTTGGGTCGAACTCGAACCGCAGCGGTATGCGGTCTTCGAACACGTCGGGCATATCTCCACGCTGCACCAGACGTTCTACAGCATCTGGAACGGCTGGCTGCCGACGTCCGGGTTCAAGGCGGTCGACGCGCCGGAGTTCGAGCGCTACAGCGCGGACTACGATCCGGTGACGGGTGCCGGCGTGCTGGAAATCTGGCTGCCGGTCGAACCTGCCGTGTAAGCGGTTTGCCCCGATCGGCCGCGACGCCACCCGCCGCAGCAGATCGATCAACGCATCGCCATCGCCGACCTCACCACGCCCACCGCACGCCCGCATTCCCGGTGATCGTGCGCTGGTGCTCGCCGCCGAGGTTCGTCAGGTAGCTGACCGTCGCATACACGCTGCCGCGCTTCGTCAGTTGCGCCACGAGCCCCGCGCCGATCTGTCCGGCCGTTTGCCCGACTTGCGTGCCGATCGTCGTCGAGCCGCCGAAGGTGGTCTTGTCGTCGGTGCCGAACGCGCGCAGCACGTTCACGCGCAGGTACGGCTTCCAGCTCACGCCGTTCGCATCGAACGCGTATTGAAGTCGTGCGCCGATCCGGCCGAGGAAAGTGTTGCCGTTGTTCCACGTGACGTCCGACACACCGTCGTTGAATTGGGCCAACGACAGCCATTGCCAGAGCAACTGCGCCTGCGGCTCCAGCGTCAGTCCGTGGCCAAGCGAAATCGGCAAGCCCGCTTCGACCGAACCGGTGACCGCGTTACCGTCCGTCGAACCATTCACATTGTTGTTCGAATGCGTGCGTAAGGTCAGCGCGCTGCCCATCACCACTGCGTCCGTGTACCAGCCGCCCGGGCCAATGTGTGTCCAGTAGCCGCCGAGGTTGTATGCGTTCACCTGCAGCGAGCCCACGCCCAGTTCCTGCTGCGCGAGCGCAAAGCCGTTCACGTCCCCAACCGCGCGCGCGAATCCGAGGAAGAAGCCGTAGTGGTTACGGTGTCCGCTCGGCCGGTTGTCCGCATACAGATCCTGCCCGACCTGCATCCCCCATACCGTTCCGTCATAGGACGGCGTCACGTCGCCCTTCTGCTTGATGTTGCTATAGCCGCCCCATACACGTGACCACGACGCAGGCACCGAGCCGTTTTCCGCCAGCAGTCCCTGTTCGCCCTGGCGATCATGGAAGGTATCGATCTGCAGCAAGTCAAGCTGCCGCGCGATAGCCGGCACTTCCGAGTACAGCGGGACTTCGGGACGGTAAACAGGTTCCGGCTCGGCGTCGGGCGCCGCGTTCTTGACAGCCTCGACGATCGATTCCGGTGTACCGTCTGCAATACTGAATGGAGGTTGCTGCGTTGGCTGATCCGGCCGCGGAGGAACTGTGCTGCGCAGATACCAGTCCTGCCCCGTCAAGGCGGTGACCCCGCCTTTCACCAGATAGTAGGAGTAAGCGCCGGCGCTGACTGTACCGCCCGCCAACGTAAACGCGTCACCCGTATTCGCAAAGTTCACGGCGTAAACCAGGCGAATGCCGTCGGACGTGGTCAGTGCGCCGCTACCACCGACGTTCGCTACGTTCAGTGTCGTCTTGCCGCTTGCCGTCGCAGATCCCGGCACACCGCCTATCAACAGCGTGTCCGATGGCGAACCGTCGCCGGCAAGCTTCGTATTCATGTTAACCGCACCATTCTGCCCGACATAATTGCCCGACACGGCCAGCCCGTTACCTACAACGCGCCCACGGAGCTCCAAAACCCCCGCATTCGTCAGGTTTCCGAATATCCGGAAGTCTCCCGGCAAACCACTGGCAAGACTAGGCAGCGCATTCGCGACGGAAATCGTGCCATTGTTCGTTACATTGCCCGTCACACTGCCGTACCCGCCAAGCGTCCCACCGGGCGCGATGGTCACGGGGCCACCGCCCCGCAGTCCCGCCGCCGCATCGAGATCACCGACAATGAGCGTACCGGCAGACACGTTCGTTCCACCGGAATACGTGCTGTGCACGCCATTCAATGTCAGCGTGCCGCCACCCAGTTTGGTGAGTCCGCCCGAACCCGTGATGTTCTGCGCGATCGTCGAATTGAAACCTTGCGTGTCGATCGTGCCGTTGTTCGACGTGATCGACACCGCGCGGCTCGATGCGGGGTTGAACGAACTGCCGAGCTGCAGCGTGCCGCCGTTCAAAGTCAGGCTTCCTGACGATGCGCCGAGCGCGTTGTCTGCCGCGACCGACAGCGTGCCTTGCGTGATCGTCGTGCCGCCGGAATACGTGTTGCCGCCCGCGGCGGAAGGCGCAACCGTCAGCGTGCCCGCGCCGGTTTTCTCCACCGCGCCCGAGCCGCTGATCGTGCCCGTGTAGGTGCCGGCGCTGTCCTGCTGGAATCGCACGAGCCCGTTGTCGGTCACCGACAAAGGCAGGTTCGACGCATTCGCCTGCAGCGTCGCACCCGCGTTGACCGTGGCCACGACCGACGCCGTCGTCGTGCCGAGCGTGCCCGTGAGGTTCAGCGTGCCGCTCTGCACGAGCGCGGTCGAGAACGTGCCGGTGCCGGCCCACGTCCAGTCCGTGCCGGCCATCGTCAGGCTCTGGAAATTCGTGAACGCATTCGACGCGGTGCCCGTGCCCTGCAGCGTCACGCTGTTGGTGCCGGCGCCGCCGTTCGCCGTGCCGACGATCTGCGAGCCGGTCTGCAGGATCAGCGTCACATTGCCGTTGCCGCCCTGGATCGCGGTGCCGCCGCCGCCCTGGATCAGCCCCGCGTTGGTGATCGTCGTCGCACCGTTGGTCGAGCGCACGCCGATCCCGTTGTTGCTGATGATCCTGCCGCCCGCCTGGTTCGTGATCGTCGCGGTGAACGAGCTGCCGAGCGTGTTCGACACGACCGCATCGACGCTGCCGCCGCTCGTCGCGGTGCCGGTCGTCTGGATCGTGCCGCTGTTGACCAGCGTGTCGTTGTTGCCCTGCATGTAGACGGCCGGCGCATCGCGGCCGTTCGACGTCAGCGTGCCGCTGTTGGTGATTGTGCCGTTGCCGCCGAGCAGCGACGCCGCACGCGCGTTGTTGCCCGAGGTCGTCACGGTGCCAGCGTTGACGATCTGGTTGCCCGACGCGCCGGGGTTGCTCTGCCCCCACGCGGCCGTCATCCCGTACGCGTTGTTGCCGGTGGTCGTGATCGTGCCGTTGTTGACGAGCGTGTTGTTGTTGCCGTTCGCGGCCATCCCGTCGTTGTAGGTGCCGGTGGTCGAGATCGTGCCGCTCGCGCCGTTGGTGATCGTGTTGTTGTTGGTCACGCCGATCAGCACCGCGCCGCGATTCGCGACGCCCGTACCGTTGCCGGACATCGACAGGTTGCCGTTGTTGGTGATCGCGCTCTGCGTATCGACGGAGAACGGCGTCGGTGTGGATGTCACGACATAACTGCCGGTCGCGGTCGAATCGATGTTGATCGTGACGTTGGTGCTGCCGGTCGCGGCCACGACCGACGGGATGTTCGCGCCGGAACACGCGACCGTCGCTCCGCTGCCCGGCGGGGTAGCCGGGGTACATGCCGCATAGACCCCCACCGGCATCGCACCGGTCAAGATCGCCATCCCACCCAAACCCAGGTTCCGCCTCGTTCTTTTCATCGTTCCGCTCGCATTTATTGGTGACGTTATTGCTGCAAATCGGTGCGTGAAGCGGGTTATATCACCTGACTTGAAATAATCGCAAGATCGAAACGGGTGATATCGGAAATCAGCGCGGGATTAATTTCGGATTGGGAAATAACGGAACGGAGTGCGCTGCTGCGTTGCGGCAAACGTCACATCGCCGCGGCGGAGCGCAAGCGGGAAAACAAGGCGGTTGAATTTGCCGAATTTCAGGCAAACCTTGATTCGATGAAGAAGATGATTTGAAGCAACCGGCAAATTTGACGCAATTCGACAATCGATGGGTCGCGCAATGGCTGCAAAGCAATCCGACCATGTTGCTTCGCACGATGAGCAGTCATTCGTCATTGCCGGCAAGCGCACCGACGCGCGCATGCAACGATGCCGCCGGCCATAGCCGGCGGCATCTCGCCCATCGTCAGCCGGCACGCGGCCCGGCAGGCTTCGACATCGCCACCGGTTGCACCCACTCGACCGACGCCAGGCGCGTACGCGCATCGAGCACCACGCGGTTGAACGCGACGCGCCGTTCGCCCTTCAGCTTCGCTGCCTTGCCCGCCTGTACCAGCGCGACCGGGTCGACGAGACGGGCATGCCGCCGGACCTCGAAGTGCAGATGCGGCCCCGTGGCCGTGCCCGTGCTGCCGACCGCGCCGACCCGCTGGCCGCGCACGACCCGCGTGCCGGTTCGCAGGGTCGGCTCGAATGCCGACAGGTGCGCGTAGTACGACGTATAGCCGCCATCGTGACGAATCACCACGTACTTGCCGTAACCGCGCGGCTCGGTGCCGATGAACATCACGACGCCGCGCTCCGATGCATGAACCGCACGCCCGGCCGGTGCCGCGAGATCGACGCCGGAATGCACATGACGCGCGCCGGTGACCGGATGCACGCGCGCGCCGAAATGCGAGCTGATCCGTTTGGCGCTGACCGGCATCGCAAACCGCGAGCCGGCAAACGGCATGCCGTCGAGATCGTAATAGGCGCCCGGCGAGCCCGCCTCGGCCGCAAACCACACGGCCGCGACGCGCTGGCCGCGCAAGCGAAGCTCGAGCGCCGTCACGCGCACGCCACCCGGCAGCGTCGCACTTGCGTCCGGTTCGTAGGCCACGCGGAAGGTGTCGCCGAGTGCGCCGCGCTGTTTCAGGTCGACGCGACCGGCGAGCATGCGGGTGATCTGCGCAGCGACGCCGGCCGGCAATTCCGCGCGCGCCAGCGACGCCTGCAGGCTGCCGACGATCGCGCCGCCACGCGCGCCGCGCTCGGCTTGCGCGAGCACGAACGGCTCGGCGGCGGCAAGATCGACGGGACGCCGTTCGAACGCGGCCTGCTCACCCGTGATGGGCAACGCCGACGCAAGGCCGTAATCGAACCTCGACGCATACGCGCGTTCGACCGCCCCGCGCGCCGCATCGCACAGCACGCGGTAAGCCACGCACGCGCCGAAGCGCGCCACGGGGTCGTCGCGTTCGCCGGCCGTCGGCACGGACAACGCATGCGACGCATAGGTAACGTCGAGCGGCGCGGCCGTCGCTGCGTGCAAGCCGCCCCACGTCGTGCGCGCGGCATTGAAAAAGGGCACGTCGACAAGGTCGGCCATCACGGGCTCGAACGGCGCGGCGTCGTGAGACGCATGGGCCACCGTACCCGGCGCGCCCGCCACACAGGCCGCCGCGATGACGCCGCGCAGCAACGCGCGGCGCATCGGGAATCCGTGAACGCCGCGCTGCGCGGGTTGACCTTGTTCGCGTGCGAGACGGAAACGCAGGTCTAACCGCATGACGTCGTCACTCGCTGTCTGTCAATGAAAAATCGGGAAAGAACCGGGTATCGCGGAGGAACGATCGTCGCGACCCGGCAACGTAAAAGCGAGTGTATCGGCGCGATCGAATCGGCTGAATAGGACTAGTCTCATTTGAATGAAAAGCGGCTTCGTACTAAACCGAAATCGCGATTTCGCGGCCCGGCGGCACGGTCGTGCTGCATTCGACCCCACTCGTTCGCGCGAACCATCCTGCGCCATGTCCGGTCGAACGCTGTCCGCGCGTGAGCGCAAGCCCGCTGACCCCGGCCGGCACGCCACGCGTCGCGCATCGTTTCTTCGAACCGGAATCCCGTCATGTTGCTCGATCACCTGCACCCGGAACGCTGGACGTTCCTGTGGAACGCGCTGTCCACCGTTTCCCTCAAGCTGTGCGCCGGCCTGGCGTTGCTCGTCGCCGGCTGGTGGCTGTCCAAACGCATCGGCAACTGGCTGAACCGCCTGCTCTCGAACAAGGAGCGCGTCGACGACACGTTGCGGCCGATCCTGTGCGACGTCGCCGTGTGGGGCGTGCGCATCGTCGCGATCGTCGGCGCGCTGTCGCAGCTCGGCATCGAAACCGCGAGCATCGTCGCGGTGCTCGGCGCGGCCGGCCTCGCGATCGGGCTCGCGCTGCAGGGCACGATGCAGAACATCGCGGCCGGCATCATGCTTCTGCTGCTGCGGCCGTTCAAGGTCGGCGACTATATCGACGGCGGCACAGGCGTCGCGGGTACCGTCGACGAGGTCGGGCTCTTCATGACGCGTCTGACGAAGCCGGACGGCATCTGCGAATACGTGCCGAACAGCGCGCTATGGGGCAGCTCGATCCGCAACTACACGCGCAACCCGACGCGCCGCCTCGATCTCGAAGTGGAAGTGTCGGTGCATGACGATATCGATCGGGCGCTCGACGCACTGCGCGCGCTGGCCGCGGCCGATCCCGACGTGCTGCAGGATCCCGCGCCGGATGTGATGGTGATGCGCTTCGACGACAGCACGGTCGTCGCGAACATGCGCGTGTGGACGCACACCGACAAGTTCTGGGCAATGCGCTGGCGCATTGCGCGCCAGGTGCGCAAGACGCTCGCCGACGCGCACTGCGCGTTGCCGATCCGCACGCGCGAGCTCCACATCGTGCATGACGCGGAGCGTCGCGCCGACCGCGCGCAAACGCACGCGCTGTAAACGGCGAAGGCCGCGAAGCCCATCCCGCTTCGCGGCCCTCGCGACGTCAACGCAACGTCACCGCCACATCACATCTTCACGATATCGAGCAGCGCCTTCTTGCCGCTCTTGTACGTGAACACCGAGATCGCACCGTGCTTCAGGTCGCCCTGCGGCGTGAAACTCGTCTCGCCGATCACGCCCTTGTAGTCGGTCGCGGGCATCGCCGGCCAGCACCTTCGCCGGGTCGGTCGAGTTCGCGCGCTTCATCGCGTCGACGATGATGTACACGGCGTCGTACGAGAACGGCGCATACACCTGCATCGAATGTCGAAGCAGGTCTGTCTCCCGGTCAGTCTTGTGGGCCCCGTTCGATGCGGGACGTGTTGTGGTTCGGATCACGAATCGGTTGCAGTCGATGATGCTGCGCTTCCCGCACCGCGCGCCCGATTCCAGTCGGCAGCACGGCGCTCTCGCCGCCGCGCGTTACGCGCGCCCTTCGAATCCCAGTAGCACGTTGACCGCGTTGACGCCGATCTCGTCGACCATGTAGCCGCCTTCCATCACGAACAGCGTCGGCACGTCCAGGCGCGCGAGCGCCGCGCCGATGCGCAGGTAGTCGGGCGAACGCAGCCGGAAATGGCTGATCGGGTCGTGCTCGAAGGTATCGACGCCGAGCGACACGACGAGCGCGTCGGGCGCATGCGCGGCGATCGCAGCGGCCGCGTGGTCGAGCGCGGCCGAGTAGGTGTCCCACAGCGTGCCCTTCGGCAGCGGCAGGTTCAGGTTGAACCCTTCGCCCGCGCCGATGCCGCGCTCGTCCGCATAGCCGGAGAAGTACGGGTACGACACCGGCGGCTCGCCGTGGATCGACGCGAACAGCACGTCCGCGCGGTCGTAGAAGATGTCCTGCGTGCCGTTGCCGTGATGGAAATCGACGTCGAGCACCGCGACGCGCGCGGCGCCCTGCGCGACGCAGTGCTGCGCGGCGATCGCCGCGTTGTTCAGGTAGCAATAGCCGCCCATGTACTCGCGGCCCGCGTGATGGCCGGGCGGGCGGCACAGCGCGAAGGCCGCGCGCGCCGCGCCGCTCGACAGCAGGTCGGCGCCGGTGAGCGCCGAGTTCGCGCTCGCGCTCACGGCATCCCACGTGCCGGCGTTGATCGGCGCGCCCGCGTCCATCGCGTAGAAGCCGAGCTTGCCGTCGATGAACGCGGGCGCGGTGGCTGCGGCCGGCATCGCGCGCACCGGCCACACGAGCGGCAGCGCCTGGCAGGTGCGGCCCGTCTCGGTCCACTCGTCCCACGCGCCGGCGAGGAAATCGACGTAGCGGGCGCTGTGCGCGGCCGCGTAGTGGGCGCGCTCGAACGGCTTCGGTGCGATCACGTCGCCGAGGCTGGCGGCACGCACCTGCGCGAGCACCGTTTCGGCGCGAAGGGGGTTTTCGAACGAATCGGTGATCGCGCCGTCCTTCAGTTCGACGCCGCGATGCAGTTGGTGATCGCTGCTGTAGATCGTGAGCATGGTTGACCGTTGCAGTAGGGGTGGCAACAGTTTATTGACGGCAACCGGCAATAGCTTTGCTTTCGACCCGCGCCTTTCGTACAATTTTGAGAAAACCGCCTACGGATTCCCGGAAATGAGCAAAAATCGCGCTTCGGTCGAACTGGATGGCGTCGACCGCGCCATGCTGCGCCTGCTGCAGGACGACGGCGCGCTGTCGAACGCGACGCTCGGCGAGAAGCTGTCGCTGAGCGTCACGCCCTGCTGGCGGCGCCGCAAGCGGCTCGAGGACGAAGGCGTGATCACCGGCTACCAGGCGAACCTCGACCGGCGCGCGCTCGGCATGAACGTGTTTGCGTTCGTGCAAGTCACCTTCAACATGCATTCCGGCCAGGATTCGGATCACTTCGAGGACGTGATGCGGCGTCACGACGAAGTGACGTCCTGCCACAAGATCACCGGCGCGGCCGACTACATCCTGCAGGTCGTCGCGGCCGATCTCGACGCATATGCGGAGTTCGTCGAGCGCGTGCTGCGCAAGCAGGCCGGGGTATCGTCGATCCAGTCGAGCCTCGCGTTGCGCGAAGTGAAGTTCTCGTCGCGCGTGCCGGTGCCGGGCGACTGACCGTTCATGCCGTTCCGCGCCCGGGCCCGGGCATCCGTTGTCGATCGTCATCCCATGGAGCGCTACCCGATGAAACGTCTTCTTCCGTCTGCTTCGCTGGCCGCCGCCCTTGCCTGCGCGCTCGCGTTGAGCGCCTGTGCGGCGCAATCCACCGCGCCGGCCGCCGCGTCGGCGCCGGCCGAAGCTGCCGCGCCGCCCGCGTCGCCGATGCCCGGCAGCGATCGCGATTCGCACGGCTGCATCCCTTCTGCCGGCTATTCGTGGTGCGAACAAACGCAGCAATGCGAGCGCCCCTGGGAACTCGCGAAACAGAAAGGCTTCGCGAATTCGGCACTGGCGTACGAGCAGTTCTGCCGAAACAATTTCGCGAAGTGACGCAACGTGACATGACCTGATCGGGACGCGGTGCAACGCCGCGCCCGGCCTCCCCTGATCCCGCGCAGTTATCCCCAGCTTTCCCGGTTTCCGCGACCGTCATTCCGGAAACCCGGACATACAAAAAACCCCACGAAAACAACGGGTTTTTTCGTTTGTGACACAGCAAACGAGTTCGGTTACATTACGCGCCCCTTGCCACCCCGCTCCCCGCAAAACGCGTCGCGCGCGGCCTCTTTCCACGCAGCCTGAAGCGCTTTCCGCTCAGGCTTGCCGCAAGGGCCCGGGCGCGTAGTGCGCCACTGTGACGCAGGCGCTTGCCTGCCCGCAGGCAGCCGATCCGAAGGTGTCCTTCCCGACGGGTTCGCGTGCGCAAATGCAACGGCGCGCGGCGTCGATCCGGAATTCCGGATTCGCGTGTCCGGATCTCCGGACCCGCGTTTCACCGCGATCGACACACGCGCCGGGCGGCTTGGCAAACCGATGCATCCAAGTTGAAAAAGGGATCTGCTGTGATCAAAACGTTACGGGTAATACTGTCGGCGCTCGCGCTGTGCGTCGCCGCGTCGTCCGCGCACGCCGCCGATACGAAGAAGGTCGACGTCCTGCTGGTGGGCGGCGGCATCATGAGCTCGACGCTCGGCGTCTGGCTGCACGAGCTTCAGCCTGACTGGTCGATGACCATGGTCGAACGCCTCGACGGCGTCGCGCTGGAAAGCTCGAACGGCTGGAACAACGCCGGCACCGGCCACTCGGCGCTCGCCGAGCTGAACTACACGCCGGAGAAGGCGGACGGCAAGATCGACATCTCGAAAGCGATCGAGATCAACGAGTCGTTCCAGATCTCGCGCCAGTTCTGGGCGTGGCAGGTCAAGCAGGGCGTGCTGAAGAATCCGCACTCGTTCATCAACTCGACGCCGCACATGAGCTTCGTGTGGGGCGACGACAACGTCCGCTTCCTGAAGAAGCGCTACGAAGCGCTGCAGGCGAGCCCGCTGTTCCGCGGCATGCAGTATTCGGAAGACTACGACCAGATCAAGCAGTGGGTGCCGCTGATGATGGAAGGCCGCGACCGCAACCAGAAGGTCGCGGCAACGTGGACGCCGATCGGCACCGACGTGAACTTCGGCGAGATCACGCGCCAGTTCGTCGGCTACCTGAAGACGCAGCCGAACTTCACGCTGTCGCTGTCGAGCGAAGTGCGCGAGATCTCGCGCAATGCCGACGGCACGTGGCACGTGAGCTGGGTCAAGCTGCACTCGGATGAACCGGCGCAATCGGTCGACGCGAAGTTCGTGTTCATCGGCGCGGGCGGCGGTGCGCTGCACCTGCTGCAGGCGTCGGGCATCCCCGAGGCGAAGGACTACGGCGCGTTCCCGGTGGGCGGCTCGTTCCTCGTGACGGACAACCCCGAGGTCGTGAAGCAGCATCTGGCGAAGGCATACGGCAAGGCGTCGGTCGGCTCGCCGCCGATGTCGGTGCCGCACCTCGACACGCGCATCATCGACGGCAAGAAGATCATCCTGTTCGGGCCGTTCGCGACGTTCTCGACCAAGTTCCTGAAGAACGGTTCGTACTTCGACCTGCTGAAGAGCACCAACACGCACAACGTCGCACCGATGATGCGCGTGGGCGTGGACGAATTCCCGCTGGTCCAGTACCTCGCCGGCCAGCTGATGCTGTCCGACGACGACCGCTTCAACGCGCTGAAGGAATACTTCCCGAACGCGAAGAAGGAAGACTGGCGCCTGTGGCAGGCCGGCCAGCGCGTGCAGATCATCAAGCGCGACCCGGTCAAGGGTGGCGTGCTGAAGCTCGGCACCGAAATCGTCGCGTCGCAGGACGGCAGCATCGCGGGCCTGCTCGGCGCATCGCCGGGCGCGTCGACGGCCGCGCCGATCATGCTGAACCTGATGAAGAAGGTGTTCAAGGACAAGGTCGCATCGCCCGAGTGGCAGCAGAAGATCCGCCAGATCGTGCCGAGCTACGGCACGAAGCTGAACGACAGCCCGGCGAAGGTCGTCGACGAATGGACGTACACCAGCGACGTGCTGCAACTCTCGCCGCCGCCGAAGATCGACCTCGGCACGCAGCCGCAGGCCACCGGTAACGCACCGGCCCGCCCGGCGAAGGCTGCGACCGACATGGCGCTGTAACGCGCCGATCGCCGCGCGACGCCATCGCGCCGCATGACACGGCCGCCCTCCGGGGCGGCCGTTTTTCTTGGCGGGTCGCGGGCGAAACGCCCGGCCGGCCGCCCGCTTCCGCTAGAATTGCGGCACGCGCGACCCTGTCGCCGCCCGATCCATCATCCGCATCGACGCAATCCAAGCGACGCCCGGTGCGGCCCGCGCCCAAGCCGCGCGAGCGCCGCCCGCCGTTGCCGCGCCCGCCCGGGCGCGCCATCAACCGAATTCAGCTGGAGAAAGACCGTGTTTACCTGCCGAAACCAGAGCTGCGGCACGCAGTGGGAGCAGTCCGACGTCGTCATCAAGGACGAAGGCCAGGGGCTGCTGTTCCGCTGCCCGCTGTGCGGCGCGCGCAACTACCTCGAACGCTTCGAAGACGACGAAGGCAAGGTCGTCTACGAGCAGATGGAAGGCCGCCCCTACCTCGGAGACCTGGAATGACCCAGCCGACCGCCACGCCGTTCAGCGCGCTGTCGTTGACGCCCGCCACGCTCGCCAACCTCGCGCAGCTCGGCTATGTCGACATGACGCCGATCCAGGCCGCGAGCCTGCCGGTCGCGCTGGCCGGCCAGGACCTGATCGCCCAGGCGAAGACGGGCAGCGGCAAGACCGCCGCGTTCTCGCTCGCGCTGCTGGCGCGCCTCGATGCGCGCCGCTTCGACGTGCAGGCGATGATCCTGTGCCCGACGCGCGAACTCGCCGACCAGGTCGCGCAGGAAGTGCGCCGCCTCGCGCGCGCCGAAGAGAACGTGAAGGTGCTGACGCTGTGCGGCGGCACGCCGATGCGCCCGCAGGCGCAGAGCCTCGAGCACGGCGCGCACATCGTCGTCGGCACGCCGGGCCGCATCATGGATCACCTCGATCGCGGCAACCTGAAGCTCGACGCGCTGAACACGCTGGTGCTCGACGAAGCCGACCGGATGCTCGACATGGGCTTCTTCGACGACATCGCAAAGGTCGCACGGATGTGCCCGACCACGCGCCAGACGCTGCTGTTCTCCGCGACCTACCCGGACGGCATCGCGAAGCTGAGCCAGCAGTTCCTGCGCAATCCGAAGGAAATCAAGCTCGAAGAGCGCCACGACAACAGCAAGATCCGCCAGCGCTTCTATGAAGTGACGGAAGACGAGCGGCTGCATGCGGTGGGCCAGTTGCTGAACCACTACCGGCCGGTGAGCACGATCGCGTTTTGCAACACGAAGCAGCAGTGCCGCGACCTGCTCGACGTGCTGCACGCACAGGGCTTCCACGCGCTCGCGCTGCACGGCGAGCTCGACCAGCGCGAGCGCGACCAGGTGCTGATCCAGTTCGCGAACCGCAGCTGCTCGGTGCTGGTGGCCACCGACGTCGCCGCGCGCGGGCTCGACATCGCGCAGCTCGAGGCGGTGATCAACGTCGACGTCACGCCCGACCCCGAAGTGCATGTGCACCGCATCGGCCGCACGGGCCGCGCGGATCAGGACGGCTGGGCGCTGAGCCTCGCGAGCATGGACGAGATGGGCCGCGTCGGTGCGATCGAGCAGGCGCAGAAGCGCGACGTCGAATGGCATCCGCTCGCGGAACTCACGCCGGCCGACGACGGCGTGCTGACGCCGCCGATGGAAACGCTGCAAATCCTCGGCGGGCGCAAGGACAAGATCCGCCCGGGCGACGTGCTCGGCGCGCTGACCGGCGACGCCGGGTTCGACGGCAAGCAGATCGGCAAGATCAACGTGACCGAGTTCTCGACCTATGTCGCGCTCGAGCGCGGCGTGGCGCGCGATGCGCTGCGCAAGCTCAATGCCGGGAAGATCAAGGGTAAGCGGGTCAAGGTCCGGTTGATGGACGAGGAATAAGCGGTAACGTGGAGGCGTCGCGGCGGCATCGCTGCGCCGTGACGCCCAAGCCGAACCTGAATCTGTCCGTGACTTTGCATCGCCCCGTGCAACCTGCGGTCGTTGCCCCTCTTTCGGCAATCGGCCGCCGCCCCGTCAAGCCGCCCGCATCGCCTGCTTGCTACGCGAGCGCCGGATACCCGTGCGCAGCAGCCTCCCGCTCGAACCGCGCAATCGCCTCATAGTCATCCGGCGACAGCCGTTCGAATCCTTTCAGCCGCAGCACGCGCGCCCGCTCCACATCGGTCGCCACCGCGCGATCGAGCGCATCTCGCAAAGCAGCGACCTGTGTATCTTCGAGTGTTCGCGATGCGATGAGCGGTAATCCCGGCGCAGAGGCCGTCATCCCGACGATCCGGATGTCGTCCAGCAATTCGGGCAACGCGTCGCTCACGTACGCGAACGTCACGCAATCGATCGCCGCGCAATCGGCTTCCGCTGAAGCCAGCGCACGCAGCACGTTCAGGTGCGAGCCGAGCGCTGCAACCGATCCGAAGAATCGTCCGCCGCGTGCATGCGGCGCGACCGCGTGCCGGAGCGCGTTCATCCCGCTGTGCGAATCGCCACCGTTGAATGCGGCCCGCAGCCCCCGGCATGCAGCGAGCGTCGTCGAGCCGCCCGCATGCGCGCGTGACGACACGACCAGCACGCTGCTGTAGTGCGCGCCGTGGCAACCGTGCGCATCGAACACGGGTGTCGCGATCAGTCGCACGACATCGCGCAGGCCCAGCATCCGGTACGGGTAGCCGCAGGTCTGCGACAGCAACAGATCGTCGCGCCGCCACAGCGCGTGCAAGTCGGCGAAGGGCTCGTCGGGAAGCGTGACATCGGCGGGCCCGCCCGCGTTCGCGAACGCATCGAGCGCGTCACGCAGCAGTGCGCGCCACAGCGCATCGTGGCGCGGCGTCACGTTGTACATCGGCAGGGCGGCGATCCATGAGCTCATGCGGGCATTCTACGCATCGACGCTCGCGCCGCGGAACCCGGTTCGATCCCGATAAAACGGGGGCCGAACGGGGTGCCGCGTGCCCAAAGCTTATCGGCCGCGCGGCGATAAGCAAATGCGAATCGATTGGTTGGCCGGGCGGTGCGATCCCGGTACCGTCTGATGCCTGCCCGAGCATCGCCATTGCGCGCGATAACGGACAGGCCGACCGTGATCCGCGAGACACCTGCGCACCCGGGCCGAGCGCACCGGTTCAACCGCTCGTTCCCCGCACTGCCCGTTCAATCCGCCTCAACGCCATGGCCGAATACTTCGACGTCGACCACGCGCGTGCGATCGCCGCGCTCGACACCCGCTTCACCGCCCGCACCGAGTGGCCAACCTGGCTGCTGATCGTCGCGATCTACGGCGGCTGGCTCGCCGTGCTGCTGCTCGTGCGCGGCGGCACACTGTCGCTCGCGGCCGCGACGCCGCCGCTGATCCTGCTCGGCGCATGGCACCTGTCGCTGCAGCACGAGCTGCTGCACGGCCACCCGACACGCTCCGCCCTCGTGAACAAGCTGCTAGGTTATCCGCCGCTGACGGTCTGGTATCCGTATACGCTGTATCGCGACACGCATCTCGACCATCACCGCGACGAAGACCTGACCGTGCCGGGCGTCGACCCCGAAACGAACTACGTCACGCGTGAACGCTGGGAGCAGCTGCCGCGCTGGCGCCGCGTACTGACGGTCGCCCGCAAGACCTTCATCGGACGATTCGTCGCCGGGCCGCCGCTGAGCATCTTTGCGATGTGCATCGACGCTTTCGCCGCATTGCGTCGCGGCGACTTCCGCTATCTGCCGATGTGGGCGATGCATAGCGCCTGCGTGGTTGCGCTGCTCGCGTGGCTGCAATGGGCGATCGGCGTGCCGTGGTGGTATTACCTGCTCGTGATCACGTGGCCCGCGCTGTCGATCGCGATGATCCGCTCGCTGTACGAGCACCGCGCCGCGCCGCATCCGAAGGCGCGCATTGCGATCAATGAAGCCGGCTTCGCGATGCGGCTGCTGTACCTGAACAACAACTATCACCTCGTCCATCACGACCTGCCGAAGCTGCCGTGGTACGACCTGCCGCGCGCGTACCGGATGCGCCGCGACGCGTATGCGCGGAAGTGCGGCGGCTTCGTGATTCGCGGCGGGTATCGCGAACTGCTCGCGCGCCATGCGTGGACGCCGACCGATACGCCCGTGCACCCGTTCGATCAAGGCACGGCGTCGTTGTCGACGGGAAGCGGTGTGAAGGTGGCGGTGGTCGACAAGGTGTTGCAGATCAGTACGTGACGTTCGGCTGGGCCAACGATTCGTCCGCCCAGCCGCGCATTTCTTACGAAATGCCGACATTTCTACCCTCCACCCGCGCATTGCCAATTGCGCCGGCAATGCCCAGAATGACGGCTCGTCCGGGGCTTCCAACAATCATTCGCCCCGGCTCTGCTCCCGGCCGCGCGCCGCACGCCCCCACGACGATGCAACCGAACACCCCGCCCGGCGCAATCCGCGCGATCGGCAACGACTGGTCCGTTTCCGCGATTACCGCGGGCTTTCTCGCGGTGCTGATTTCCTACGCGGGCCCGCTCGCGATCTTCTTCCAGGCTGCGCAGGCAGCCCATGCGTCGAATGCGATGGTGTCGTCGTGGGTCTGGGCGATCTCGATCGGCGCGGGCGTCTCGGGCCTGTTCGCGAGCTGGAAGCTGAAAGTGCCGGTCATCACCGCGTGGTCTGCGCCCGGCACCGCGCTGCTCGTCGGCCTGTTTCCGCAACTGACGCTCAACCAGGCCGTGGGCGCCTATATCACGGCCGCGCTGATCATCCTGCTGGTCGGCGTGACCGGCTATTTCGACCGGCTCGTGCGCCACATTCCGCGCGGCATCGCGTGCGGGATGATGGCCGGCATCCTGCTGCCGTTCGGCACGCATGCATTCGCCGCCGCGTCGGAGCACCCCGCGCTCGCGTTCGGGATGATCGCGTCCTACGTGATCTTCAAGCGGCTGCTGCCGCGCTACAGCATCGTGCTCGTGCTGCTGACGGGCGCCGCGCTCGCGACGCTGCTCGGGATGACACATCTCGGCAACGTGTCGCCGAGCATCGCGCATCCGGTCTTCATCGCGCCCGAATGGACCCTCGGTACGACGCTCAGCCTCGCATTGCCGCTCGTCGTCGTCAGCCTCACCGGCCAGTTCCTGCCGGGCATGACGATCCTGCGCGTGTCCGGCTATCACACGCCCGCGCGGCCGATCATCACGGCGACCAGCGTGATGTCGCTCGTGGTTGCGTGCTTCGGCGGGATCACGATCGTCGTCGCGGCGATCACGGCCGCGCTCTGCACCGGCAAGGACGCGCACGAGGATCCGGACCGGCGCTACATCGCCGGGCTCGCCAACGGGGCGATCTACCTGATCGGCGGGCTCTTCGCTGGCACGATCGTCACGGTGTTCTTCGCGCTGCCGAAGGCATTCGTCGCGATCCTCGCGGGGCTCGCGCTGATCGGTGCGATCGGCGCGAACGTGCACGGGATCTTCGACGACGAAAACCACCGCGAAGCATCGCTGATCACGTTCCTCGCCACCGCGTCGGGCATGACGTGGCTCGGGCTCGGCTCCGCGTTCTGGGGGATCGTGATCGGGTCGCTTTCGTATGCGGTACTGAACAAGGTGCGGCGGCGGGCGTGATCGGCAACGCGCGTCGCCACCGCTGTTACCGCGCGTGCTGGCGCACCAGTTGCGCGAGCGCATCGGTCAGCGTCGTCGTCCCGTAAAGCCGTTCCGACACGCCCTCCTCGACGTCGATCTGCCCGGCGTTGTGCACGTCGTAGAGATCGACGATCAACTGCGCATGACGTTCGCTGAGGCCCGCGCGCAGCAGCGTCGCGGCCCAGGTATCGCGCGGCAGTTCATGCGCGACGATTGCCCGGCCGGCCGCCGCGCCAAGCGTATCGGCAATCGCCGTCACGCTCACGCGCCGCGGCCCTTCAATACTGACGATGCGCGGCCCGTTGCCGCCTTCGGGCGCATCGAGCAGCAGCCGCGCCGCGACGACGCCCACATCGGGCGCCCAGACCGTCGGGAACACCTTGCCGACCGGATGGTGAAAGCTCGGCAGCACGCCGGTGCCGAGCGCGACCGGCAGGATGCGTGTCCAGTTCTGAAGATGCTCGGCCGAACGCAGCAGCGTCACGTGCGTCGGGATCGTCTTCAGTTGCTCCTCGAAGTGATGAAACAGACGCGTGATGCCCGTATTGCCGTCGCGCTCCGCACCGTAGTCCGACAGCGCGAGCAGCACCGGCGGCGGGTTGGCGGCGAGCGCGGCCGTCGCGACGTCGATCGTCCGTGTCATCGTCGCCGCCGGATCGGGATCGGCGACGGGCACCGGGCACAGGATCTGCACGGCCTGTGCACCGTCGATTGCAGCGGCGACCGCGTTCGCGTCCGTCAACTCGGCGATCACGACCTCGCAGCCAAGCTGCGCGAAACGTTCACGATGGCGTGCGTCGCGCAATACCGCGCGCACGGGATGGCCGGCGTTGCGCAAGGCCGTCACGGTCGACTGGCCGACGTTGCCGGATGCACCGAAGATCACGAACACGATTCGCTCCTGAGGGGATGAAGGTGCGGTGATTGTCGGTTTGCGCGAAGGGAACGGCGCGCACGGAGGGATGAATACAGCAGGAAAGGATGACGGATTGGCTGGCGGCTGCGGTGCGCGTTGCCCGCTGCCTCGCCAGGCGCTTCGAATCGTACGGTCCGCCTCTTGCCAGGAGCGCAGGCGGCAGTTGTCCAACGTCCTGTTGAACAATTGCCTCGGGATCTGACGCGACGACTCATATCCGGCGCGGTGCCATCGCTCCGCTACGCGTCACTCCCGCTCCCCTCGCCGTCATACGCGAGCCGCAGCCCGCCCCGCGCCCCCGACCGCGCAATCTCGGTCGGCGTCGCACCGAGCACGCGATTCATCCAGTTCGCCATGTGGCTCTGGTGGGCAAACCCGGCTTCGAGCGCGATCTGGCTGATGCTGAGCCGGCCTTCGAGCAGCAGCGCCTTCGCGCGCTCGACCCGGCGCCGCACGACGTACTGGTGCACCGGCATCCCGAGCGTTTCGCGGAACAGCACCTTGAAATGCGGCACGCTGATCGACACGAGCGCCGCGAGTTCGGCGAGCGTCATGCGCCGGTCGAGGTTCGCTTCGACATAGTCGATCACGCGCGCGGCCGCCTTCGGCGCGAGCGTGCGGCGGCGTTCGCGGAACGCCGGCCGGCCGTCGACCAGCCGCGCGACGAGCGCCGTGCACAGGCTTTCCGCGTAGAGCGGATCCGACGCGTCGTCCGCTTCGAGTTCGGCGGCCATCGCCCACGCGATGTGCTGCAGGCGCGGGTCACGCACCTGCAGCCGGCGGCGAATCTGCCCCTGCGACGGCTTCAGTTCGAGCTGTTCGACGGTCCGCCGCACGAACGTATCGCTGAGCGCGATATGGAGAATCCGGCAGTCGGCGCTGTCGGTCCACTGGCCGGGCAAGCCGGCCGGAATCACGTCGACGTCGCCATGCGCCTGGATGCGCGACACGCGCACGCCGTCGCACACGCAATCCGCGCGAACAGGCGACCCGATATGCACGCCGATCCGGTGATGGTCGGCCGCCGGAATCCGGTAGGTGCCTGCGCGGATTTCCAGCAGCGACGCACCGAAGCCCTGCCAGCCGAGCCCGCGGCTCGAGCGCAGGCTGACCGGGACGCCGTTGTCCGTCGGCGCCGCGAGAATCGCATCGCTCATGGCCTTCCTCCAGTGGATCGGGATGTCGAACGCGCATTGTGACGCGTTTTCGGGCGGTCTGCCGGGCCTGCCGGCAACGCGCCCGGGTCGAGCAGAAAAAGATCATCCGTTCCTGCTCATGGCCATCCTTGCGTGTGCGCCGGCGGGCGCCGCGCCGCTTACGATGGCCCCATCCGACACCTACGGAGACCGTCATGCCCCATCAGTGCCTTGCGCAACGCGCAGCGTTCACCGCGCGCTCGCCTTCCGCCGCCAGTCGCCCTTCATCCGGCCCCCGCAACGATCGCACCGCCTTCGCCACCGTCGCCGCCTGGTGCCTGCGCATCGTCGGCTGGCACCGGCTCGAACGGCTGCTCGCGTCGATCCCCGACAGCAACGACGACTTCGGGCTCGTCTGACCGGCCGGCCGACGCATCCGCCTACTTGCGCCGCCGCTCATGCGGCGCCACCGTCGCGCCGTCGATCACCGGCGCGCCCTGCTTGATCAGGAAATCGCGGAACAACCCCGTGACCTGCGAAATGCGCCGGTCGGCGAGCGTGACCACATACCATTCGCGCTCGATCGGGTTGCCGGGGAACGGCAGTTGCCCGAGCAGCCCGGTGCGCAGCTCGAGTGCACACGCGTGCAACGACAGGAACGCCACGCCGAGCCCCGCTTCGGCCATCTGCTTGATCGCCTCGTTGCTCGACAGTTCGGAGCCCACATGGAACCGGTAACCCGCGTTCTTGAACAGGCTCTCGACGGTCGAGCGCGTGCCCGCGCCGCGTTCGCGCACGAGCAGGTGTGCGGATTCGAGATCCTTCAGCGCGACGCGCTTGCGCTGCATCAGCGGATGGCCGGGCGCCGCGACGAACACCATCGGATGCTTCGCGAACTCGACCACATGCGTGCGCAGTTCCTTCGGCGCGCTGCCCATCACCGCGAGATCGATTTCATGGGTGGCGAGCATGCGGATGATGTCGTCGCGATTGCCAACCTTGAAATAAGTCTTCACATGCGGACGCGTGGCGGTGAATTTCACGAGCAGCGGCGGAATCAGGTACTCGGCCGTCGTGATCGCGCCGATCCGTAGCGTGCCGCCGAGATCGCCCGTCAGCGCGGCCACTTCGTCACCGGCCTCGCTCCACAGATGCAGGATCTCGCGCGCATAGCGCGACACGATCTCGCCGGCCGCGGTCAGCTGCACGCCGCGCCCCACCCGCTGCAGCAATGCGGCGCCCACCGCCTCCTCGAGCAGGCGCACCTGCAGCGACACGGCCGGCTGCGTCAGGTTCAGTTCCTCGGCCGCCCGCGACACGCTGCCGAGCCGCGCAATCATGTCCAGCGCCTTCAGCTGCCGGAACGTGGCGGTCTTTCCTATAAGTGAATACATATGAGTCGCTTATAAACATTAAATTGTTCATGTAGGTTCAAAACTATATCGTCGGTTCTTGAGCAATGTCATCCGAATCGTCATTCAGCGGGAGCCCAACATGGACAACACCACGCCCAACCTTGCAACGGACCGCGCTCCGCGCCTGCCGCGCATCGTGATCGTCGGCGGCGGCGCCGGCGGCCTGCACCTCGCCACGCGTCTCGGCGATACGGTCGGACGCCGCGGGCAAGCCGAAGTCGTGCTCGTCGACCGCTATCCGACGCACTTCTGGAAGCCGCTGCTGCACGAAGCCGCCTCGGGCCATCGCGACCCGGCCTCGCACACGATCGAATACGCGGCGCAAGCGAAGCGCCACGGTTTCCGCTTCGTGCAGGGCGCGCTGCAACAGGTCGACCGCGCAGCACGCACGGCAACGATTGCGGCCGTGCAGGACGCGGACGGCACGGAAATCCTCCCGCAGCGCGAGCTCGGCTACGACGATCTCGTGCTCGCCGTCGGCAGCGTGACGAACTTCTTCAATGTGCCGGGTGCGGAACGCCACGCGCTGCCGCTCGAAAACCTCGACCAGGCCGAGGATTTCCGCCGGAAGTTCCTCGCGGCCTGCACGAAGGCGAATCACCAGGCCGAACAGCAGCCCGCGCGGCGCGCAGCGCCGATCTGCATCAACGTGATCGGTGCGGGCGCGACGGGCGTCGAGCTGGCAGCGGCATTGCGGGATGCGATCCAGCAACTGACGACGTACCGCTTCAAGGCGCTGGTGTCCGCACGCGACGTGCACATCCGGTTGATCGAAGGCGGCCCGCGCATCCTGCCGGCGCTCGACGCGCGGCTGTCCGGCAAGATGCACGCGCAGCTTCGCGCGCTGAACGTCGACGTGCTGACCGATACCCGCGTGGCGGAAGTCGGCGCGGATGCCGTGACGACCTCGACCGGCGAGCGGCTCGCGAGCGACATCACGATCTGGGCGGCCGGTGTGGCCGGCCCCGCGTTCCTGCGACAGATCGGCGACATCGCGCTCAACCGCTCGAACCAGGTGATCGTGACCGATACGCTGCAGACGCCGGACGACCCGCACGTGTATGCGTTCGGCGACTGTGCCGCCTGCCCGACGGGCGGCGCGAACGGCTTCCTGCCGCCGCGCGCGCAGGTCGCTCATCAGCAGGCCGTGTACCTGGTCAACGCGTTCGCGCGGCGCATCGCCGGCAAGCCGGTGGACGGCTTCACATTCCGCGATGCGGGCACCGTCGTGTCGCTCGGGCATGCGGGCGCCGTGTACCAGGCCGACATCAGCGTGCGTTCGCGCTCGCTGATCGTCGACGGGCTGGCCGCGATCGGACTGTACAAGTTCCTGTATCGCAAGCACCTGTTCAGCGTGGTCGGCGTGAAGCGCGCGCTGTTCCAGTCGTTGAGCCACTGGCTGCAAAGCCGCAACCAGCCGTCGATCAAGCTGCACTGATCACGTCGATTCACACGCGGCATCGGAAGACGGCATATCGGGCGTGCACCGCTCGATATGCCGTTTTTTCATATGCACATGCGCGGCGCATTCATGGCGTGCGCGAATCTGGTGCATCACATCGAAGGCCATCGATACGATGCGATTCGCGCGGAACCAGCGGTGCGACACGCATCCCGCGCCCACATTGGCTCGCCGCCCCATTCATTAGCGAAATCGTATGGGTCGGATATAAATATTAATTGGTCGCGATTTCCGGATCGACGCTAAGGTGTGTGGCATTCCCGTCGGCGAACGGATCATCACGTTTCTGAAGAGGAATCACCGTGGTTATCGAAGCCATCGTCACCCGTCTCGACGCAGCGTTCGCGCAAATCGAAGCAACACCGGATTCGCATGAATCGCGCCATCAACGCGACGCGATCATCCAGTGGCTCGACCGGGCATCGGAAGAAGGATATCGACTCGGTCTCGTCACGACGCTGCCGGCTGCACGGCTCAGCGACATGTTCGAAGGCCAGTTCGGTCGCGCGAACCTCGACCGCTTCTCGGTCGTCGTCACGGACGCCAATCAGCAGGACTCCCGATCGAACCAGCATCCGTTCGACGTCGCGCTGCAGGCACTCGGCGTGCCGCCCGAACGCGCGGTGGCCATTGCGAGCAGCGAACCGGAGCGCCGTGAAGCCGAGCATTTCGGCCTGTCGCGCTGCGTGAACATCACCGACACCGTGCGCTCGATCGCATCGGCCGGCCTGCACTGAACGCCGGCACACGGGCCGGCGGTGGCCGGCCATGCGCGACTCGGCGGCAATCCGACGATTGCCCGACCGAATCCTGACATTCTGCTGTCAAAGTCGCTTGCAACACTTCCGGGCTTGACCGATCACTCCCGGAGACGGGACGACGCGAACCCGCATCGTCCCGCCCGTTGCCCGCCACGATGACACGCCCGATCCGCACCGCCACCGCCCTCGCGATTACCTGCCTGCTGCTCGCTGCCTGCGGCGGGGACGACTCGACACCGCCCGCGGCCGCGGCCGACAACAGCGGTTCGACGCCCGCACCGCAACCGCAGCCTCAACCCAAGCCGACACCCGCGACTTACTACCAGACGAAGACGCCGTACCGCCCGCAGCAGGACGCCGCGACGTACGAAGCGCCACCCGCCGGCTACGCGCCAGTCTATGCTGAACTCGTCGCGCGGCACGGCTCGCGTGGATTGTCGGGCTTCAAGTACGACGGCGCGATCTACGCGATGCTGGTCAAGGCCGAGGCCGACGGCGCGCTGACCGCGCTCGGTGCCCAGCTCAAGGCCGACACGTACGCGATGATGAAGGCCAACGCGCTGCTCGGGTATGGCGTCGCGGGCATCTCGACACCGGGGTACGGCAACCTCACGCAAACCGGCATCCGCGAACACCAGCAACTCGCCGCGCGGCTCGCGCAGCGGCTGCCCGCACTGTTCGCGGCCGGCAACCGGCAAGTCGTCGTCGTGAACTCGGGCCAGGACCGCGCGGTCGACAGCTCGACGTATTTCTCCGCGTCGCTCGTGGCCGCGCAGCCTGCGCTGGCCACGGCGATCATGCTGCCCGCCGCGCCGTCCGGCTATCCCGCGAACGCGCCGGTTGCGCAGCCGGCCGGCACCAACCGCTTCCTGCTGTATTTCCACTCGCTGAAGCCTGCCACCGATCTCGTGGCCGATACGGGCAATCCGTACTACGCGACCTACCAGGCGAGCCAGGCATACCAGGCCTATTCGAACGACGCGGCGGTGACTGCGAAACTCAACGCGATCAAGGCCGCGCCGCAGGCGGCCGACGTCGCGCAAACTGTACTGTCCGCACTCGTTTCGCAGGCCTTCCTCGCAAAGCTCGGCGCCGACGGCTACACGTTCGCGAACACGGGCACCTATGCATTCACGTCGGCGGACGGCAAGTTCACCAACACGCTGAAGGGCGACGGCAAGACGAAGATCGCGACGGCCGTCGATGCGGTAAGCGTGCTGTACAACCTGCTGCAGGTCGCGCCCGCAATGACGGCGGAGACCGGCGGCGTCACGATGGAGAAGTACATCGGCGCGGAGCAGGCGCAGTACCTCGCGTATCTGCAGGATGCCGAGGACTACTACCAGAAGGGGCCCGGCATCCAGGAAGCGAACCCCGTCACGTACCGGATGGCGAAGGTGCTGCAGGACGATTTCTTCGGCGAAGTCGACGCGATCGCGCGCGGCGACCTGACCCGCGCCGCGAAGCTGCGCTTCACGCATGCGGAGATCGTGATTCCGTTCGCGTCGATCATGAACCTGAAGAACGTGTTCGTACCGACGCCGCAGGCGCAGACGTACACGTACGCGAACAATCCGTGGCGCGGCGATCAGGTGTCGCCGATGGCCGCGAACATGCAGTGGGATGTCTATCGCAATGGCTCGCGGCTCATCGTGAAGATGCTGTACAACGAGCGCGAAACGGATTTCCAGGCCGCGTGCGACGGCGCGAAGATCGCGCCGGGCAGCCACTTCTACGACTATGCGGGGTTGAAGCAGTGTTACGGGTATCAGTGAAGTGACGCGGGCACCGGGTTATGCAACCCGCTCGCCCCGCTGCCCGCCGGCCACCTCCGGCTCGACCAGCATCACCTCGATCCGCTCCTTGCCCTTCCCGGTATTCCTGCGCCTGAGCGTCAGCATGCCGACCTCGCCGGTCGACGCCGGATGCGTGCCGCCGCACGCCATCGTCGCGAAGCCGTCGACCGTCCAGAACCGGCGTTGCGCGTCGACATCGCTGAAATCGGTCACGATGCGCAGGTCGCGCTTCGACAGGTCGGCCGCTGCCGATTCGATCCCGGGCAACAGCGGCGCCACGCTCGTGTCGCTCGCGAAGTCGATGCGCGCCTTGTCCTGCCCGATATGCGCGCCGATGCGCTCGATGCCGGGCCTGAGCCGGTAGACGAGCTGCAGCACCATTTCGGCCGCGAAGTGCAGACGCATCAGCCGGTACCGCCGTGCCCAGTCGATGCGCCAGGTCACGCGATCGCCGACGCTCAGCGCATGATCGTGCGGCAGCGTATAGACGATGTCGAGGCCCTGCTTTTCCGCCTGGATGACCGGATAGCCGCCGAGCAACCCCGCATCGCTTTCCTGGCCGCCCGAAAACGCAAAGAAGACGGTGGCGTCCACCCGCACGCGATCGCCATCGACGTGGCTGACGACGGTATCCAGCGTGGTCAGGTAAGGATCGTCCCAGAAAACTTTCTTCGTCATTACCCGCCATGCCTTTCGCCGAGGAAAGCACGCAGGTTAGCTCGAGCGAGTACGCGTGGCTTGTACGATCTTGCGCCCTGGCGGCGACGCACCCTCGTCAGGCACGGCAAGCGACGCGGTCGGAATCGCGTCCTCACCCTTGCGCTCGACACTCCACGTATGAATCGGCCGATGCCCCGGCCGCTCCCATTCGGGCGGCATCCACAGGTGTTTCAGCCGCTGCAGGACGGGCCCGGGTGCGAATACGTCGCGCCACATGTCGACGAATTCGTGCAGGTTCAGCACCAGGAAGTTGTACGAACGAATCTGCTGCGTGATCCCGTAATCGACCGGCTCCGTTTCCTCGACATACGTGCCGAACAGGCGATCGAAGATGATCAGCACGCCGCCGTAGTTCCTGTCGATGTAACGCGGATTGCGGCCGTGATGCGCACGATGGTTCGACGGCGTATCGAACACGTACTCGAACCAGCGCGGCAGCCGCCCGATCGCTTCGGTATGCACGAAGTACTGGTACGCGAGATCGACCGCGAGCAGGAACAGCACGACGGCTGGCGGGATCCCGAGCCACACCGGCGGCAGGTAGAACACGAACACGCCCACGAACGCATTCAGCAGCGACTGCCGCATCGCGGTCGTGAAGTTCATCACTTCGCCGCTGTGATGCGGCACGTGCGCGGCCCAGAACCAGCGCACGCGATGCGACGTGCGATGAAACCAGTAGTAGCAGAACTCGACGACGACGAAGATCGGCACGATCGTGAAGCCGTTCACCGGCACGTCGAAGAGCCGGTGCCTATAGACCCACGCAAAGATCGCACCCGTGAACAGGAGCCCCATCACGGTCTCGGCCACCTGATAGCCGGCGCCGAGCGACAGGTTCGCGACGATCTCCTTCCAGCGAAACGGCTCGCGGCGGCCGCGCCCGGTCATCACCGCATATTCGATCGCGAACGCGATCAGGAAGACCGGTGTCATGCCGATCAGCAGCACCTGCTTCCAGTCCACGTCGTTACCCAGGAACGCATGGAGCCACGTCATCAACTCGGTCGGCATGTTCGCGGCCTCGATCAAGAACTGCCCGGCAGTATGGTCGCGCACGGGTCGCTCCGCGTTGACACTTGCCGACGATTACTTGACACTTTCCGCCATGCCCGCCGCCTCCCCGCTATCGACGCAGCGCGTCTACTACTCGAGCACCTACGTGCGGCTGTTGTTCGACTATCTGTCCGAGCAGGGCAAGGATGCCGCGCGCGTGCTGGGCGAGGCGCGGCCACCCGAGGACGATCGCGGGCTCACGCTGTATGCGAGCGCCCACTGGCGGCGCCTGCTCGAATGCGCGATGCGCGCGCTCGACGATCCGCTGCTCGGCCTGCACGTCGGCCAGCGAATCACGCCCGCCCATCTCGGTGCGCTCGGCTACGCGTTGCATGCGTGCCGCGATGCCGGCGCCGCACTCGCACGCTGGCAGCAGTACGAACACCTGATCGCGAACGTCGCGCGCATGGAAGTGCGGGTCGAGGCGACGTCGGTCGCGATCGAATGGCACGACGCGCCCGAGCCGCTCGGCCCGCTCGTCGACGAAGTCGCGCTGACGGCCATCGTCCAGTTCGCGCGCAACATCACCGGTACGCATCACGGGCCCGACGAGGTCTGCTTCGTGCATCCGTCGCCCGGCGACGAGCAACCGTACATCGACTATTTCGGCTGCCCGGTGCGATTCGGCCAGCCGGTGAACCGCCTCGCGTTCCCGCTGCACCTGCTCATGCAGCCGCTGCGCCAGCCGGATGACGCGCTGCTGCAGATGATGGAACGCCAGGCGAGCGCGCTGCTTGCCGAGCTGCGGCAGACGGACGATCTCGAACAGTCGGTGCGCGAAGCCGTCGCGCGCCTGCTGACGCAAGGCGAAGCGAGCCTCGAACAGATCGCCGCCGACCTGCATGTGTCGTCGCGCACGCTGCATCGGCGCCTCGCCGAACTCGGGCTCAACTTCCGGATACTGCGCGAGGACACGCGGCGGCGGCTCGCGATCGACCACCTGAACGATCCGCGCCTGACGCTCGCGGAAGTCGCGTGGTTGCTCGGCTATTCGGAACACAGCGCCTTTACGCGCGCCTTCCGGCGCTGGACCGGCGAATCGCCGCAACAGTGGCGCAGCCGGCAACCGGCGCGGGCCGCGAACGTCGCGCGCGGTTGAGCGAGGCGCGCAGGCGTGTCGCCGACGAACTCGCGTCCGCCCGCGCGGTCGAACGAGCATCGCCGGAGAATCCCATGAAACGCGCTGCTGCTATCGCTGTCCTGACCCTGCTGGCCGCCTTCAGCTTGCCGGCCGCCGCCGGGGCGCCGTCCGGCAGCGCCGGGCCCGCGCCCGTTCAAGCGCACGCAAAAAACTGCGTGCCGTCCCGCGACGCCGCGCCCGATGCCCGCTCGCCGTCGAAGGCCCCGCCGATCCGCGTATGCGTCAGCGATTCCAATACGCAACTGAACCTGCCGTGGTTCCTGACCGATGTGCTCACCGCGGTGGATACGCATCAGTCGGGCGGTGACCTGCTTCGCAAGATGCGCAACGATTTCTGAATCGCGGCCCGCGCGACGCGCCGGCCCCGCGTCGTTCACGCGTCTTCCGACGCCTGCAGCACCTGGATGAACGTGCCGACCATGCCCGCCCACATCGCAGGGTCGGCAATGCTGCGCAGCAGCGCGAGCAATTCCTTTCGATCACCTTTCGAAAGCGGCCCATGTGTGCCGCTGAGGGTGTCGTAGCGCGGCGTACCGCGCGACGCGAGCGCGCGGTCGAGTGAGTAGTCGCGGGCTTGCCCGTTCACGGCAATCCGGATCCACAGCGAGCCGCCGTCGGTTGCGGCGGCACCATCGGTCACGATGACCGTCGGCACGGCATTTTCTTTCATTCCGGACCATCAGCGAGAGACGCGACCGCACCGCGCAGCAACCGCGCGAACGCCGCCGGCAAGTCGACAAAGACAGCATCCCGAAAGAATGTTTCATTTCGAGACACAATGACAAAACAACACCAATTTTTGAATAACAATATTTCACAATCTCTCGTCACATCTTATACTTGCCGCGCACCATCCTCGTGCCAAAGAGACGGTGTTTTTTCGTCCCGGCCGCAAGACCATGCGGCCGGGGTTTTTTCGGGGGCTACGTCCATATACATGCGCCACATGCACATGTTCACAGAGGCAAGTCCCGGATTGATTGGCCGATTGCGACGGGTAGCATCGATCGCATTGTGATACCGGCACGCACGGCGCATGACCCGAACCCGGCATGACGCATGCGCGCCGTGGGTGTATCGACCGGTTCGACTCGCCTCTCCATACACACGACACCAAAGGCGACCGCGGGAATGTCAGCGTTCACGCCAGGTTCGAAGGCCGTTTTCCAGCGCAGCGGCGCATGGCCGCGGATCGCCTTTTTCGCCGCCGTAATCGTTTGCGTGCTCGTGCCGGCATTCGCGATCGCGCTTGCCGACCGCTATGCGCGCGATACCGTCACCGAGCATGAACGCGTCATCGCGGACGACATCGTGGCCTCGGTGGACCGCATCCTGGACGGTGCGCGCCTGCGGCATGTGGACGAACTGACCGCGCTCGTCGGGCGGCCATGCCCGGCGGTATTCCGGACGCTCGCCGAGATCGGCACGCGCCTGCGCTATCTGCGCGCCGTCGCGCTGGTGCACGAGGGCCGTGTCATGTGCTCGTCGGCGCTGGGGGCGATCGACCTGCCGCTCGGCGCGTATACCCATGAGCCGGAACCGGGCTCGACGCTCGTCACGCTGCTGCGCCAGACGCCGTTCCAGCAAGGCATCCCTGTGTTGCCCGTGTTTTACGCGACCGCACCCGGCGCGGGTGTGCTCTACCTGATCGAAGGCGACTACGTGGCCGACGCGCTCGCGCACGGCGCCCGCTACGGGACGGAAACCGCGACGCTGTCGATCGCGGGTTCGGGCCATCTCGATCAACGCGGGAAGTTCACGCCGGAGTCGGCCACGGAACCCGCGGGCGGGAGCACGATCGTGTCGCCCCGCTGGCCGTTCACGGTGCGGGTTGCCGCATCCGCGCAGTATGCGTCGCAGGTCCGGCAGCACTATCGGATGATCGGCATCACGATCGTGCTGCTGGCGGACGGCCTCGTGATGGTGGCCTACCTGCTCGCGATGGCGCCGCGCCGGCTGTTGCTGAAGGCGGTGCGCAATGCACTCAGGCGCGACGAACTCCATGTCGTGTACCAGCCGATCGTCGATGTCGAAACGCGCAGGACCGTCGGCGTCGAGGCGCTGCTGCGCTGGCAGCATCCCAAGTGGGGGGCCATCAGCCCGGCCGTGTTCATCCCGCAGGTCGAGTCGAGCGCGGTGCTGCCGAAAGTGACCGAATTCGTGCTGCGGACAGCCGTGTCGGAACTGTCCGCGCTGACGCCATGCGTGCCGCTGCGCATCGCAATCAACATCGCGCCGAAGGATCTCGAGCGTACGCGATTCGTATCCGTCGTCGACGAGGCGATCCGCGCGCTGCCACCCGGCTTTACGCTGGTGCTCGAAGTGACCGAGCGCATCCTGCTCGAGAAGAATGCGCGGACCACCGCGATGTTCCATGCACTACGAGCGAAAGGCGCAAAGTTCGCGATCGACGATTTCGGCACGCATCACAGCAATCTCGACATGCTGTCGCGCTTTCCGTTCGACTACGTGAAGATCGATCGCCAGTTCGTCTCGCAACTGAACGGCGGGAGTGCCGGGTTGATCGAGGGGATCGCGTCCGTTGCGCACCACTACGACCTGAAGATCATCGCGGAAGGTGTGGAGACCGAAGTACAGCATCGCGCGCTGCATGCGGTCGGGATTCAGTATGCGCAGGGCTATCTGTATCAGCGGCCGCAGCGGGTGGAGCATTTGAAGCAGGATCGTGCGTGGGTGTCGGTGTAGCGGCGTTGCCGCCGCCCCCTGCACGCCGACGATTACTGCGCGCCGTATTGACCGTCCAGGCGCACGCGGCCCAGCTCGACCCAGCCTTCGAAGTCTTCGCCGGTCTTGCCGTTGATGTACATGATGTTGTACCAGCGCCCGTGAGACTTGTAGACGGTCACCGAATCGCCGGGAACGATGAAGGTCCGCTTCGTCATGCATTGCGCATCGGGCGCCGAGTAGAAGTACGCGCGCCCCGCGCCGATGACCGTGCCTGAAGCCGGCGGCCGGAAGTTGTCCTCCGGGCCGCTCGTTGCGGTATTGAGCTTTGTGCAATCCACCGCGCTTTTTGCGTACGCACCGTTCGTGCCCACGCACGCGCCGATCGCGAGCATCGCGATCGCGATGCGCTTCGTCATTTTCATCTGCATGATCCGTTATTGAGGTCGTATTGTCGTTTCGTTTTGCCGGCTCTCTACCGGCACGTGTTCAATCCTGTGCGACCGTCGCCTGCTCGACGCCAGCCGCCTTCGGGCGATGGCCAAGCCGCCCGGAAATCGCCTGCCCTGCCTCCTTCAACAGCGCGACGTAATGCGCCTTCGTGTCCGCACCGCATCGTCGGGAACGACAGCGACAATCACGCGATCGAAACGGTCGAACACGGGCACTGCGAGACACAGCAGGCCATCTTCCTGCTCCTCGTTGTCCTCGCCGTAGCCCTGCTGCCGCACGTGCGGCAGGATGCTCATCACCGCATCCGCCGAAGCAAGCGTCTTCGCGGTCGACTTCCGGAACTCGATGCCGGCCAGCACTGTGCGCGCTTCGCCGGGCGTCATCCACGCGAGCAGCACCTTGCCGATCGCCATACTGTACAGCGGATTGCGCCGGCCAATCCGCGATTGCATGTGCAGTCCGTAATCGGGACGGGCGATCGAGCGTGAGGGGCATGTTTGAGGGGTGCCGGTTCGAGTCCGGTCCCCGGCCCCCGCCTCCAGTTACTCAATGTTCGACGACGTAAAAGCCCCCGGAAAATCGAAGCGTTCCCTGAGGTTTTTGTTCGCCGGCGCTTTCGTGCATTTCGTGGCACGCTCACGAATCCGGACGTTGGCGTGCATCCGCCTCGTGGCGCGTCAGTCGAACGTATGCACTACGGCGGACGCCTTGGTCGCGATCAGCCAGTTGCCCTCTACCTTATGCATGACGAAGTGATCGTTGAATAGCTTGTTGCCGATTCGCACCCGCACGGTAGCTGTTGAAAGGTTGTCCGATATATTCTCCGTCGACAGGATCGCTTCGTCTCTCGGCGCGCCGGTCGATCGAGGACTCTGCCTCCCGTGGATGAGTGCCGCATACTCCTGCGACGACAGCGTGCGCAACCGGCCTTCATCCATCCACTGAATCATGCAGCTCGGGTGAAAGACCGTGTCGAAATCACGGCTCTTCGGCTCATAAGCCAAATTGAAATAATCGTCGATCAAAGCGACGACGGCTTGGGTCTGGGTCATGGCTGGCTTCCCTCGGTAGTGAACGGCTCGTATAGTGAGCGATCGCCCCGCCCTCGGCTACGGCGCCCCGGTTATCGCTGCCATTACAGGAACACATGGATCATGGAAGACCTCGATGGAGGGCTCGTCAGCGGCTTGCTGGTTCTCGCAGCCATCGCCGAATCCGGGAGCTTCGGCCGTGCCGCATCCCGTCTGGGCAAGACTCAGCCGGCGGTCAGTCGTGCGATCCAGCGACTGGAAGACCGCCTGCGCGCGAAGCTCGTGCATCGCACCAGCCGGCATGTCGAAGTGACGGACGCAGGCCATGAGCTGCTGTCAAAGGTGCTGCCGTTACTCCAGGGGATTGAAGAGGCAACCGCCGGCGCCTCTCACCACACCGCGACCGTCAACGGAACGCTTCGTGTGGCGTGCGATGCCGCATTCGCCCGCCTGGTGCTGGCGCCGGAACTCGCCCAGTTCATGAAGGATCACCCTGCGCTTCATGTGAAGCTTGAGACCCGGAACGACCTCCCGGACCTGATCAGCGACGGATTCGATCTCGCCATCCGGTTCGGACCGCCAACCGTTTCGACTTTGGTCTGTCGCAGGCTGTACAGTCCGCGGGTGCTGACCGTGGCCGCGCCGTCGTACCTGGAGCAACGCGGTCGACCGAGGTCGCCTCAGGATCTGGTCGACGATGGCCATGAATGCATTCTGGCCATCGACCCGGCGACCGGCAGGCCCTTCGATTGGGAGTTCTGGCGTCACAACGAGAAAGTGAAGGTGGCCGTCAGCGGGAAGCTGATGGTCACGGATGCGGGAACCAAAATCGGCGCCTGCCTTGCAGGCTACGGGATCGCTCAGGTGATCGACCTCGGGATCGACACTCATCTGCGGGCGGGCACGCTGGAGCCGGTGCTGACGGACTGGTGCGACGAGACGTTCCCGCTTTACGTCTACTATCCCAGCCGGAATCACGTGCCGGCCAAGGTACGGGCGTTCATCGACTTTGTTGTCGGGATGATGCCGGGGCTGCGGTGGAAAGGGGATGATGGTGGCCCGCAGCCGCCATCGGCCGTGGTCGAGACGCTGCGTCGGTTGTCATCCGCCTGATTCGTTCCTTGCATCGTGTCGTTTCAGGTTTGCCGGTTCGCGATTGATACGGTGTCGATCAATGTTTTCGCGTTCCCGTCCCACTTGGGAAGTGGCGCTGGCGGTAGTGGGAGAATTTTGTCCAGATTTGGCAGCTTCAGGCGACCTTTAGCATGCTCCAGTGCCTCACCCAACCTAAGATAGCGATCAGCGCGTGCTGTATCGACGTGACCTACAAGATTATTGCCGCTGGTCAGATCGAATCCTCGGAACTCGGATGCCAGATCTTTGGCACACTTTGCGCATCCCAGCTTGACACCCTCGTGCAAGACCTTAAGTGCCCGAAGTTTTGACTCAGGCGTCGCTCCTTTATACAAGCCCCCCAAATCGTAAGCGGCATCGCCATACCCTTGAGCGAGCGCACATTGGAGCATTTCCATACCAATAGTCGCGTTTCCCCAGAATTCGCCGTCCGGACTGTCGTAGCTGCCGCTCATCTTGAAGCCGAGAAACGTTTGGGCCGAAGGACTGCCCATATCTGCGGCACGTTGAAAGAATGCATAGGCACTGGTCGCGTCGCCGCCCTTGACCAACCCGTTCTCGTGATAAGTACCCATCATGTCGAAGGCGTCAGGCACACCCAATTGCATCGCTTTCTCAACCCACACGATAGCGGCTTCCGGGTCATGCCGCGGCACACCGGGATAATCGCTCAGGATCAGGGATGCAAGATTGAGCATCGCTTTCCAGTGCCCGCGATCAGCAGCCTGAATGTAGAGTTGATAGATCTTCGGATAGTCGCGTTTCTCGTAGTAGACGTCGGGGTTGTCGAGTGCAAGCGCCTGCTGGAACCATAGCTCGGCCTGAGGATCGATCCGCGGCACATGCTGATCCTGATGAACGCACGTAAAGCTTTTGCGATGCGGGTCGAACCGGGGCAGCTTTTCGTAGCGCGGAAGATCCGCCAGGCCAGCAGAGGATTGGGCAGTCGAAGAAGGCCAGCCCTCAGCATGCACGCTCACGGTGATCAGAGCCAGGGTTGAAAAAATTGCCCTGTAGATAACTGGTATCGGCATCATTCCGGAAATCAAACTGGCTATCCCGAGCACGTCGCCCAGCACGCACAGCACCTCATAGGCCAGCAGCGACATAGATACCATCGACGCGAGCGATGCCTCAACAAACGCCGGACGCACAGTTGGCCGAGATCACGTGGCAGAAACAACGATGTCGCCGACGTAATTCAACCTCACGGCTTGAGATCATCGTCAAAGTAGCCGATCAATATCAGCACTGCCGGGCCATCACTACCCGTAATACCCTTGCAAACAGCCAAGCCGCGTGTTTACGACCTGATTTGACAGGCTAGACGATCGACGTAGCATGCTGCGCCACACCGAAATGGTGTATCCCGTTCCCGCGACTCGAGAATGAATTCGAATCGATTCCAGCGCAATGGCTGGAATCGCGAGTACGGTTGATCTGCTCAAGGCATCGACAACGTCGCGTTCCGGCTTACCAGTGTGCAACCACAGGTTACGCGATGCCCATGCAAAGCGACCGGGCTACCGCTGATCATGCCCGTTCCATCTCCTTCCGAAATGGATTGCGTACCGTGCTCGCTGCACTCGACGGTATCGCCCTTGCGAGAGATCGGCTTGCCGTCCACGATGTCGGTGTTTGACCCCGTAATAACGGTGCCGCCATGAGGCGCGAGCGTGTCACCAACCACAATGACCTGACGGACCATCAATTTCTCCGAGTCGGGTACAGGGCTACGCCCTATATTTATAGGCTGATTGCATATATGCCGGCCACCCCGGAATCTGCATTCGGACTACCCAAATACGTCCATTGCACATCCCTCGCGGCGACTTCAATGAAGCGATTCCCGGCGGGGGGAAATGCCTGCCCCTTCTCGACGAAAGCCTGTTGGTCCCAGCGGTTGTACAGCACCGCCATCGGATGGTCGACTGCAACGCGGCCTTCCCATATTCCGGTTTTCGGACAATCACGAGTTCCATTGCATTGCAGTGTTGCCGACGACGGGGGGATCTCGCGCAGCAGCCCCGCGCCGATCAGATTTGCCAGAAAATCTGCGCGCTGCGGCGGGAGGCGGTATGCCTCACCGAGGTAATACCATTGCACGCGATCCGGTGACAGCCAGTCGTGAGAAGGCGCTTCGAATCGCTCGCCTGCTTCGTAGCGTTCGGGGAGCCCGGAGCGGGCAACCAGTCGCGCGTCCGGTTGCGTCGACGAGCCGTAGAGGGCCAACCAGTAGCCTGCCTTGGGAACGGATTGGTCACCGGCAATTGCCAGCGACCCGCTATCAAGTGCGGCAACTGCGTGCCCATCCGGAACAAACGACCGCCCCTCCCGCGCACCGCTTTTTTGCTGTGCCGCCGGCGGGCTGACGGGCTTGGCTGCATCGACCAGCGCTTTCGCACTTCCATCCCACTTGGGGAGTGGTGCCGGCGGTAGCGGGAGAACCTTGTCGAGGTTCGGCAGTTTCAGGCGACCGTGATAATGCTCCAGCGCGTCCTTCAGCACACGATATCGTTCAGAGCGCGCTTTATCGATGCTGCCAGGAAGGTTTCTGCCATTGGTCAAGTTGAATCCATCAAATTCAACCGATAGCGCAGCTGCACATTTCGCACTTCCCAGCTTTACTCCTTCGTGAAGCGTCACCAGTGCTCGACGTTTCGCGTCGGCTGTTTTCGGCCGAGCATAGACGAAGCCAAGCTCCTCTGCTGCGTCTCCAAACCCTTGCGAGAGGGCGCATTCGAGCATCGAGGTAGCGACCGGCAAATTTGCCCAGAATCCTTCCGCCGGATCATCGTATTCTGCGTCCAGTTTTTCCCCGAGAAAGGCCAAAGCCGACGGACTACCCATATCCGCTGCACGTTGAAAAAACGCATAGGCACTGGTCGCGTCCCCGCCTTTGACAAATCCGTTCAGATGGTAGGTTCCCATCATGTCGTAAGCATCCGGTACGCCTAGCTGCATTGCCTTTTCAACCCACCCAATCGCAAGTTCCGGGTCATGCTGCGGCACCCCGGGATAATTGCTGAGGATCAGAGATGCGAGGTTAAGCATCGCTTTCCAGTGGCCGCGATCGGCAGCCTGGGCGTAGAGTTGGTAGATCTTCGGATAGTCGCGTTTCTCGTAGTAGACGTCGGGGTTGTCAAGCGCTAGAGCCTGTTGGAACCATAGCTCGGCTTGAGGATCGATACGTGGCACATGCTGATCCTGATGAACACATGTAAAGCTTTTGCGATGCGGGTCGAATAAAGGCAGCTTTTCGTAGCGTGGAAGATCAGACATGGCAGCAGATGATTTAACCGTCGAAGAAGATAGGCTCCCCGCATGAACGCTCAAGGCGAACAGAGCCAGGGCCGCAAAAATGATTCGGTAGATAACCGCTATCGGCATCAAACAACCTCGATTACACAGTTCTAGGGACGTCAGAAGACGAGGGCAGATCTATCTGAGCATGCAATATTGTATTGGCACGACTGTCCATAAACGGCAAGATGAATCCGTCCATTTTTTCCTTACCGGTCTTTTGAATCGATCGATTGTCTTTCATTCTTCTCTCCCAGGCATCGTACACTTCAGGTATCTTTTTCCGATCCCCACTACCCGGAGTAGCGTTTCCCGAAAGCAGGGAAAACACTCGCTCGCGAAGACCCGACGCCCAGCGCTGCCCCGTCGCCCCAAAATTGATTTCGCTGTCAGCCGACATACTGCGCTGATTCATGTTCGCGCTACCAATTGTCACGAATACATCGTCAATGAGCATCAACTTCGAGTGAATATAGATTTCGCGATAAGCCATCTGGTCACCCACCACGCCACTGGTACGCAACCGGGCGATGCTGACCTTCAGTCCGATCGTATCCTGCAACTCCTGCAAACTCTGCGGATGAAACGTATTTTTACCGTTTTTGTCCCGGTACTTTTGAGGAGTCTTGCCGGCTTTTGACAACGCATCTTGATCTTTCCAAGCATCACCATGACCAAGTTCGGCCATGGTGTCGTAGGTACGCGGAACCATGCCTGGATCCTGCGGGTGCGGCGTGACGACAAACAGATGCAGAATCGGTGCGTTCTGTTGAGGCTTATTCGACAGTTGTGCCCACTTGTCCTGGAACTTCTTCCGCTCCCGCTTCAGATGGCGCGCAAACTCGGGGTAGAAAAAATACTGATTCTCCATGTAGATATAGTTGCGTGCATAGCTGCTTGCCTGGAAGTAAAGACTCTTGATCGTCTTTTCTTGCTCATGCGGCTGAGTACGTACGATCTGCACCTTGTACGCCGGATCATCTGGGAGACTGGGAATGCCCGACGGCAGTTCCTTGAGTTCCGTTGTTTGCCATGCCGGCGGCGCAAACAGATTCCAGCCACGTTCGAAGTTCTGATGCAGTCGCTTCAACGCCTTACCGGTGATCTTGCACGCGTAATCCTGGTACGGATTTACATGCCTGTACGGAGCAGTGCTCAAAGGACCGTTCGGATCCTGTGTTTCCCGTTCATGCTTGTGTTCGTCGTCGACGTACCATTGATCCCATGCCTCACGAAGAGGATCGTCGATTTCGTGCGCAGTTCTATCCCAATAGTCCGTGACTGAATTCAGCCCCATTACGTAGCCCGTGGCATTTTTACCGTCGTAGGGGTGTGCGTAGTCGATCAGGATAGGTTTCTGGTGATGCGTCGGATAATCCTCGAGAAGGTTCTGCTCGTCGACGTAATAGAAGTCGCCATCATCGCTATGCGTGCTCGGGGCATCCTCTTCCTCGATGTTGGCGGCCAGCAACTTTTTAACATCTTTGTTTGAAATACCACGCAGGACAATTCTTAATCGCTGATTTTTCGTCAGGATACCGCTGCCCTTGCTTTCACCATCTGGCAAATTGCGATTCCACCAGTCAATGCACCATTGAGTACGCTCCGAGTTCGCGTAAGGCGGACGCTGCTGCACTTTCTTCTGAATGGGGCTGGTCCATCCCGAAACCGGAATATCCGTGAATCCCGGCATGCTGTTCTGCTTTCGCGACCCCCGCGGGTCGAACCAGATCAGCAACCGAACGGTGACAGGATTGTCCTTACGCTGCGTAATCTCTTCCAGTAGTGCACCGTAGACAATTCCGCGGGGCCAGCCCCCCGCAGCAGGCTTGGTGGGAAGCGGCTTTCCTTGAAACGTTGGAACTCCGATGCCAGCCGGAGACTCCGAACCACGCCAGATTTCCATACCCGGATCAAACCCCCAACAACAGATGTCGACTGTCCCCTGGGCGCCCATGAGATCGGCTGCTATTGACCTGAACCCTTCCTCGCCACAGACGAAGAACCTCATGTCGTTGCCCGTGGTCGGCATGACATCTTTGTCGACGTTTTTTTCAAGCAGCCACTGCACAGTGCCTTGCGCTACGCGGCCCGCTTCATCGACAGCGACATCTACCGGGTTATGAGTTTCGAGGGGAAGCTGTGCCACGTTCTTTTCCTTATTGTTTGATGTGCGTCGATATCGAGATCACGCCAGGCGTTCGCCGCGATTGCTTCGCTGGTCCGCATGATCGGGGTCGCCCTGCAACGCCTCCTTCACTCGCAGATCAAACTGCCCGCCATTCGCAAGCTTGACCTGATAGGCGGGTGTACCGGGCTGGTGGTCCTTCACGACCACCCGACCAAATTCATCCGTGACGCCTTCATCAATCTTTGCGCCGCCCTTGTACAACTCGTACGGCTCGCTGACGTATTGAGGTCCTTCACCCGGTAACGCGCCTAATGCGAAGTGAAGTTGTTCCTTTTCAGGCGGTAGCGCAGGAACATTCGGTGTACTCACACTATCCGGTCCGACAAACGCTCTGTTTGCAGAATGGACTTCGAAACCACCGGAAGTCCCGTGTTTGATCTGTCCGGACGTCCACCGGGTATAACTACCGCCGCCGTTGATCTCGACCTCCTGCTGCGCACTGATGGTGATCTTACTGGCGGTCACCGTCACGTTCAGCTTCGCAAGCAAGTTGATGCTGTCCTTCAGCGTCTTCACATCGATGTCACCGGCCGCCGCAATCAGTCGCATGCCTGCTTCGGAGACGAACAAGCGTATCGCCTTTCGCGCACTGGCGAAGAGGCCCCCGCCCGTACTCACCGAGACGTGCGTACCAGTCGTAAGAGCCGTGGTTTTACCGCTACTGATATGGATGCTCTCGGGTGTACTTGTAACAACGCCTGCAGGGCTACCCAGCACGAGATGCGGCTTATCGAATTGCTTCAACGTGCCGCCACCCTGGACATCCTTGGCCTGCGCCTTCAGGGTCGTCACGACTGCCTTCTGCTCACCGTCTTGTGCTCCTGCTGACTCAGCCGACTGCGCGAGACTTGCCGCCGTGTCCTGGGCATTCGCCAGTTGAAGGTTCACCTCATCGACGTTAAATGCGTCGCCGGTCGCACCTGCGCGCGGATGAGTCGATAACAACAAGCCACGCGCACCGCGCACCGCCGCATGACCGTCCGTCCGCAATTCCGCGCCTTCACCACGCTTGTCACTACGCCCGGCCGGTTCGCTCACACGTGTCAGGTAACCCAGATGCAAGCCGGACTCGAGATGATCGCTCCGAATCTGGGTTTGAACTTGTCCGGCAGTATCGTCCTTCAGCCAGACGTTATTTTGCGCACCGCCGATCTCCTTGCTGACGAAACCCGATAGTGCGTGTTGATCAGGAAGGTTCCACTGCGGCCGATTCGATCCGTTCCCCACACGAGCCGTGATCACCGGCCTGTCAGGATCACCGTCGAAAAATGGTACGACGACCTCGTCGCCGATTCTCGGTAGCTGGATGCCGCCGAATTGTGCGCTGGACCAAGGCTGCGCAACTCGCACCCAGCAGGAGCTGCGCTCGTCACGTTGTCCGATCCGGTCCCAGTGAAACTGCACCTTCACTCGGCCCAGTTCGTCCGTATAAATCTCCTGACCTTGCGGACCGACCACCGTCGCCGTCTGCATCTGCATGACCGGCTTGTGGTGTTCGAACGGGCTGCGATACGGAACGGACTTTCTTTGCGTCTCGATCTCGACAAGAAAGAAACCTTTTGCGCCATCGTCGTGCGCAACGATCGATGCGTTTCCACCGCCCCGGCTCTCCATTGCCTCGGCCAGCCGACTCTGCAGGCCATGAGGAAATTTCGCGTGATGGCTCGATCCCGGGAGGTTGTTCTCGATCAACCACACCGTTTCGACAATCACAAATTCACGCCGCTCGGTAGAGTCTCGATCATGCTCCGGATGTCCAACAAGTTCGAACCATCTGCCCGCATCAGCCGCGCGGAGGCCACCCGTACCGTAAAACCGCTTGGCACTCGACTCCCACTCCTCCATGCGCACTTTCGTGAGGTGATCACCCCGATCCTGCTTCAGATAGGTATAAGGACCGGTGTACTCGTACATCTCCAACTGTTCGGGCAATTCGGGCAACACCGTCGGCACATTCGTGCCTTTTGGATTTCCGAGGGACGATGGATTCTTGTAGTCAAAGGTACGGGTCGTCAGTGCGGCACTATGCAAGCTTCGCATTCCCGACCAATGAATCAACGCGTCCGCTTCGCTATTTGCGCCGTCGCGCGAGAACTGAACCGCCGGTAGAGTGAGCCGCTCACATGTGTCCACGTGATCGGTGACCGTCAGCATGTGCGACTTTCCGTCGGCAGCCTGTGACCAGATGCCGAACAGCCCTTCGGCCTCCATGAGTCGGTGAACGAAGTTCCAGTCATCCTCGTACTGTGTGCAATACGATCGCTGCGGTAGTGGCTTTGATAGTGCGAACTTGAACTGGCCTTTCGCCTGAGGATGTGCATTAAACACATCGCTGAGAATTTCGTCGACCGGCTTATCCTGCCAGATTCGTTGATCTCGACGAAACTTGAGAAAATTCATCCATGATGCGAACCCGATCTGATAGCTGGTCAGGCCGCCTTCCGCCCCCAGTCTGCGTATCGAATAGACATAGCCGTGCCGAGGAAGGTAGGACCTGTTCGCCTGTTGGATCCACAGGGTAATAGGTTGCCCAATCAACTTCTTCAGTTTGAGATCGCTGCGCGTCGACAGCACGTCGAGCGTGAAGTCATAGTGCCGTCCGATGCGAGACCAACCCGCCACGCGTTGTGGCAGCAGCACATTGGAACCAAGCGGGGTATCAAGTTTCAGCAGACGGTCTTGTTGAAGCAATCCGCCCTGAAGCGCCCTCACGATATCTTGCGCATCCATTCCCTTCCCTTTATTACATTTTTCTTACTTATTGTCATTAATATGACATGGGCTCTCCGGGCGGATTCTAACTTGCGGCCAGACAAATGTGGCATTAGCTTGACAAAACTTAACTGCAAGATTGCTGTGTAAAGGGCCAAATGGAATTACTTTGACCTCCAATGAAAGCTGATTGAAATAATATTGTCGTAGCGCATGCGTCTCGCATGGCTATCAATCGCGGTTTCGGCTCTGCCACGCCGGTGCATCGACGGCTTCGACAGTGGTGGAACCAAGGAATACACCTTCGTCGGCACGCAACATGCGTGCACATATCGCCGGATGTCGTAATATTTTCCTGCTCGTGCTCCCGCAGCATTCTTCCAATCCCAGCGTCCTACCGTCAGCTATGCGAAATGATCTCCATGGCCACATGGCGCGGCCGCCAACCGATTTGCTGCTTCGTACAACCCGCTCGCACCTCTACCCCGGGAGCATCGTGACGCTCGACCGTGACGCGCCTCGCACTGCGAAGCTACATCCGGCCGTGATCGAATTCGCCGACGGATCGGGCGCGGCTGCGACACTCGTCCGCGTCGATGACGAAGCCTTCGAACTCTCCGTCGACGCATACGTGACACAAAAGCGGCACACGGTCGCCGCGCGACGCTGGCTGCTCAAACTTTCCAATACAACGCGCACCGAATGGCGTGTCGCACAACGGCTCGCCGTTGCCTGATTCCGCGCCGAACATCACGCACTCGCCGAACCCACCCCCGAGATGAACGCGACGCGCACGACATATCGCGTTTCCCGACGGGTATCTGGTATCCCAACCGGGTCGAGACGGCGGCGAGTGACGATGGTCAGCAAGCCGGCGGATGATCCGGATCGGATCGGCATGTATCCCGATAAGCGTCGTCAACAGCGCGCAGAAATGCATTCCGTCCGCTCTCCAATGCCGTTGCAGTGTGCTCGTCCGGCGATACGGGCATGACGCGACCATCCGGCGACATCGAATATCCGAGATCGACAAACACATCGTCCTGTGCCCGCTTCGATCCGATCCAGTAGCCAATCGTCACCGCATCCGCAATACCGGTCGCACCGTTGTAACCGACTTCGATTCGTTCGACCTTGAACACACGCGGCCTCATTTTCGCCGCATAGGCCAGTACTTCGGCAACGGTTGCGCCATCTTTTGTCCGGTGTCGCTTGACTGCCTGTATCCAGCCAGCCTCCGTGGCTGCCGGCAGTATCTTCAGTTTCGGCGCGGCGAATAGCGTACTCCCGCCTCCACACAGACAAGCCGTGACAACAGCATGCGAGGCAACACGTGCGACACGATCCATCGTGATTTTCATTGAACGACGCCTGATTGGTTGAATCGACCCCGAATCTTGCGATCATTACACGCCATACAGGGCACAACAACTCACACCCCATTCCGGCCGCTCTCCCCGCCCAAGCGCTAAAATCCGCCGCCTGGGCATCCACGACGAGCAAGCGTTTTGACGGCGTTCGAGCAGGGCTTCATCCTTACCCGCCACTGGCGGGACACCGCATCCGGCATCGAGATCGAGTTCTGGCTGGCAACCGAACACGGTCCGCGCCGCGTGCGGCTGCGCCCGCAGGAAGCCGTCGCGTTCATCCCGGCCGAGCAGCAGGCGCTTGCCGAACGCGCGCTGGCAGGCGAGCGCGAAGCCGAGTTGCGCCCGCTCGCGCTGCGCGACTTCCGGCAGCGCCCGGTCGTCGGCCTCTATTGCAAGCGCTATCGCCATCTGTCCGGGCTGCAGAAGCGCCTGGCGGCCGCCGGCGTCGACGTCTATGAAGCCGACGTGCAGCCGCCCGACCGCTACGCGATGGAGCGCTTCATCACGGCCTGCGTGCAGTTTCGCGGGCAGCCCGATCGCGACGGCACGCTGACCGGCGCCGAGCTGAAAACCGCGACCGGCTATCGCCCGGCGCTGCGCTGCGTGTCGCTCGACATCGAAACGAGCGTGCACGGCGAGCTGTATTCGATCGCGCTCGAAGGCTGCGGGCAACGGCAGGTCTACATGCTCGGTCCGCCGAACGGAGCAGACAGCGACGAAGCAAATGCCATCGACTTCCGCCTCGACTACTGCGACAGCCGGCCAGCGATGCTCGCGCGGCTCAACGAATGGTTCGACGAACACGATCCCGATGCGGTGATCGGCTGGAACCTCGTGCAGTTCGACCTGCGCATCCTGCATGCGCATTCGGAGCAATACGGGATCCCGCTGAAGCTCGGGCGCGGCGGCAGCGTGCTCGACTGGCGCGCGCACGGCCAGCAGCCCGATCATTTCTTCGCGGGCGCGGCCGGCCGGCTGATCCTCGACGGCATCGACATGCTGAAATCCGCGACGTGGACCTTCCCGTCGTTCAGCCTCGAATACGTGTCGCAGGCGCTGCTCGGCGAAGGCAAGTCGATCGACAACCCGTACCAGCGGATGGACGAGATCCAGCGCCGCTTCGATCACGACAAGCCGGCGCTCGCCCGCTACAACCTGAAGGACTGCGAGCTGGTCACGCGCATCTTCGACAAGGCCGACCTGCTGTCCTTCGCGCTCGAACGCGCGAGCGTGACGGGCCTCGCGGCCGATCGCACCGGCGGGTCAGTCGCGGCCTTCACGCACCTGTACCTGCCGCGCATGCACCGGCTCGGCTATGTCGCGCCGAATCTCGGCGACGTGACGGGGCAGAACAGCCCCGGCGGCTTCGTGATGGATTCGCGCCCCGGGCTCTACGACTCCGTGCTCGTGTTCGACTACAAGAGCCTCTATCCGTCGATCATCCGCACGTTCCTGATCGATCCGGTCGGGCTGATCGAAGGGCTCGCGAATCCCGGCGACGACGCATCGGTGCCCGGCTTTCTCGGCGCACGTTTCTCGCGTACCGCGCATTGCCTGCCCGATGTCGTGCGGCGCGTATGGGAAGGCCGCGACGTTGCGAAGCGGCAGCGCAATGCCCCACTGTCGCAGGCGCTGAAGATCATCATGAATTCGTTCTACGGCGTGCTCGGCTCGACGGGCTGCCGCTTCTTCGACCCGCGCCTCGCGTCGTCGATCACGATGCGCGGCCACGAGATCATGCACCGCACGCGCGAGCTGATCGAAGCGCAGGGTTACGAAGTGATCTACGGCGATACCGATTCGACGTTCGTGTGGCTCGGCCGCGCGCACGATGACGACGAAGCCGGCGCCAAGGGCCGCGCGCTCGTCGAGCACGTGAACCGCTGGTGGCAAACGCATCTGCGCGAAACCTTCGGGCTCGAGAGCGCGTTGGAGCTGCAATACGAGCGGCACTACCGCCGCTTCCTGATGCCGACCGTGCGCGGCGCGGAAGAAGGCAGCAAGAAGCGCTATGCGGGCCTCGCGGCAGCGGCCGATGGTGGCGAGGACCTCGTCTTCAAGGGGCTCGAAACGGTGCGCACCGACTGGACACCGCTCGCGCAGCAGTTCCAGCGCGAGTTGTACCGGCGCGTGTTCAGCCGCGAGCCGTACCAGGATTTCATCCGCGACACCGTGCGACGCACGCTGGCCGGCGAATTCGACGACCAGCTCGTCTACCGCAAGCGCGTGCGCCGGCCGCTACGCGAGTACGAACGCAACGTGCCGCCGCACGTGCGCGCGGCGCGGATCGCCGACGAGTTCAACCAGGCGCAGGGCCGGCCGCTGCAGTATCAGCGCGGCGGCTGGATCAGCTACGTGATGACGACGGCCGGCCCCGAACCACTCGAAACCATGCGCTCGCCGATCGACTACGCGTTCTACCTGAGCCGCCAGTTGCAGCCCGTCGCGGACGCGATCCTGCCGTTCCTGCGCGACGATTTCGAGCGCGTGATCTCCGGGCAGGGGCAGTTGTTCCAGGAGTAGCCGCACCCGGTCGGGCAAGGGAGAAACGTCGGGCCGGTTAAAATACCGCGCTGCTGCGCGTCCTGCCGCAGCCGAAGGAGATTCATCATGACCGCACGTCGCGGAACAGCGGTCGCCATCGCGCCCGGCCACGAGGCAGCCAGCCTGTCGAAAGCCCAGAAAGCGTTCAATACGCTCGTCCAGCAGATCGAGAAGCGGCGCGAGCGGCTCGGCGCGTGGGAAGCCGTGATGCCGGCCTTCCAGAAGAAATTCGTCGACGAGCTGTTGCCGCTCGAACAGACGTCGACCGCGCTGCGGATCCGGTTGCTCAATCAGCTCGACGACGCGTATCTGCAGAAAGGATTGAGCAAGGCCGAGCAGCACACCCTGTCCGGGATGATCGCCAACATGGCGGCCGACTTGCTCGACTTCAGCGACGACGCGCAATTGAAGGCCATCCACGCACGGCACAGCGCCGCCGATCACGGCAGCCACGCAGCAGCCGAGCCGAGGCCGGAATCGACGCCGGAATCGCCGCCCGGCGAGGCAACGGAAGACGATCTCGACGCGCTGTCGCCCGAAGAACTCATGGCGCGCATGCAGGCCGAACTCGACGAACAGTTCGAGCGCGACATGGCCGAGCACGCGGCTCGCGAGGCACAGCGCGCCAAGCGCAAGAAAGCGCCCCGGCAATCGGCCGCGCTGGCGAAGCGCGAAGCCGAGCAGGCCGAAGCGAGCCGCTCGATCCGCGAGGTCTACCGGAAGCTGGCGAGCGCGCTGCACCCCGATCGCGAGACCGATCCCCAGGAGCAGGAACGCAAGACCGTGCTGATGCAGCGGGTCAACCACGCTTATGCGAACGGCAAGCTCCTGCAACTGCTGGAATTGCAACTGGAGATCGAGCAGATCGACCGGCACGCGATCAACGGCCTCGGCGAAGACCGGCTCGCGCGCTACAACGGCATCCTGGAAGATCAGCTTCGCGAGCTGGATCAGGAGATCCAGGACGTCGAGACCGGTTTCCGGCGGACTTACGGAATCGCGCCGTCGGTCAAGGTCGCGCCCGATACCGTCATGCGCATGCTCACGCGCGACATCGCGGGCACGCAGCGCAGCATCCACGACCTGAACCTGACGCTGCGCGAGTTCGACGATCCAGCGAACGTCAGGGAATGGCTGAAGGACATGAAGCGCCAGCGCGCATTCCCGCGTTTCGACGACTAGCGTTGCCGGGCGGGCCCGCGGCTGCCCGCCGGACATCGCGTGCATCGCCGCCTGGATGGAGCGGCTGCACGCGCCTCATCCATCGGCATTCCGCGCGACCAACGCAAGTGAAAGCCGGTCCCTCGAGCGCCCCACTTCTCCCACTGTCACGGATTCAGGAACACACTTGGACGGGAATCGGCATTTATCCGGCCGATCCGGGTTCCTAAACTTGTCTCGTTGGTTCAGCCAGCCGCCATCGCGCCGAACCGCAACGAAACTGTCTGAGGAAACCGTGAAATCCATCATCGTCACCATCGCCACCGTCGCCGCTACCGCCACCGCCCTCCTCGCCGCACCGGCCGTGTCGTACGCGCAGTCGTCGCATTCGACGCTCACGCGTGCGCAGGTGCGCCAGGAATTGTTCGACCTCGAATCGGTCGGCTACGAGCCGATCGCCGGTGATGGCGACAACTATCCGGGCGACATCGTCGCCGCACAGGAGCGCCTGGCTGCCAAGCGGCTGGCCGAGCACAAGAGCGCCGAAGCAGCCTACGGGTCGAACGGTGCGGCCGGCACGGAGTCGGGCGCGCCGGCGGTTGCGGTGGTGAAGCCGTAACGCCGTAACGCCCTAGCGCACCGCCACGCATCGACGCAGGCGAGCGGCCGCGACATCCGGCCGTCGCACTGCGCCGCGGCCGCCCGCTCGGGCGAACCGCCGCCTCCCTTCACGCCCGGTGCCCCGAGATCGGCCCCGCTTCGCCGGTCAGGTTGAAGATGCTGTCGATCCACGCCAGAAACGTCGAGAACGTGAAATCCGACCACTGCTGCGTGCGGAACGCCTTCATCACCGGCGTATCGAATAGGGCACGATAACCTGTGTCCACTGCTGCGTCTCGACCTTCGGTTCGCCGACGAGAATATGCGCGAGATCCATCCGCGTGAGCAGCGGCGACAACAGGCTCTGGCTCGCGGCGCCGTTCATGTAGTTGTGCGGAATGCCGTCCGGGTTGAAGCCGCCGAGGCCGGCTTCCGCGCCGCTCGACGTCTGCGTGCAGGTGCCGTAGTTCCAGCACGCGCCGCCCGGCTCCATCATGTACAGCAGGTTGTCCGACTGCGCTCGATTGATGTAGAAGCGCATCGGCGTGCCGTTGCCGCACGACGGTGATCGATACGATCCGCAGGAAGCGCGCGTTCACGCTGCTGAGCAACCCGCGGCTGTCGATCGAGGATGTCGCGCACGAAGTCGGCTTCAGCGATGCGCACAACTTCCGGCGCGCGTTCAAGCGGTGGACCGGGCACGGGCCGAGAGAGGGGCAGCGCACGGCATCGTGACGGGCGCGCCTTCGACCGGAACGGGCGGCGGCGCCGCCCCGCTGCCGCATCGCCCCCGTTGGCGTGCCCCGCACGCGCATCACTGCACGTCGCCGATCCCGCCCATCAGCGTCATCAGTTGCTCGCGCAGCCACCGGCTGCCCTGATCCTGATCGGCGCTGCGATGCCAGTAGCAGAAGTATTCGAGGCCCGGCATCTCGAACGGCAGTTCGAGAATGCGTGCGGGATAGCGCTGCAGCAGCCGCAGCGGCGCGGTCAGCGCGAGATCGCTGCGCATCGCGATCAGCGGCGCGACCATGTAGTGCTGCACGCGCATCTGGATGGTGCGGCGCAGCCCGAGGCGTGTCAGCTCCGCGTCGACGTGCCCGCTGCCCTTGCGGCGGCTCGACACGTGGATGTGCCCCAGCGCAAGGTAGTCGTCCATGGTGAGCGTGTCGCCCTTGTACGGATGATCGTCGCGGATCATGCACGCATAGCGGTCGCGCACGAGCAGCGCCTGGTGCAGATGCGGATCGCCGATCAGTGGCGCATCGATCGCGATGTCGACGGAGCCGTTCGCGAGCGCGGTCGCGACTTCGCGGCGGTCCATCGTGTAGCTGCGCACGTGCATGCCGGGCGCATGCGTCTGCAGCAGTTCGCCGAGCGCGGGCAACAGCAGCGCCTCGGTCAGGTCGCTCATGCTCATCCGGAACACGCGCGTGGACGACGCCGGATCGAACACGTCGCCTTCGTGCGCGCTCGAGTCGAGCAGCTGCATCGCCTCGCGCACGCGGCCGACGATGTTCTCGGCCAGCGGCGTCGGCATCATCCCGGCCGGCGTGCTGACGAACAGCGGATCGTTCAGGGTCTTGCGCAGCCGCGCCAGCGCGTTGCTGACGGCCGGCTGCGTGATGTTCAGCACCTCGGCCGCGCGGGTCAGGTTGCGCTTGGTGTAGATCGCGTCGAATACGACGAACAGGTTCAGGTCAATCTTCGAAAGGCGCATCGCCGGATCTCCTTGCCGGCATCTTACGGCGTGCGCCTCCCGTTCGTCCACGGCCCTGCGCATCGTGGCGCGATGCTCAGCCGCGCAGCGGCGGCGTCAGGTACGCGGCCGTCGCACCCGGCTCGCCGTCCTTGATTTCCATGCGCGCGATCGCCTGCAGGTGCACCTCGTCCGGGCCGTCGGCGAAGCGCAGCGCGCGGCCCCAGGTCCAGTGATCGGCGAGCGGCGTATCGGGGCTCAACCCCGCCGCGCCGAACACCTGCATCGCGCGGTCGCACACGTCCGTGTACACGGTCGGCACCAGCGCCTTGATCATCGAGATTTCCTTGCGGGCGGCCTTCGCGCCGACCTTGTCGATCATCCATGCGGCCTTCAGCACGAGCAGACGCGCCTGCTCGATCTCAATGCGCGAGCGCGCAATCCATTCGCCGACCGTGCCGTGCTTGTTCAGCGGCTTGCCGAACGCGACGCGCGACTGCGCGCGGTCGACCATCAGCTCCAGCGCGAGCTCGGCCGCGCCGATCGAACGCATGCAGTGGTGGATGCGGCCCGGCCCGAGGCGGGCCTGCGCGAGCGCGAAGCCGCTGCCCTCCTCGCCGAGCAGGTTGCTCGCCGGCACACGTACGTTGTCGAACGTGATCTCGCAGTGCCCTTCCGGCGCGTGGTGATTGACCACCGTGATGTTGCGCACGATCGTCACGCCCGGCGTGTCGCGCGGCACGAGGATCATGCTCTGCTGCTGGTGCGACGCGGCCTCGGGATCGGTCTTGCCCATCACGATGAAGATCTTGCAGTTCGGATGCGCGGCGTTCGTGATGAACCACTTGCGGCCGTTGATCACGTACTCGTTGCCCACGCGCTCGATGCGCGTCGTGATGTTCGTCGCGTCCGACGACGCCACATCCGGCTCCGTCATCGCGAACGCCGAGCGGATCTCGCCGCGCAGCAGCGGCTTCAGCCACTGTTCGCGCTGCTCGGGCGTCGCGAACATGTGCAGCAGTTCCATGTTGCCGGTGTCCGGCGCGTTGCAGTTGAACACTTCCGACGCCCAGCCCACCCGCCCCATGATCTCGGCGAGCGGCGCGTATTCGAGGTTCGTCAGGCCCATGCCGGGCTCGTCGTCCTTCAGGTGCGGCAGGAACAGGTTCCACAGCCCTTCCGCTTTCGCGCGCGCCTTCAGTTCCTCCATGAACGACACGGGATACTGGCCCGCATGCACTTCCTCGTTCCACTGGCGAATGCGCGGCACGATGTGCGCGTCCATGAATGCGCGCACGCGGCTGCGCAGTTCTTCCACTTTCGGGGTGTAGCCAAAGTCCATGATCGACTCCTCGATTCCGTACGTTCGATTCGGTCAGAAGGCCGAGACACCGCCGTCGACGGCGACGGCCTGCCCGGTCAGATACGTGTTTTCCTTCGCGCACAGCGTCAGCATCGTCGCGACGATTTCCTCGGGCCGGCCGAGCCGCTTCATCGGCGAGCCCTGCGCAAGAAAATCCTGGCGGTCGCCGATATCGCTGTCGGTGACCATCGGCGTCGTGCTGTAGAACGGGCACACCGCATTCACGCGAATGCCGTGGCGCGCGTATTCGATGGCCGCCGTCTTCGTGAGCCCGACCACCGCATGCTTGGACGCCGCGTAGGCCGCCAGCTTCGGCGCGCCGCCGAGCCCGGCCATCGACGCGACGTTCAGGATCACGCCCGAGCGCTGCGCGAGCATCTGGCGGATCTGGTGCTTCATCCCGAAGAACACGCCCTTCGCGTTCACCGCGAAGCTCAGGTCGAGATCGGCTTCGTCGGTGTCGATCAGCGCCTTCATCGGCGGTGCGATGCCCGCGTTGTTGATGCCGACGTCGAGCCGGCCGAAACGCTCGGCCGCCGCCTGTACCAGCGATGCAACCTCCGCCTCGACGCGCACGTCGCAGCGTTGCGCGATCACGTCGGCGCCGGCCGCGCGCAGCGGCGCGGCCACGCGTTCGAGCGCGTCGCCGTTCAGGTCGCCGAGCGCGACGCGCGCGCCCATCGCGGCCAGCTCGCTCGCGAGCAACGCGCCGAAGCCGCTCGCGGCGCCGGTGATCATCACGGCTTGCCCTACGTAGCTGTCGATCTTCATCGCGCGCTCAGATCGTCAGGCCGCCGTCGACGACGATGCATTCGCCGTTCGTGTAGCTCGCCGCGTCCGACACGAGATACAGCACGGTGCCGGCCATTTCGCGCGGCTCCGCATGGCGGCGCAGCGGGATCTTCCCCATCCAGGTCTCGTAGATCGCTTTGTCGGCGAACAGCGCGCCCGCGAACTTCGTCTTCGTGAGACCCGGCAGCAGTGCGTTCACGCGGATGCCGAGCGGCCCGCATTCCTTCGCGAACGCCTTCGTCATGTTGACGACCGCGGCCTTCGTGATCGAGTAGATGCCCTGCCGGTCGCCCGGCTGCAGCGCGTTCACCGATGCGGTGTTGACGATCGCGCCGCCGCCGTTCGCCTTCATCAGCTTGCCGGCCTCGACCGACATGAAGAAGTAGCCGCGGATGTTCACCTCGACCGTCTTCTCGTACGCGGCGAGGTCGGTATCGAGGATGTGCCCGAAATACGGGTTCGCGGCCGCGTTGTTCACGAGGATGTCGAGGCGGCCGTGCTTGCCTCGGATGTGCTCGAACGTCGCGGCGATGTCTTCCAGACGCCCGACGTGGCAGGCCAGCGCCTCGGCGCGGCCGCCTGCCGCGACGATCTCGTCGGCCACGGCCTGGCAGTCGTCGAGCTTGCGGCTCGACACGATCACGTGCGCGCCCTGCTGCGCGAGCAGTTTCGCGATTTCCTCGCCGATGCCGCGGCTCGCGCCCGTCACGAGTGCGATCTTGCCCGTCAGGTCGAACAGATTCGTTGCCATGTTGCTGTGCTCCTCCATTGATATGTTGTCCTGCGCGACGGCTTCAGCGATGCGCGTCGATCACGCCGACGGCCAGTTCGGCGAGCCGCCCGGCCATCGCGCCGACGCGCAGCGCCTGCTCGCTCGACGCATTGCCCTGCAGCGCGCGCGCCTTCACGCCCTGTGCGATCGATGCGAGCCGGAAGAAACTGAACGCGAGATAGAAGTGCCAGTCGCGGATCGGCTCGATGCCGCGCAGTTCGCAATAGCGCGCGACGATCGCAGCTTCGTCCGGCACGCCGAGTTCGGCGCGATCCTGGCCCGCGAGCCCGCGCACCTGCCCGCCGGACGGCAGCCGCAGGCACATGCAGAGATACGCGAGATCGGCGAGCGGGTTGCCGAGCGTCGACAGTTCCCAGTCGAGCACGGCCTGCACGCGATAGCTGTCGCGCGCGAACATCAGGTTGTCGATCCGGAAATCGCCATGCACCAGCGTCGGCCGGCCCGTGTCCTCCGGGCACGCCTTCGGCAGCCAGTCGATCAGCGTTTCCATCGCGTCGAGGCGCTCGGTTTCCGCCGCGCGGTACTGCTTCGTCCACACGCCGATCTGACGCTCGAAGTAATTGCCGGGGCGGCCGTAGTCGGCGAGGCCCACTGCCTCGACATCGACGTCGTGCAACGCGGCCATCGTCTGCAGCAACGCGTCGTAGCATGCGGCGCGGTCGGCCTTCGGCAATTCGGGCAGCGCCGGGTCCCAGAAGATCCGGCCGTCTTCGTAGCTCATCACGTAGAACATGCTGCCGATCACGTCGCGGTCTTCGCAGAGGTGATACGGACGCGCGACCGGCACCGCGGTGCCCGACAGCGCGGTGAGCACGCGGAATTCGCGGTCGACCGCATGGGCGGACTTCAGCAGTTCGCCCGGCGGCTGGCGGCGCAGCACGTAGCGGCCGCTCTTCGCGTGCAGCAGGAAAGTCGGATTCGACTGGCCGCCGGCAAACTTCTCCATGTCGACCGGGCCTTCGAAGCCCGGCACGTGCGCTTCCAGATAGCGCGTGAGGCGGGCTACGTCGAGTTGCTGGGTAGGGTTCGTCATCGTCGCGATCGTTCGTGGGTCAGCCGTAGGTTCGCAGCGCGTGTCGTTCGGGATCCTCCAGATGCGGGATGCCGTTGAACGACGCGAGGTGGAATGCATCGGCGTTGAAGAAAAACTGCGAAAGACTGCTGTTGCGGATCTGCAGGTTCAGCGCGATTGCGCTCGACGGCGGGGCGACCAGCACCTGCTGCACGGTGACCGCGATCGGGCCGCCGGAGCTCACCGCCAGCACGCGCTGGCCGCCGCCGTGGCGGATCGCCGCGCGGGCCTCGGCCACGCGCTGCTGGAAGTGCGCCCAGGTCTCGGGCGCCGCATCGCCGAGCTTGTCTTCCGACCAGAGCTGCAGCACCTGCCGGAGCGCGCGGAAATGCTCCTTCATCGAGCCGGCCGCGAGGCGGGCGATGTCGGGGTAGTCGTGCGCGGCGGCCGCGAACAGCCCGTGGAAGTCGTATTCGTTCAGGCCCGGGTGACGGTCGACCGGCGCGCCTTCGCGGCCCATCCCGCACAGGATCGCGTCGACCGTCTGCGCGTGGCGGTTCAGCGTGCCGCAGATCACGCGGTCGAATGTGAGCGCTTGCTGCGCGAAGTATTCGCCGAGCCAGACGCCCTGCTGCTTGCCCGCCGCGGACAATCGGTCGTAGTCGTCCGTGCCGAAGGACGCCTGCCCGTGCCGTACCAGAAAAAGTTCAGCCATCGCATGCCCGCCAGATCAGAAGGATTCAGCATAGGGGGCGAGGACGCATTTTTAAACTTTATTTTCTGAATCCCGGGGTATTCACTTCGTGAATCCACCCCGCTCCGGGCCTTGCCGTTTCTCGGCGCGCGCCATCGCGGCACGAGCATTGCTCCCATCGCTCTCGGCGGGAGAACCGCGAAGTCCAATCCATTCCAGGAGGGGTGCGATGCTCGGTACGATCCTTATCATCATTCTGATTCTTATACTCATCGGTGCATTTCCTGCATGGCCCCACAGCCGAAGTTGGGGCTATTGGCCCTCGAGCACCGTCGGGCTGGTCGTCGTCATCGTCGTGATACTGGTGCTGATGGGTCAGATCTGAGGCAACAGCGCGCCAGCCGGGCACGCAGAGGCCCGTATGAAACAATCGCTGCCGGCCATACCGGAACGTGCCCATCCTCGTGCCGGGATGGCCGGCAGTCGATTCCCGGGCATGAAGGCACGGTGTCGCGCAGTATTTCGACTATTCACAGGTGAGTTGCGGCGGCTTCCGTTTCTACGGATCGGGAAGCGGTGTGCTACCGGATCGTGCGCTGCATGACGATCACGTCGCCGGAAAACCTCGGATTCACTGTGCGACGAATCTCGTCGAAGCCTTCGCGCTGCCAGAAGGCCTGGGCGCGAGGATTGGTCGAGATGACGGCCAGTTGCGCGACGCGGTAGCCCCACTTCCTCCCCATGTCGAGGAGCAACCCCAACGCGGCCTTGCCGTAACCGCGCCGCTGATGCGCTTCCGAGAGCAACAGCAGACCGATCCACAGGCAGTCGTCGTCCGGATAGGCCCGGATGACATCCGCGCAGCCGATCATGTGCTGGTCGACGCACAACCCGAACACCGATTTGTCGGCCGCCGCCTTGGCGGCAGGCTTGCCATCGAAAAAATCGTCGACGTCTGCCTCCGTCGGCAAACGGCCTTCGACGCATTGCGCGTACGAAGGCGCTTCGGTGAAGACACGCCAGACGTCGGCACGGTCGCTGGCCGACTCGCCGGAAAGCGGGTGAAGGGTGAGCATCAGCATCGGATGGCCGCTGGAGACAGGAAACCCGATTTTAGGGCGAACGGCATTCCTCAGGCATTACGCTTCCGGAACGCACCGCAGCCCGCTTGCACCCAGCCTCCGCGCCCGCCGTTGCCCACCGCGCTCGACACGCGATGACCGCCGCCCGACCTCTGCTCGACGGCGTTTCCCATGCGGTAGTATGGCGACTCGATGGAAACCCCGATGGACTCTCACACGTATGGCCCAGCCTGATCTCACGCCCCCTTCCAGCGCCGGCCAGGACGCCCAGGCGCTCGTCCTCGTCGCCGAAGACGAACCCGAGATCGCCGAGATCCTGACCGCCTACCTCGCGCGCGGCGGCCTGCGCACCGTGCACGCGGCCGACGGCCGCCGCGCGCTGGAACTGCACCTGCAGCTCAAGCCCGACCTCGTGCTGCTCGACGTGCAGATGCCGCACGTCGACGGCTGGAAGGTGCTCGCCGAGATCCGTCATCGCGGCGACACGCCCGTGATCATGCTGACCGCGCTCGACCAGGACATCGACAAGCTCACGGGCCTGCGCATCGGCGCCGACGATTACGTGGTGAAGCCGTTCAATCCCGCCGAAGTCGTCGCGCGTGCGCAGGCGGTACTGCGCCGTTCGATGGCCGGCTCCCGCCAGGAAGAGCAGCGCGTGCTGCGGGTCGCGCCGTTCGAAATCGACCTCGAACACCACGAAGCCACGCTTGAAGCGGGCGGCGAACGGCACACGCTCGTGCTGACGCTCACCGAGTTCAAGCTGCTCGCGCAGCTCGCGCGCGCGCCGCGACGCGTGTTCAGCCGCGCCGAGCTGATGGCCACCTGCCTGCCGGAAGGCGACGCGCTGGAGCGCACGGTGGACAGCCACGTCAGCAAGCTGCGCAAGAAGCTGGACGACCTCGGCGTGCAGGGCGTGCCCGTCAGCGTGCGCGGCGTCGGCTACAAGCTCTGGAGTTGACGTGAAGCTCGATGGCCTGAGCCGGCAGATCGCGCTGACGATGGCCGGGATGGTATTCGGCGTGACGCTGCTGATGGTGCTCACCGCCACCATCTTCTATTACGTCGCGTTCAACTACTGGCCCGCGCATTTCAACACGAAGAACTTGCTGCCGACCGCACCGGAATGGCTGTGGCTGATCGCGACCACGTCGGTCGGCCTCGTGCTGTCGGTCGCGGTCGCCGTCAATCTCGCGCGCCGCATCCTCGTGCCCCTCAATTCGGTCACGGACAGCATTCGCCGCGTCGCGCGCGGCGATCTCGACGCGCGTGCCGTGGCAGGCGACCGCTCGCTGCATGAAGCCGCGCTGCTCGCCGACCAATTCAACGCACTCGCCGACGAGCTGCAGCGCGTGACCAACGAACAGGCAATCTGGAACGCCGCGATCGCGCACGAACTGCGCACGCCCGTCACGGTACTGCGCGGGCGCCTGCAGGGGCTCGCCGAAGGCGTGTTCAAGCCCGACGAAGCGCAGTTCCGCAGCCTGCTCACGCAGGTCGAAGGGCTGACACGGCTGATCGAGGATCTGCGCGTGGTCAGCCTCGCGGATGGCGGCCATCTGAGCATCGAGATCCGCGACGCCGACCTTGCCGCCGACGTGCGCGCCGTGGTCGACGTGTTCGCGCATGCGCTGCAGGCCGCCGGCCAGCACCCGGTGCTCGATCTCGACCCGCGGCGCATGCGCTGCGACCCGGTGCGCGTCCGTCAGGCGCTGCTCGCGCTGCTGGAAAACGCACGCCGCCATGCGGTGCCCGGCACGATCCGGATCCAGACGCGCATCGAAGCAGGCATGTGCCGGCTGCGCGTCGAAGACGACGGCCCCGGCATCCCGGCCGATTTCGCGCCGCACGTGTTCAAGGCCTTCCGTCGCGTCGACGAGTCGCAGCCCGGCGGCAGCGGCCTCGGGCTCGCCGTCGTCGCGGCGATCGCCCATGCGCACCACGGCGAAGCCGTCTGCGTACCGACCGGTGCGGGTGGCACGCGGTTCGAAGTGCAGTGGCCCGACAACCTCGTGCCGGCGCCGGACAACGCGCGCTTTCCGGCTTGAGACGCCGGATTCTCGACGCCTTTACGTCACCTTCAACCGTCACGCGCCCGGTTCGCGCCCGACCTGTTCGAGCGGCGGGTTGAACCCGAGCACCGTGTACTCCCGCACGGACACGGTTCCTTTCCCCGCCGCGCCCTGCACGACGACCGCGCGCACCGCGCCGGCGCGGTCGAATTTCAGGCGGGTGCCGACGGTCGCGTTGCGCAGCGCCTCCAGTTCCTCGACCCGCGCGATCGCCAGCTTGCGCACCGCGCCGGACACGTACACCGGCAGGAACACCAGCGCGATGAAGATCGACACCGCGTCCTTCGACGCAGTGTCCAGCACCGGCTGACCCGACATCACGAGCGACAGCGAGGTCGCCGCGACGAACATCGCGAGCACGGTCGCGCCCACGCCGAGCGACGAGAACCGTTCGGACGCCTTCTTCATGCGTGCCTTCACGAGCGCGCGCGTGGTCGCGGCGGGCACCAGCCACTCGCGCTGCGCGCCGTAGTACCCGGCAAAGCCGAGGAACAGCGTCGCGACGGCGCTGACGCCGATGCCGGTGTACAACGCGTCGAACAGCACGCAGACGAATTCGAGCACGAACACGATCACCGGCGGCCACAGCAGCAGACGGAACGAATAGCCGTCGCGGCCATGCCCACGGATCCACCATTTCACCGGCGGCAGCTCCCAGAAGCGGCTCTCGCGGCGGAGTGAAAGTTCTTCGTCGTCGGTCAATTCTTCACCTGTGGTGTTCCATTGCGTCGGGTACGACCGATGCTGATGATGCCGCTGAAACGGGAATGAATACCTGGGGTTATCGATTGATCCCAAAGATTCATTGGACAGTGTCTCCGCCGCCGCGCGATGCTGGCCCGGCCAGTGAACGCGGCGTCCTTGCCACGCCGCGCACGAGAATGGAGTGAGACACATGCCTAACGACCACCGTCAACGGCGCCACACGCTGTGGCTGCTGTGCGCGCTTTCGTTCATCCTCTACGTCGACCGCGTCAACCTCGCGACCGCGGCCGGCGCGATCAAGGCCGAGCTCGGCCTGTCGAACACCGAACTTGGCGTCGCATTCTCCGCGTTCGCGTATTCGTATGCAATCTGCCAGATCGGCGGCGGCTGGATCGCCGACCGGTTCGGCGCCCGCATCACGCTGATCGGCTGCGGGCTGATCTGGGTCGTGTCGACCTTCGCCACCGGGTTCGTGCACAGCCTCGGGCTGCTGTTCGCCGCGCGCCTGCTGCTCGGCATCGGCGAAGGCGCGACGCTGCCCGCCCAGGCCCGCGCGATCACCCACTGGTTCCCGCGCGAGCGGCGCGGCGTCGTGCAGGGCTTCACGCATTCGTTCTCGCGGCTCGGCAACGCGGTCACGCCGCCGATCGTCGCCGCGTTGATGACCTGGCTGTCGTGGCGCGCGGCGTTCTTCGTGATCGGCGCGGTCACGCTGGCGTGGCTCGCATGGTGGATCGTCGGCTTCCGCGAACATCCGCTCGGCGACGAAGCGGGCAACGATCGGCGGCGCGCTGCCCGCCCCGCGCCGCCCGCCGGCCCGACGCCGTGGGGGCCGCTGTTCCGCCGGATGGCGCCGACCATCTTCGTCTACTTCTGCTACGGCTGGACCGCGTGGCTGTTCTTCACGTGGCTGCCGACGTTCTTCCTGAACGGCCAGGGCCTGAACCTGAAGTCGACCGCGCTGTTCGCGTCCGGCGTGTTCCTCGCGGGCGTGGTGGGCGACACGCTCGGCGGCTGGCTGTGCGACCGCATCTACCGGAAGACCGGCAACCTCGCGCTGTCGCGGCAGAGCGTGATCGTCGCGAGTTTCGTCGGTGCGCTCGCGTGCCTGCTGCCGCTCGCGGTCGTGCATTCGACGGCCGGCGTCGCGCTGTGCCTGTCGGGCTCGTTCCTGTGCCTCGAACTGACGATCGGGCCGATCTGGGCCGTGCCGAGCGACATCGCGCCGACCCACGCCGGCATCGCGAGCGGGATGATGAACGCGGGCTCCGCGATCTCGGGGATCCTGTCGCCGATCCTGTTCGGCTATCTCGTCGATCGCACGGGGAGCTGGACCGTGCCGTTCATCGGCTCGGTCGCGATGCTGCTGATCGGCATCGTCGCCGCACTGCGGATTCGCCCGGATCGCACGCTGTCGGCGTCGATGCCGGCGCTCGCCGACGCGCCTGCGGCGCCGTCGGTGCACTGAGGCCGTTCGCTTCGGGTTCGCCTGACTTTTTCCGTCTCGCCAGCGGCACGATTGCGCTTCACTGCGGTCCGCGATGGTGGTGCATGACCGACGCGGCTTGCTCGGCTTGCTCGGCTTGCTCGGCTTGCTCGGCTTGCTCGGTTGGCTCGGTTAGCTTGCCTGTTTCGGCTGTTCCGGCTCGCTCGGGCGTTCCTGCTGCTCCTGCTGCTCCTGCTGCTCCTGCTGCTCCTGCTGCTCCTGCTGCTCCGGCTGACTCGGCTGACTCGGCTGGCTCGGCTGGCTCGGTCTGCTCGGCTGTTTCGGCCGATTTGGCCGGCTGGGCTGATTCGGCCGGCTCGGCAGATTCGGCCACCGTGGCTGATTCGGCCAGCGCGGCCGGCGTGGCTGGCTCGGCCGCCTCGGCTGGCAAACCGCGTCATCAAGCGCCGTCATCATCCCCGGCTCCTTCTCGATGAAACAGCGCAAGAAACTGCTGCGCGGGGATGCTCAGCGGCCGGTCGCGCCGCACGAGGCTGCCGTACGACGGCAGCTTCTGTTCGAGCGTGTAATCGATGATCGCGACGAGCCCGTGCTCCGCATTGCGCTGCGCCACCGTCAGCGGAATCACGCCGAGCATCGGCGAACGGTCGACGAGGTTCATCGTGGTCAGGATCGACCCGGTTTCGACCAGCCCGCGCGGCATCGGCTGGTGCCGCGCGTTGAACTCGCGCTCGACGACCTCGCGCGCCGGGCTGCCGGCCGGCTGCAGGATCCACGTGTAATCGAGCAGCGCGTCGAACGCCACGGGCCCCGCGCCCGCGAGCGGATGGTCACGGCCCGCGATGATCGCGAGCGCTTCGTCGTCCACCACGCGGAAGTCGCAATCGGTCCCGACGTGGCGCCCGATCACCACTTCCAGCACCCCGTCAAGAAGCTGCGGCATCAGCCGGTCGCTCGTATCCACCGCTATGTCGATCGCCAGCAGCGGATAACGCGCCTTCAACTGCACCAGCGCCTCGGTGAGCCGCCCCGGCGACGCCGCCATGATGCTGCCGATCGCGAGCCGCCCCGCGCTGCCGAGCTGCAACTCGCCGAGCTCGCGGTTCAGCGCCTCGACACTGCCGCGAATCCCGCGGAAATAGCCGAGCACGCGCTCGCCGGCCGGATTCAGCACGAGCCCGCGCCCGACGCGATCGAACAGCCGCTGCCCGAGTGCGCTCTCCAGCTCGGCCAGCATCTTCGTCGCGGCCGGCTGCGTGAGGCCCATCTGGTCGGCTGCCGCGCGCAGCGTCGAGCATTCGTCCACGGCCAGCAGCAGCGCGATCTGCCGCATGCGTAGCCGGTTCAGCAATTGCGGCGTCGAGTCTCGTCGGTCGATCGAGCCCATCTTTGATTACTCCAGGTTATCGATTCATCAAGAGTTTTCAATTTACCGACTCATTCCGTCTACCTAGCATGAACCCCATAGACAAACGGCCACGCGCCGCCACCGGAGACACCCATGAACACCCCCTCGCCCGCCGCCGCCCTGCCCGTCGTCGCGCTGACGCTCGGCGACCCCGCCGGCATCGGCGCCGAGCTGATCGCGAAACTGCTCGCCCGCCCCGACGCAACTTCCCGCGCGAACCTCGTGCTGATCGGCGATCGCTGGCTGTGGGAAGCCGGCCAGCGCGTCGCGGGCGTGACGGTCGACGTCGAACCCGTCGCGTCGCTCGCCGCCGCGCGCGGCCGGCCGTCGACCGAACGCCCCGCGTTCGTCGCCCTCGACACGATCGATCCGGCCGACGTCACGGTCGGGCAGCCCGGCGCGGCCGGCGGCCGCTCGACGCTGACCGTGCTCGACCTGTGCCTCGACGCGGCACTGGCGGGCGACGTCGACGCGATCTGCTTCGCACCGCTCAACAAGTACGCGATGAAGCTCGGCGGGCTGAAGCACGAGGACGAGCTGCACCACTTCGCCGAGGCGCTCGGCGTGACCGGCTACTTCTGCGAATTCAACACGCTCGGCGAGCTGTGGACCGCGCGCATCTCGTCGCACATTCCGCTGAAGGATGCGCCGGGCTACCTGAGCGTCGAGCGGATCGAACAGGCATCCGAACTGATCTACCGGTCGCTGCTCGCGAACGGTGTCGCCGTGCCGAAGGTGGCGATCGCCGCCTTCAACCCGCACGGCGGCGACGGCGGCAGCTGCGGCCGCGAGGAAGTCGACATCATCGAGCCGGCCGTGCACCGGCTGCAGTCGCGCGACTGGCCGACCGACGCGCCGTTCCACGGCCCGTTCCCCGCCGACACGATCTTCCTGAAGGCGCAGGCCGGCGACTACCAGGCGATCGTCACGATGTACCACGACCAGGGGCAGATCGCGATCAAGCTGCTCGGCTTCTCGCGCGGCGTGACCGTGCAGGGCGGGCTGCCCGTGCCGATCACGACGCCCGCGCACGGCACCGCGTACGACATCGCGGGCCGCGGCACGGCCGACGTCGGCGCGACCTGGCAGGCGCTGCAGATCGCGTGCCGGATGGGCGCCGCGCGCCGTACGCAGCCCGTTTCCGCCTGACCCGACGGCCCCGCCGGCCGCCCGCGTTTCAACACCAAAACATCACACCGAACTCCGGAGACACCCGATGAAGATCCGTTCCGTCCGCGCCCGCGTATTCCAGTGGAAAGGCAAGACCGTCCCGCCCCAGGGCAACTTCTGCTCGAACGCGATGGACCTGCTGTATGCGCCGCAGGAAACGATGAGCACGTTCCGCTTCCATGCGTGGACGGTCGTCGAAGTCGAGACCGACGACGGCATCGTCGGCCTCGGCAACGTCGCGCTCGCGCCGCATGTCGCGAAGGTGATCATCGACCAGTACCTCGCGCCGCTCGTGATCGGCCAGGATCCGTGGGACTACGAATACCTGAACCAGCGGATGTATCGCGCGACCCACGCGTGGGGCCGCAAGGGCATCGGCATGGCGGCGATCTCGGCGGTCGACATCGCGATCTGGGACATCCTCGGCAAGAGCGTCGGCAAGCCCGTGTTCAAGCTGCTCGGCGGCCGCACCAAGGAAAAGATCCCCTGCTACTACTCGAAGCTCTATCGCACCGACCTGAAGGAGATGCAGGACGAAGCGCAGCGCTACCTGAAGGAAGGCTTCCGCGCGTTCAAGATGCGCTTCGGCTACGGGCCCGCGCACGGACAGCAGGGCGTGGTGGAGAACCTGAAGTCGGTCGCGGCGATCCGCGAGGTGATCGGCTACGACAACGACCTGATGCTCGAGTGCTACATGGGCTGGAACCTCGAATACGCGAAGCGCATCCTGCCGAAGCTCGAGAAATACCAGCCGCGCTGGCTGGAAGAACCGGTGATCGCCGACGACATCGACGGCTACGCGGAGCTGAACCAGCTCACGCGCATTCCGATCTCCGGCGGCGAGCACGAGTTCTCGCTGTACGGCTTCAAGCAGCTGCTGGACCGCAAGTCCGTGTCGGTCGTCCAGTACGACACGAACCGCGTCGGCGGGATCACGATGGCGCACAAGATCAACGCGCTGTGCGAGGCGTACAGCGTGCCAGTGATTCCGCATGCGGGCCAGATGCACAACTATCACCTGACGATGAGCACGCTCGCGTCGCCGATGAGCGAGTACTTCCCGATGTTCGACGTCGAAGTCGGCAACGAGCTGTTCTATTACATCTTCGACGGCGAGCCAGTGGCCGAGAACGGCTTCGTGCAACTGCGCGACGACGTGCCGGGCCTCGGTCTCACGCTGAAGACCGAATTCCTCGACCAGTTCGACATCGTCGAGTGAGGGCCGCCATGAACGCACGCTACCAGGGCGTCTTTCCGGTTGTGCCGACGATTTTCGACGCGCACGGCGCACTCGATCTCGACGGCCAGCGCCGCTGCCTCGAATTCATGATCGATGCCGGCTCGCAGGGCCTCTGCATCCACGCGAACTACTCCGAGCAGTTCGCGCTCGGCGACGACGAACGCGACCTGATCACGCGCGTCACGCTCGAACACGTCGCGGGCCGCGTGCCGGTGATCGTCACGACGTCGCACTTCAGCGCGCGCATCTGCGCGGAACGCAACCGGCGCGCGCAGGCACTCGGCGCGGCGATGGTGATGGTGATGCCGCCGTATCACGGCGCGACGTTCCGCGTGCCGGAGGCACAGGTGCGCGCGTTCTTCCGCGAAGCTGCCGACGGCCTCGACATTCCGCTGATGATCCAGGACGCGCCCGCCAGTGGCGTCGCGCTGCCCGCGCCGTTCCTCGCGTCGCTCGCGCGCGAGATCGACGCGGTGTCGTACTTCAAGATCGAGACGGCCGGCGCCGCGTCGAAGCTGCGCGAGCTGATCGCGCTCGGCGGCGATGCGATCGAGGGGCCGTGGGACGGCGAGGAGGGCATCACGCTGCTCGCCGATCTCGATGCCGGCGCGACCGGCGCGATGACGGGCGGCGGCTATCCGGACGGAATTCGCCGAATCACCGACGCGTATTTCGCCGGCCGGCGCGACGAAGCCGTCGAGCAGTATGCGCGCTGGCTGCCGTTGATCAACTACGAGAACCGCCAGTCGGGCTTCCTGACCGCGAAGGCGCTGATGCGCGAAGGCGGCGTGATCGCGTGCGACGCACCGCGCGCGCCGTGGCCCGAGCTGCATCCACAGGTGCGCGCCGGCTTGCTCGACGCGGCGCGGCGGCTCGATCCGCTCGTACTGCGCTGGGGGCGCTAGGCGCGAGGCACCCGACATCGGTTCACCCGTGCAACGCCTCAGGGCGTTGCGCATCGGCGGCCGGTACGACATCGGCGCGTCACGGCGTGACAGCGGTCCATCAGAAGACCGCCGCCGCCCACCACCAAGACTGGAGACACCATGACCCTGTTGAACCCGGCCACCCCGGCCTACGAAGCCGGCGAAGCCATTCCGCGCCGCCGCTGGCTGCGCGTGATTCCGCCGCTGCTGCTCGCCTGCATCATTTCGTACATGGACCGCGTGAACATCGCGTTCGCGATGCCTGGCGGAATGAACGCCGATCTCGGCATGGACGCGACGATGGCCGGCCTCGCCGGCGGCATCTTCTTCTTCGGCTACCTGTTCCTGCAGATTCCAGGCGGCCGGCGCGCCGCGCTCGGCAGCGGCAAGACCTTCATCGCGTGGTCGCTCGTGAGCTGGGCCGTGCTGTCGGTGCTGACCGGGCTCGTCACCCATACGTGGCAACTGCTGACGCTGCGCTTCCTGCTCGGCGTGGCCGAAGGCGGGATGCTGCCCGTCGTGCTGACGATGGTCAGCCACTGGTTTCCCGACCGCGAACGCGGCCGTGCGAATGCGATGGTCATCATGTTCGTGCCGCTCGCCGGCATGATCACCGCGCCGCTGTCCGGCTTCATCCTCGCCGCGTACGACTGGCATCACCTGTTCTTCAGCGCGGGCGCGCTGTCGCTGCTGTGCCTCGTCGTGTGGCTGATGTTCGCCGACGACGGCCCGGAGACCGCGCGCTGGGTGTCGCCGCGCGAGAAGGCCTACATCCTCGACGCGCTGCGCGAAGAACAGGAGCGCAAGCGCGCGGCCGGCACGCCGGCAGCCGCGTCCTTCGGCGAGCTGCTGCGCAACCCGACGATCTGGCTGCTGATCGCCATCAACTTCTGCTATCAGGTCGGCATCTACGGCTATACGATGTGGTTGCCCACCCTGCTGAAAAACCTCACGCACACCGGGATGGGCAAGATCGGCCTGCTCGCGATGCTCCCGTATGTCGCGATGGTGATCGGCATGTTCGTCACGTCGTATCTGTCTGACCGAACCGGCAAGCGCCGACTGTTCGTGCTGCTGCCGCTCGTCGGCTTCGCCGCGTGCCTCGCGCTGTCGGTGCTCACGCATGCGTCGATGGCCGTATCGTTCGCGTTCCTGATCGGCTGCGGCTTCTTCCTGCAGGCGGCGGCCGGCGTGTTCTGGGCGATTCCGCCGAAGCTCTGCAGCGTCGAGACGGCCGGCAGCGCGCGCGGCCTGATCAACGCGCTCGGCAATCTCGGCGGCTTCTGCGGCCCGTATGCGGTCGGCGTGCTGACCCAGCACGTGAGCGCGGCGGCCGGCGTGTACAGCCTCGCGATCACGCTCGCGGTGGCCGGCCTGCTCGCGCTGACGCTGCCGAAACGCTGCGAGGACTGACACCGGATACACGAATACGCAGGCTTGCTGACGCATTGACGGAGACACCCCCATGAACGACATCCTGTTGCTGGTGCAGAAATGCGCCCACACTTTCAGCTTCTACGACCTCGACACGAAAACCGCGCTCAAGCACATCGTGCTGCCGAACTTCCCGCACGAGTTCACCGTCGACGTGAACGAGCGCTTCGCGTACGTCGGCATCTTCGGGATCGAGACCGCGTGGTCGCGCGGCCATGAAGGCGATCACCGGATCGCCGAAATCGATCTCGTCGAACGCACGCACACGCGCATGCTCGACCTGTGGCCGTACTACCGGCCGCACGGGATGGCGAGCGACCGCGACGGCCGGCTGTACGCGATGAGCGAAGCGCACGACATGCTGCTCGTGTTCGACGAGCCGACCAAGCAGCCCGTGCCGAACATGGCCGTGCCGTCCGGCGGCGTGAAGACGCACCTCGTCACGCTCACGCGCGATGCAACCCGTGCGTACGGCGTGCACCTGCTGTCGAATACGGTCACGCAATTCCAACCGCGCGACGCGACGGTCGCGCCGCGCGCGGTGATGCCCGGCCCGCGCCCCGAAGGCAACGCGCTGTCGAGCGACGAGCGCACGCTGTTCGTCGCGAATCGCGGCGACGACACGCTGGTCGAGATCGACACCGAAACGATGACCTGCGGGCGCCGCGTGAAGACGCGCAGCGATCCGAACCGCATCTACCGCACGAGCGCACCCGACGGCCGCGACCTGCTGCTGCTGACCAACTCGGGCGAGCAGTCGATCTCCGTGTTCGATGCGCGACAGCTCGAGGAGATCGAACGCATCGCACTGCCCGCGAACCCGACCGCGCTGTCGTTCCATCCGTCGCGGCGCGCCGCATACGTGTCGTTCCAGGACGACTACGTGCGCGAGCTCGATCTCGATACGTGGCGTTTCGTCGGTGCGTTGGCGACGCTGCGCGAGCCCGATGCGTCGTACGTGCTCGCCGGGGCACGCTGACATGCGCGACGCGCCGCCGCTCGACGGCATGCCGGATGCGCTCGTCGATGCGCATCACCACCTGTGGCGGCTCGATGCAGGCGCGCACTATCCGTGGCTGCAGGAGGGCTACGATCCGGCGCGCTTCATGTTCGGCGACTACGCGGCGCTGTGCCGCGATTTCGGGGTGGACGATCTCCGGCACGCGGCGCAGGGTGTGCCGATCGTCGCGAGCGTGCACGTCGAGGCCGAACGGGCGCGCGACGAGGCGCTGGCGGAAACGCGCTGGCTGCACGAGGTCGCGGCGTCGCACGGGTTGCCGTCGGCGGTCGTCGCGTGGGTCGACCTGCTCGCGAGTGATGCGGACGAGCGGCTTGCCGAGCAGGCCGCGTGGCCACGCGTGCGCGGCGTGCGCTTCAAGCCGCGCACTGCGGCTGCGCCGGATGCGTCCGTCGACGGGCCGGGCACGCTGCGCGATCCGCGCTGGCCGGCCGCGCTGGCACGCCTCGCCGCGCATGGCCTGAGCTGGGATCTGCGCGTGCCGTTCTGGCATCTCGGCGAGGCGGCTTCGATGCTCGCCGATGCACCGGATGTCGACGTCGTGCTCGAACATGCGGGGCTGCCGTGGGATCGCTCGGATGCGGGGCTCGCACATTGGCGGCGCGGCATGGAGGCGCTTGCCGCATCGCCGCGCGTGGTCGTGAAGATCTCCGAACTCGGCTTGCGCGATGCAGCGTGGAACGAAGCGGACAACGCACGAATCATCCGCGACACGATCGCGATCTTCGGCGCGCAGCGCTGCCTGTTCGCCAGCAACTTTCCGGTGGCCGGGCTGCGCGTGTCGTATCCGGCGCTGCTGCGTACGTTCGCTCGCGCGATGACCCAACTCGATGACGCCGAGCGCCGCGCGATCTGGCATGACAACGCGCTGCGGGTGTACCGGATCGCGCTCGACACGCTGCACGGGCCGGCACGCGGATAAAACGTACTGCCCTGCCCTCTCCCGCCGTCCGGACGCCCCACCACCACATTTTGTGCACCGCACGACCCACCCTGAGCAAAAAGTATCGGTTGGCGTTTTCTTTTGATGTGGTGATCGCATCGCCCCCGTCACACCATTGTTCCTGCCGTCATCGACGGCATTCGAACAAGCAGAATCAAGGAGACACGGGTGAACAAGATGCGAATCGTCGCAGCCGGCGTGCTGCTCGGCGCCTGTCTGCCGGGCGTCGCGGCCGCGCAGGTCTGCAAGGTGCCGACCCTTCGGGTGCTCGCGCAGAAGAGTCTCGGCCTGTCGGTCATGGAGAAGTCGCTGGCCGACTACGAGAAGAAGAGCGGCACCAAGGTCGAGATCAGCTATTTCGGCGAAAACGACCGCCGCGCGAAATCGCGGCTCGACGCGTCGACCGGCGCAGGCTCGTACCAGATCTACTACGTCGACGAGGCGAACGTCGCCGAATTCGCGTCGGCCAACTGGATCGTGCCGCTCCTCAAGTACTACCCGAAGGAATACGACTATGACGACTTCCTGCCCGGCCGCCGCGCGGTCGCGAGCTACAACGGTGTCGCGTACTTCGCGCCGCTGATCGGCGGCGGCGACTTCCTGTTCTATCGCCGCGACCTGCTCGACGCCGCGCACATCCCGGTGCCGAAGACGCTCGACCAGCTCGTCGCCGCGATCAAGAAGCTCAACGCGCCGCCGAAGCTGTACGGCTGGGTCGCACGCGGCCAGCGCGGCTCGGGGATGAACGTGTGGCGCTGGTCGCCGTTCATGCTCGGCATGGGCGGCGCCTGGACCGACAAGGGCGACCAGCCCGCGTTCAACTCGCCGGCCGCGGTGAAAGCCACGCAGCTCTACAGCGACCTGTTCAAGTACGCGCCGCCGGGCTCGGCGACCTACGACTGGAGCAACGCGCTCGAAGCGTTCCGTTCGGGCAAGGTCGCGTTCATGATCGAATCGACGCCGTTCGCGGACTGGATGGAGGATGCGAGCAAGTCGAGCGTGGCCGGCAAGGTCGGCTACACGCGCCCGCCCGCGCCGCTGCCGTCGGCCGCCTACGGCCACGGCTTCGCGATCTCGGCGGTCGGCGCGAAGGACGACTGCACGCGGACGGCCGCCGGCCGCTTCATCGCGTGGGCGACCAGCAAGGACCAGGAGCAGGCGCGGTTGCGCAACGGCGTGTTCAGCGACTACAACCGGTCGAGCACGATCGCGAGCCCGTACTTCAAGCAGCACGTCGCGCCGCAGATCCAGGCTGGGCTGAACGACACGAACCCGGTCACGCAGGTGACGATCTGGCGCACGCCGCAGTGGCCGGATATCGGCGACAACCTCGGCATCGCGCTCGAGCAGGTGTTCACCGGCACGCAGACGGATATCCGCGGCACGCTCGACGATGCAGACCAGTACGCGAAGGACGCGCTCGAACATGGCGCTCGCAAATGACGGTGCCGACGGACGCGCGCTCGGCGTCCGTCCGGCCTCTCCCGCAACGTCGGCCCGGCGCGGCCGCGCGCGCCGCGACCGCACGAGCCTGCCGTGGGTATTCCTCGCGCCGACGCTCGCACTGCTCGCGGTCCTGAGCCTTGTCCCAACGGTCGCCGCGATCAACCTCGCGCTGCGCAACCGCGTGCTGCGCTATCCGGACAGCGAATACGTCGGCCTGCGCAACTTCATCCGGCTCGCGTCGGACCGTCGTTTCCTGAACGCGATCGAGGTGTCGGTGCTGTGGGAAGTCGTCACGGTGGCCGGTGCGGTGCTCGTCGGGATCGCGCTGGCCGTGTTCCTGTTCGAGCGCGTGCATGGCCGCTGGCGCCGTTTTGCATCGTTGGTGCTGATCATGCCGGTGCTGCTGCCGCGCGTATCGGCCGCGTTCATCTGGAAGTTCATGTACGCGCCGCTCACCGGCATCCTGAGCTGGCTGCTCGGCACGCTCGGCATCGAGAACACCGCGTTCCTCGCCGATCCGCATCTCGCGCTGTATGCGGTCGCGCTGGTCGACGTGTGGCAATGGGGGCTGTTCTTCGCGGTCGTGATCCTGAAGCTGCTGGAGACGCTGCCGCCCGAACCGCTCGAAGCCGCGCGGCTCGACTACGCGACGACGTGGCAGGTGCATGCGTACATCGCACTGCCGATGCTGAAGGCGCCGCTCGTGAGCCTCGTGTTCATCAAGATGGTCGAGTCGCTGCGCTCGTTCGACCTGATCTACGTGATGACCAAGGGCGGCCCCGGCATCGCGACCGAAACGCTCGACCTGTACGCGTACCAGCAGGGCATCGGCCTCGCCGGCAAGGTGTCCTATGCGTCCGGCATGGCCGTGCTGATGATGGTCGCGACCACGCTCGTCTTCACGCTCATCTGGAAGAGGGTCAACAAATGGGACGACTGATGGCCCGCCGCGGCCCCGCCGCGACCGTTTCGAACCTGTCCACCGTCGCGATCGCCGGCGCGATCCTGCTCGTCGCCGCGTTCCCGCTGTTCTGGGCCGTGCTCAATTCGCTCAAGCACCTGCTCGACATCGTCACGCCCGTGCCGCGCTTCATCTTCACGCCGACGCTCGCGAACTACGAGCAGGTACTGTCGAGCCCCGAGGTGGTGATCGGGCTCGGCAACAGCATCGCGATCGTCGGCGCGGCCGTGCTGATCGGTGCGGTGCTCGGCGTGCCGGCCGCGTATGCGATCGCGCGTTACCCGATACGCGGCAAGCGCGACATCCAGTTCTTCCTGCTGTCGCTGCGCTTCCTGCCGCCGGTCGCGGTCGCGCTGCCGTTGATCGCGATCTGGGTCGATCTCGGGCTGTACGACACGAAGCTGTCGATGATCGTCACGTACCTGCTCGTCACGCTGTCGACCATCACGTGGCTGTCGATCCCCGTGTTCCGCCGGCTGCCGCGCGAGATCGAGGAAGCCGCCGCGCTCGACGGCTACGGCCCGTACGCGGTGTTCTGGCACATCGCGCTGCCGGTGTGCGCGAGCACGCTGCTCGGCGGCATCGTGTTCAGCTTCGTGTTGGTGTGGAACGAATTGATGATCGCGCTCGCGCTCACGTCGTCGCGCAGCGCGACGCTGCCGGTGGTCGCGTCCGCGTTCACGTCGCTCGGCCAGGAAGTGCCGTGGGGCGTGATCAACGCGTCGACGGTATTGCTCGCGCTGCCGCCGCTCGTGTTCGTCGGCATGCTGAGCCGCCTGCTCAATTCGATGGTCAAGGGAAAATAAGGAGGATGTGTTGAAAGCACTCGTACTCGAACGTACGCGCGAACTCGCGCTGCGCGACATCGACCTGCCGCAGGCAGTCGGCCCTGGCGACGTCCGGATCAAGGTGCATACGGTCGGCGTCTGCGGCAGCGACGTGCACTACTACGTTCACGGCGGGATCGGCCCGTTCCGCGTCGACGCGCCGATGGTGCTCGGCCACGAGGCATCCGGCACCGTCGTCGAGACCGGCGCCGGCGTCACGCACCTGCGCGTCGGCGATCGCGTGTGCATGGAACCCGGCGTGCCGCGCCTCGATTCGCCCGCGACGCTGCGCGGGCTCTACAACCTGGATCCCGACGTACGCTTCTGGGCGACGCCTCCCATCCACGGCTGCCTGACGCCGTACGTCGTGCATCCGGCCGCGTTCACGTACCGGCTGCCCGACAACGTGTCGTTCGCCGAAGGCGCGATCGTCGAGCCGCTGTCGATCGGCCTGCAGGCCGCGAAGAAGGCGGCGATGAAGCCGGGCGACCTCGCGGTCGTGATCGGCGCCGGCACGATCGGCGCGATGACGGCGCTCGCCGCGCTCGCCGGCGGCGCCGCGCGCGTGATCCTCGCCGACGTCGTGCCCGACAAGCTCGCGCTGTTCGCCGACAACCGCGCCGTCACGACCGTCGACGTGCGCACAGAGTCGCTCGCCGACGCGGTGGCCGAAGCAACGGACGGCTGGGGCGCGGACGTCGTGTTCGAAGCGAGCGGCAGCGCGAACGCGTATGCGGGCCTCGTCGACCTGATGTGCCCGGGTGGCTGCGCGGTGCTGATCGGCATGCCGGTCGCGCCGGTGCCGCTCGACGTGGTCGCGCTGCAGGCGAAGGAAGGTCGCATCGAATCGGTGTTCCGCTACGCGAACATCTTTCCGCGCGCGCTCGCGCTGATCGCGTCCGGCGCGATCGACGTGAAGCCGTTCATCTCGCGCACGTTCCCGTTTTCCGAAGGTGTGCGCGCGTTCGAGGAAGCGGCGAGCGGCCACCCGCGCGACGTCAAGATTCAGATCGAAATGGATTGAGCCATGGCACAGATCACCTGCAAGGCTTTGTCGAAGCACTACGACGGCGGCCCCGCCGTGCTGCACCCGCTCGACCTCGAGATCGCCGACGGCGAATTCATCGTGCTGCTCGGCCCGTCCGGCTGCGGCAAGTCGACGATGCTGCGGATGATCGCGGGCCTCGAGGCGATCACCGGCGGCGAGCTCGTGATCGGCGACGCGGTCGTCAACGACCTGCCGTCGCGCGAGCGCAATGTCGCGATGGTGTTCCAGAACTACGCGCTGTATCCGCACATGACCGTGTACGACAACATCGCGTTCGGGCTGCGCCGGTTGAAGGTGCCGGCCGACGAGATCGACCGCCGCGTGCGCGACGTCGCGCGCATCCTGAGCCTCGACGCACTGCTCGACCGCCGCCCGCGCGCGATGTCGGGCGGCCAGCAGCAGCGCGCGGCGATCGCGCGCGCGATGATCAAGACGCCCGCCGTGTTCCTGTTCGACGAGCCGCTGTCGAACCTCGACGCGAAGCTGCGCACGCAATTGCGCGGCGACATCAAGCGGTTGCACCAGCGGCTGAAGACGACCACGCTGTACGTCACGCACGACCAGCTGGAGGCGATGACGCTGGCCGACCGCGTCGTGCTGATGCGCGGCGGCCACATCGAGCAGATCGGCACGCCGGCCGAACTGTACGGGCAGCCGCACACGGTGTTCGCCGCCGGTTTCGTCGGCACGCCGGCGATGAACTTCGCGGCGGGCTCGATCGAGCGCCTCGGCGCGAACGTGCTGCTCGACTGCAACGGCGCGCGCTGGCCGCTCGCGTCGCCGCGCTTCGCCGGGCTGCACGACGGCCAGAAGGTCAAGGTCGCGATCCGCCCGAACCACCTGCGGCTCGTCACCGAACCGGATCCGACCCCGGGCACGCTCGCGCTCACCGGCACGGTCGAGCTCGTCGAGCTGCTCGGCGCCGAGGCGCTCGTCACGCTGGACTGGCACGGCCAGCCGTGCGCGGCCCTCGTGCCGGCCCCGATGGCCCCCGCGCCGGGGGCCGTGGTAGCGTTTCGCTTCGACGAAGCAGCCCTGCATCTGTTCGACGCCGGCACCGAGCGCAACGTCACGCTGCCGGACGCGAACCCCATCGCGCACGCGGCACCGCCGGCGGCCGCGACGCGCACCACGCCGCCCGCCGCGACGGGCTGGTCGATGTCCCGTTCGTAGCACGCCGGCACGCCCCCGACGGAGCACACGATGAACCCGGATCTCGAGATCGTTCCCACCCACCGCGACGAATCGTTCCGCGCGTGGATCCACGACTATCCGCACTCGGTCGCGAAGTGGCACTTCCATCCCGAGTACGAGATTCATCTGATCCAGTCGTCGCACGGCAAGATGTTCGTCGGCGATCACATCGGCGATTTCGGCCCGGGCAACCTGATCATCACGGGGCCGAACCTGCCGCACAACTGGGTCAGCGAGCTTCCCGACGGTGAGCGCGTGCCGTCGCGCGACGTCGTGCTGCAGTTCTCGCGCGATGCGATCGAGAAGATGGTCGGCGCGTTCAGCGAGCTGCAGCCGGTGATCGACCTGATCGATGATGCGGCGCGCGGCGTGCAGTTTCCCGACCGCGTCGGCCGCGACGTCGTGCCGCTGATGCTCGAACTCGCGAACGCGCACGGCTGCCGGCGCGTCGAGATCCTGATGTCGCTGTTCGACCGGCTGTCGTCGTGCCGCGAGCGGCGCGTGCTCGCCGGCCCCGGCTACCGCAGCGACGCGCAGCACTACATGTCGTCGACCATCAACCAGGTGCTGTCGTACCTGCAGCAGAACCTGCCCGGCATGCTGCGCGAGACCGACGTCGCCGCGTTCGCCGGGATGAGCGTCAGCACCTTCACGCGGTTTTTCCGGCGCCATACCGGCTCGTCGTTCGTGCGCTACCTGAACCGGCTGCGCATCAACGAGGCCTGCGAGCTGCTGATGTTTTCCGACCTGACGGTGACCGACATCTGCTACCGGGTTGGCTTCAACAACCTGTCGAACTTCAACCGTCAGTTTCTCGCGATGAAGCAGGTGCCGCCGTCGAGGTTCCGTGCGCTGCACCGGCTCAACGAACCGCACGTCCGCGACGACGCGCCGCCGCTTCGGCGTGCACCACCGCGCGCCCCTGACAGGATGCTTCACACGTGACATTTCTCGGCATCGATCTCGGCACGTCCGAGGTCAAGGTACTCCTCACCGATTCCCGTTCGGTCCCGCTCGCGACCGGTTCGGCCGCGCTGTCGATCAGCCGCCCGCATCCGCACTGGTCGGAACAGAGCCCGCAGGCGTGGTGGCACGCGATGCTCGATGCGATCGCGGCGGTGCGCGCCGCGCATCCGGCCGGCTTCGCCGCGCTGCGCGGCATTGCACTCTCGGGGCAGATGCACGGCGCGACGCTGATCGATCGCGCGGACCAGGTGCTGCGCCCCGCGATCCTGTGGAACGACACGCGCGCCGGCACCGAGTGCGTCGAGCTCGAGGCGCTGGTGCCGGAATCGCGCGCGATCACCGGCAACATGGCGATGCCCGGCTTCACCGCGCCGAAGCTGCTGTGGCTCGCGAAATACGAGCCCGCCGTGTTCCGCGCGGTGCACAAGGTGCTGCTGCCGAAGGACTACCTGATCTGGCGCCTGTCCGGCGAATTCGTGTCCGAGATGTCCGATGCATCGGGCACGCTGTGGCTCGACTGCGCGCGCCGCGACTGGTCCGACCGGATGCTCGCCGCGACCGAGCTGTCGCGCGCGCAGATGCCGCGCCTCGTCGAGGGCAACGCCCCCGCCGCGCAGCTGCGTGACGCGCTGCGGCGCGAATGGGGCATCGCGGGGCCCGTGACGATCGCCGGCGGCGCCGGCGACAACGCGGCCTCCGCGATCGGCATGGGCGTCACGGGCGCTGGCAGCGGCTTCCTGTCGCTCGGCACGTCGGGCGTGCTGTTCGCCGGCAACGACCGCTTCGCGCCGAACCCGGACGCCGCCGTGCACGCGTTCTGCCATTGCATCGAAGGGCGCTGGCACCAGATGAGCGTGATCCTGTCGGCCGCCGCGAGCCTCGACTGGCTTGCCCGCGCGCACGGCACCACCGCCGGCGAGCTCGCTGCACGCGCCGAACGCGCGGAGCCGGCCCGCGCGCCGCTGTTCCTCCCGTATCTCTGCGGCGAGCGCACGCCGCACAACGACGCGCATGCGCGCGGCGTGTTCTTCGGGTTGTCCAACGAGCACGATGCGGACGATCTCGCGTATGCGGTGTTGGAAGGCGTCGCGTTCGCGATGGCCGACGGCTACGACGCGTTGCGTGCGGCCGGCACGACGCTCGACGCGGTGTCGTTCATCGGCGGCGGTTCGAAGAGCGCGTTCTGGGCGCGGCTGGGCGCGAATGCGACCGGGCTCGCGATGCAGCGCCATGCGGACGGCGCGGTCGGTGCGGCACTCGGCGCGGCGCGGCTTGCACGCCTCGCCGCAACGAACGACACGCTCGCGGAAGTCTGCGTCGCGCCGCCCGTCACGGAGACGGTCGCGCCCGATGCCGCCGTGGCCAATCTGATGGCGGGGCGGCTCGCCCGCTACCGGCGGCTGTATCGCGTGTTGCGGGAAGAGTTCGCGGCCGCCGACTGACGCGCGGCGCGGCATGCGTCTTCGTCGATTCGCGCGTGGTTGCGCTTGACCCGGCCCTTGGGATCGCCTTTATGCTCGTCGTCACGAATCGACGACCCGAAGGTGACCCATGAACGATGTCACGCGCGGCCTGAGCGCATCGGAAGCCGCTATGCGGCTCGGCGTATCGGCCAAGGCACTGCGGCTGTACGAACGGCAAGGACTGGTTACGCCCGGGCGAACGGTGGCCGGATACCGCGCCTATGGCCCGGACGATCTGGCGCGTGCGGCCGAAATCGCGGCGCTGCGCGCGCTCGGCCTGAGCCTGGCCCAGGTCGCAAACGTGCTGGGCGGCGACGCCCGCAGCCTGAGCGACGCATTGGCCACGCATGAAGCGGCGCTCGAAAGCGGTATTCAGGATCTGGTCGGCAAGGTCGACAGGGTTCGCGCGATCCGCGCCGATCTCGCGCGCGGCCGAATGCCCGGCGACGGCGAATTGACGCGCCTGCTCGCGCCGGCCGCCGCGGGCGTTGCGTTCAGCCTCCCGTGGCCGTGGGACGGCGAATGGTTCGAATTTCGCGATATCCGGCCGTTGAACTACATCATCGGTTCGCTGGGCAGCGGCAAGACGCGGCTCGCGCATCGGCTGGCCGAGGCATTGCCCGGCGCCGCGTTCATCGGGCTGGACCGGCTGGAAGATGGCGGCGCGGCGGCCTTCGCCGCGTTGCAGGCCGATCCGGCGCTGAAGGCGCGCGTCGAACGCACGTCGGCATGGCTCGCCGACGAAGGCGCCACGCCGTGCCCGGCGCTGACCATCCTGCTCGCCGGCCTCGAGGCGGACGGCACCGGCGCGTTGGTCGTGGACATGATCGAGCAGGATCTCGACCAGCCCACGCAGGAGGCGCTGATTGCGTGCCTTCGCCAGCGTGCCGGAGCCGGCGGGATGCGGCCGCTGTTCATGCTGACCCGCTCGTCGGCCGTGCTGGACCTGTCGGCCGTCGGGCCTGACGAAGCGATCATTCTGTGTCCCGCGAACCATAGCCCGCCGGCCCGCGTCGCACCGTACCCCGGTGCACCGGGCTATGAAGCGGTGGCCACGTGTCTCGCGTCGCCGGCCACCCGCGCGCGGATCGCACGGCGGCCGGAGGCGGGGTAGCGGCTTCGCCGCTGGTTGGTGTCACGGTCGACGATGGCCGGCGCGTGCGGCTCGGGCTGCCGGTGCGGTGGGGCGCCGGAGTAGTGCCATTTCGTTGCGCCCGATTGACTGCAGCCGACCCCGAGCGGTCATCCGACTGGACCGATTTCGGACACTCAAGGACGTTGCTTCGATTGACCAAACCAGCGACTCCAGAGATTCGAATCTTCCTTGCCTATCTCAAAGATACGCTCACGAATTTTCGTACCAATTCCATCGTGAAGATCCAAGTGTAATTTCACAGATTTAAATACGCCTTTCAGATCCACGTCATTCGCGTGACAGAGTTCGGTGAACTCTTCGATCGCTTGATGGTACTTAACTTCGGAGACGGCAATAAATCTAACCTCTGTGGCTGCCTGTTTTCTGGCGGCGTACCAATCCATCACGATTTCCTTCCATTCGCGCATTTCCTGAATCAGATCGTCTGGATTAGTCAGCTCCATGGAAAGCACGATCATGAACAAGTCTTCCTGCAGCTCGCTTTTCTTCACAGCTTCTTTGTATTGCATAGGAGATGCCTGTCGACCCTCAAAGTAGTATTGGCCTGGTGAGACGGTTCCTGAGCACGTTGGTTACCGACCAGGGCAGCTTGCCGCTCAGCTTGATTGAAGATTGGCTACGCAATCGTGGATTGCCTGCGCGACCTGGGGATTGGACAAATTCAGGCCGACACGCGCGAGCGAGAGCAACAATTGCTCGACGCCTTCAACAACCCCGACTATGCGCCCGTTTTCCACGGGATCGCCAGAGCTAGCTAGTGCTTCCGGCAAGTTGGATTCAATACTTGCGATTCCGTCCTCAACCCGGAGGTCGATTCCGAACGGCAGCAAAAACGCTCGATTCTTATCCATTTTTCCGATCTCGTCCTGGTCGACAGCCGCATTGTCAACGATCCAAGAGGCGAAGTCGAACGTCCGCTTCTGGCCGAGAACCGCCCTCGGAGTTGCGAGCCAGGCCGGCTACTTCGACTCGGTCGAAAGTCGGAACAGCATGATGTCGGCCGTGCACCCTACTCGAACACGCAACCGTTGAGGCATGAATCCGGAAAGCGACATCACGGGGTGTTTTCGACAATGCGTAGAACAGTCGCAGAAATCGGTCCCACAGTCGCAAACCCATGCCACCAGCCGCACGCACTCCAGCCCCCACGGCTGCGTAATCCACCACACCCGCTTCACCCGCAAACGAGCCGATACAAGCGCCGAACCAGCGTCAACGCCTGCTGCGCCGACGTCAGGTTCGTGAAGCCGAGCAGCATGCCGGGCGGCATCCGGCCGCCCGGGCTCCAGTCGTTCAGCGGCTGGATGGAAAAGCCCTGCAGGTTGGCCATGCGTGCGACGGCGCGATCGTCGACCGCCGTGCGCCAGTAAGCCACCACATGCAGGCCGCCCGCGCGGGGCGGAATGTCCAGCGCATCACCGAAGACCTTGCCCAGCGCATCGATCAGCCACGCGCGGCGGGTGGCATAAAGCGCCCGCATTTTCTTCAGGTGGCGCGCGAAATGCCCTTGCTCCATGAAATCGGCGACGACCGATTGCATCAGCATCTGGCCGCTCCCGCCGAGCCATCCGGCGGTATCGCGAAAGGCCGCGACCTGCTCATCCGGAACGACGAGATACCCCAGCCGCAAGCCCGGATACAGCACCTTGCTGAACGATCCGGTGTAAAGCACGCGGTGGTGGCGATCCAGGCTCTTGAGCGCGGGCAGCGGGCGGCCGTCGTAACGGAACTCGCTGTCGTAATCGTCCTCGACGATCCAGGCCCGCTGCTGACGAGCCCAGTCGAGCAGGGCCAGGCGTCTCGGCAGCGACAGCGCGACACCGAGCGGGCTTTGATGGGTCGGCGTCACCACGGCAAAACGTGCATCGGCCGCCCGGCGCAGCCCCGCTTCCACGCACAGGCCGTCGTCGTCGACCGGCACGGGCACGAGCCGCATCCCCGCGTGCTCGAGCACGCGGCGTGCGTGGATATAACCGGGATCCTCGAACCAGCCGGTGTCGCCGGCGCGCAGCAAGGTCCGGCAGATCAGGTCCAGCGCGCCGCGATACCCCGCGGTGATGAAGATCTGCCCGGCCGAGCAGTCGATGCCGCGCGACACGCCGAGATAGGCGGACAGCGCACGCCTCAGCCCGTCGTGCCCCTGAGGCGGCGCATAGTCCAGCGACGGGGTCGCCATCGCCCGCACATGACGGCCGGTGAGCCGTATCCACGGCATGCGCGGAAACGCATCGAGCGCGGGAATGCCCATCTGGAACGGCTTCGGCCCGCTCGCCGCCGAATCGCCGCGCGGCGGTTCATCCGGCCGCGGCGCCGCGGCGCGCGGCTGCCGCCCATTCGGCAGCTGGGGTGACACGACGGTGCCGGCCGGCCCGCGTGCGACCAGGTACCCTTCTCCGATGAGGATCTGATAGGCCGCTTCGACGGTGCCGCGTGCCAGATTGAGTTCGCTGGCCAGGCTCCGTACCGACGGCACGCGCTTGCCCGGCGCCAGCTTGCCCGTCTCGATCGCATCGCGGAAGCGCCGGACCAGTTGCCGATAGACCGGCATGTCGAGATGACGGTCCGGCATCAGATCGTCGAATTTCATGTCCCAGTCAAATAGTCACTTTTTGGACCTTCAGGATACGCCATCCGATTCGTACAGTAACGACGTTACCGTGGAGCAATCGTGATGCCAGAGATCCATTTGAAACGCGCCGTGACGGACGCGGATTACCGGTCGACGTTCGACGTGATGCGCGAGCTGCGCCCGCACCTGACCGATGCCGATGCGTTCGTGCAGCAGATACGCCGCCAGGCCGAACAAGGCTATGTGCTGCTGACCGCACGGCACGGCAGCCCGGACGGCGCGGTCGTCGCACTGGCGGGATACCGTCACCTCGAAAACACGCTGTACGGGCGCTTCGTCTATGTCGACGACCTGGTCGCGACCGCACACGCGCGCAGTCAACGGCTGGGCGAGCGGCTGCTCGATGCGGTGCGCGACGACGCGCGGCAACACGGCTGCGCGCACCTCGTACTCGATACCGGGCTCTCCAACGCGCTCGCGCAGCGTTTCTATTTCCGCCAGGGGCTGCTGTCCCGCGGCATGCATTTCAGTCAGTCTCTTCAGGCGCTCTGATGAACAATCTTCTTTTTGTCGATGCCAGTCCGCATGGCAGTCATTCGCTGGGCGCACGCATTGCACATGAAGCGATCGCGCAATGGCGGGCGGCCCGCCCCAATGCGCGGGTCGTGTCGCGCAGCCTCGGTCAACCCGGCTTGCCCTCGCTATCGGCCGACTATGCGCGCGCGGTGGTCGCGAGGCAGCCGGATTCCGATCCGGCACTGGCGTACTCCGAACAACTGATCGCGGAAGTGGAACACAGCGACGGCATATTGATCAGTACACCGATGCACAACTTCACGGTCCCTGCCGCGCTGAAGTTGTGGATCGATTTCGTGCTGCGTATCGGCCGCACGTTCACGGCCACGCCGGAAGGCAAGTTCGGCCTGCTCGCCGATCGCCCCGTGCTCGTGCTGGTACGCTCGGGCGGCATCTGCACCGGCGCAGCGGCGCGGCAGCCCGATTTCCTGACTCCGTACCTGAAGCAGGTGCTCGCCGTGATCGGCCTGTCGACGGTCGATTTCGTCTACCTCGAAGGCCTTGCGCCGAGCGACGCCGCCATCGATGCGGTACGCGCCCAGTTGGCCACCTCGGCCCTGCTGGTGCGACGCACGATGGAAACGGCATGAATTCGCCACGCCCCGGTACGCATGCGCGGCCCGATGCGTTCCCGGGGCAGCGGATATCGCGCATCCCGAGCCGGGCACGTCGCCGTCAGGATTCCAGCCTCCCCATCCGGCGCGCCATCGCCGGGCTCACCGCATGCGCCGGATCGAACCCGAAGAAGTCGAGCACGTGGCGCGCGACGTCGTCGCGATCGTTGTCCGCGCAGATCATGTGATAGCTGTTCTCCAGCACGATCCCGCGCGCATCGGGCATTTTCTCGAGCAGGAAATCGGCCGAGCGCAGGCTCGTCAGTTCGTCCTCGCGCGCATGCACCACGAGCGTCGGGCACGGCGTGCCGGCCGCGGCGTCGAGTGCCCAGTCGCGCATCCGGTCGACCTGCCGCACGCACGAGAGCGGCACCCACGCATAGTGGAAACTGTCCTCGCGCTCGAACTTCTTCTTCACGATCGCGCGGATCGTCGCGTTCTTGATGCCGAACGGATCGCCTTCCTCCACACGCATCCGCTCGGCCACACCCGGCACGCGGTACAGCACGTGCCGCAACGCGCGATACCAGGGCGTCGACCACCCGTCGATGAACACCGGCGTGGCCAGCAGCGCGAGCCGGCCGCGCGCATGCTGCACGCGATGGCACAGCAGCAGCGCGACCAGCGCGCCCATGCACATGCCCGCGACATGCAGCGTGTCGTACTCGTTTTCCAGCGCGCGATACTGCTCGGTCACCGCGTCGAGCCACGCTTCCGCGCGCACGCCGACCAGATCCTCGGGGCGCGTGCCGTGCCCTGGCAGCGTGGTCATGTGCGTGTCGACGCCCGCGCGCCGCATCGCCTTGTGCAGCGAACCGAGATCGTATTGCGTGCCGCCGAGCCCGTGGATCAGCAGGACGCCCGTGCGGCCCGTCATGACGCGCGTCCGCTCATTCGTCCGCCGGCCACACGCGCTCGAGTTGCCAGACGCCCGCCACCACCGTCACGTCGACATTCGAATCGAGCAGCGGCGCGCCATGATCGGTGACCGTCTGCGTGCCGCCGTCGCGCTGCACGATGCGCAGCGACAGCGACGCACGGTCCTCGCCCGCGATCTCCGCATCCCAGTAGTCGCGCAGCGCCTCGCGGTCGCCTGGTTGCACACGTTCGAGCACGAGCGGCACGCTCGCGATCTGCGATGCATCGACGCCGACGCCGAACACACGCTCGACGTCGCCGCTCCACTCGATCCGCCCCGATTCCGGATCGAGCACGTACGCGATCTGGCCGGCGCTCGCGAGCGCAAGCTCCATGTTGTTCTGCAGGACCGCCGCATGCTCGTGCACGCGTTCGCGCGTCGTCTTCAGCGTGCTCACCGCCAGCACCAGCAGCGACGCCACCGCCAGATAAAGCTGCGCCTCGAGCAGCGCGTTGCCGTAGTGCTCGTGCAACGACGAGAAGGGACCGTCGCCCTGCGCGGTCTGCTCGATCACGATCAGCGCGAGCACGAGCACCGACGACGAGCCCGCGCGGCCGCCGAGCAGCAGCGTCACCGCGACGGTGAGGAACAGCGGGATATACGTCAGCGCGAAGCCCGCGCCGGTGCCGAATTTCTGCGACGTGTCGCCGTCGAAGATCACGAGCGCGACGCCCACGACCAGCACGAACGAGACCATGCCGAGCACGAGATCGAAGCGCTCATGATCGCCCGAGCGGTGCGCGCGAAAGCGCGACCATGACGCGAGCACCGGCGTGACCAGCAGCACGCCGACGAAATCGGACGCGGCCCACACGAACCACACGTCGAAGAACGGCGCGTCATTGACCACCGTGTACCAGGCCGCGCCGCCGATCGCGCCGACCACGCCCGCGATCAGGCCGGCGAGGATCACCGAGCGCAGGAAATACAGCCCTTCGAGCGAGAAGCGCACGCGCTGGACGAGCCACACCGCGAGCGCGGCTGCACCGACCTCGTCGACGGTGAACAGCACCGCGTTGACCAGGTTGCCGTGTTCGATGCCGCTCAGCGCGAGCTGCCCGACCAGGAACGCGCCGGCCAGCATCAGCCATTCGCGCATCGGCCGCAGCATGAACGCGCCGACGGTCACACCGGCCGGCAGCCAGATGTAACCCGTCAGCCGGACGGGGCCGTTGAACTGGTGCGAGATGTAGCCGGTCGCGAGATACAGCGCCGCCCAGAGCAGCGCGGCGACGAGGCCCGGCCGCGATCGTTTGGTGTCCATCGAGAATCCCTGTGTGCTGCGCCTGCGATCGGCGGGGGCGCGATGTGCGAATGATATGCGGACGGGGCAGCCCGGGGAATACTGGGGCCGGAAGCGCGTACGGGGCGCCGGCGCGCCCGCAAGCTGGCGGTTGTGACCGGGAAGTTATCGAAAAAGTTCGGTGTGTGCCGGGTTCGGCCGGGACACGTCAGCGCGCCGTCCTGGCCGGACGGCCAAAATCGTCAAAGTCCGCACGCAGCAGTGGCAAACCTCGGACGGAGCAAAAACCGAATACGAAGTGACGGATGTCCTCGACCATCGCCCGGCCGGCCTGCAGACTCGGTTGCCGGGGCTTTGACGCCCTCCCGCCTCAATCCACGCGCCGCCACACCGAGATCGGTATGTCGCCGTTCGCACGCGGCGGCACCCGGTAGCTCAGCTCGCCGTCCTTCAATTGATAGCTTCGCGTCTGCGTCTGCCCGATCCAGTTCGGGTACGACGAATCGATGATGTGAAACGCGAGCTTGTGTTTCGCGGGATCGACGGTCAGCGTGCCGTAGTGGGTGCTCGAGCCGAGTACGGCTTCCCGGAATTCGTCCGGTGTGCCGGTCGCCTTGTCGTTCGACGCGAAGCGCGGGCGCTCCGACTTGAAGATCTGCAGCGAGTAGTTCCCGTGCGCGTCGATCAGCAGCATCCCCTTCGGATCGGCGCCATAGTCGCGGCCGATCGTGCCGTCGGGATGTTGCACGTCGGCCGCGACCAGCGTCCACGTCCCCGCGAGCGACGGCGCGGCCGATGCGTCGCCGGGAATCATCGATGCGGCCAGCAGCATGCCGGGAAAGCCCTGGCGGAATATCGAGCGGATGTTCATTCACTGTCCTCGTGAGAGAAAGAAGGGAAACAACCTCACGGGCATCCGCAGCTGCGGATCGCGCGCATCCCCGTGAACCGGAACGACCGGTTCACTTGATGGTAGCGACGGGAATGTGCAATAAATACGATAATTCGAAATCGACTTATAAGAAAAACCGAATCATGACGCTTCCGAATCTCGACATGGATGCGCTGCGCACGCTGATCGCCGCGGATCGGCTCGGCAGCCTGAACCGCGCCGCCGACCGGATCGGCCGCTCGCAGTCGGCGGTCAGCCAGCAGATGCGCAAGCTCGAAGCGCAGATCGGCCAGCCGCTGTTTCGCCGCCAGGGGCGCGGCCTCGTGCCGACCGAAGCCGGCGAACTGATGCTGTCCTATGCGCGCCGCATTCTCGAACTGAACGACGAGGCGGTCGGCGCGATCCGCGGCGCGGCGATCGAGGGGGCCGTGCGGTTCGGGCTGCCCGGCGACTTCGCCGAATCGTGGCTGCCCGTCGCGCTCGGCCAGTTCAAGCGCACGCACCCGGGCGTGCGCGTCGACATCGTCGTCGACGGCAACGGCGCGCTGCTCGACCGGCTCGATGGCGGCGAACTCGACATCGTGCTCGCGATGGGCCGCGGCCATCGCACCGACGCCAAACATCTGGTCACGCTGCCGATGGCGTGGATCGGGCCGCCAGGCGTCGACGTGCGCCCGCGCGCCGGCGTGCCGCTGGATCTCGCGTTGTACAAGCCGCCGTGCCTGTTCCGCAAGGCCGGCACCGATGCGCTCGACAAGGCCGGGATCCCGTGGCGGCTCGCTTACACGACCGGCAGCCTGCAAAGCCTGTGGGCCGGCATCGCGGGCGGGCTGGGGATGACGGCGAGAACGATGGTGGGTGTGCCGCCGACGCTGCGCCAGCTTGGCGAGCGCGACGGGCTGCCGCCGCTGCCGTCCGTCGACGTGTGCCTCCATGCGAGCGAAGGCGATGCGCATGCCGCGCTCGTGAGCCTGAAACGCGTGGTGGTCGACACGCTGACCGCCAATCTCGCCGGTGCGCACCAGGTATCCGGCCGGCACGCCGCATGATCGGCCGCGCGTGCGTGGCGGACTCGGCGCTGCGCCCCTTTTGACCGGCTGCCCGCCATCGGTAATGATTCGCTGCGGGGTTCGTCCTTGCCGTCGACGATCCCGCCTTCCCGAACGAACGCCTCCGCACGATGACACACGCAATCCGCCTGCGCCCGGCGTCTGCCGCCGACCTGCCGTTCCTGTTGAACCTGCGCCGGCTCACGATGACCGAGCACCTGCAACGCGCCGGCATGCCGATCGATGACGAAGCGCACGACCAGCGCATCCGCGCGCATTTCGACGATGCGATGATCGTCTGCGAAGGCGACGACGCCATCGGCTTGCTGAAGGTGACACGCGCCACCGACGCGTGGCACGTGCACCAGATCCAGATCCTCCCGGCGCACCAGGGCCGGGGCATCGGCGAAGCCGTGCTGAGCGCGCTCCTGAACGACGCGGCACGCGCGCACGTGCCGGTGTCGCTCAGCGTGCTGCACGGCAACCCGGCGCGGCGGCTCTACGAACGGCTCGGCTTCCGCAGCGAATCGGACACCGAAACGAGCGCGAGCATGGTCTGGCGCGCGTGACGTCCGGCGTTTTGACGCCGCATTACTGCGTGATCTTCGCGTCCTTCAGCAAGTTGCCGATCATCTGCGCACTCGCCTTCTCCACCGCGGCCGCCTGCAGTTGCTGCTGAAGCCCCGGCTTCGCGGTCGCGAAGCCCGGCACCTGCGTCGGCCGCTTCGCGTCCAGCTTCACGATCGCCCGCACGCCGTCGACCGGGATCGAATCGCTCGTCACCGCACCGACCTTCAGTTTCTCGAGCGCCTGCGCGACCGGCAGCGGCAAGCCGGACGTCTTGCCTTCCGTCGCCGGCGTGTGGAAGCTCACCCACGGCAACTCGCCGCCGGCATCGCGGCTCGGCGCCATGCTGTACTGGCGCGCGAGCCCTTCGAACGACTTGCCCGCCTTCAGCTCGCTGAGCACCGTCGCGGCCGTCACCGGGTCCTGGACGATGATCAGGCGCGGCTTGTACTCGTTCTTGCCGAGCGTGGCCACGAGTTCGTCGTAGCGCGCCTTGACCTGCTCTTCGGTCACCGGCTCGGGCTTCACGTTGTCGCGCAGGTAAAGCTGCACTTCGGCATTCGTTTTCGCCTGCTGCACCGCTGCCTTGACCTCGGGCTTGTCGCCGTAGTTCGCCTTCTCGGCGGCCTGCTGAACCAGCACGCGCGTGATCAGCTGATTCTTGATCGCCTGGCGAATCTGCGGCGAGTCGGGCTGCCCGGACGCGCGCAGCAGCGTATCGACGTCGGCCTGCGTGATCGGCGTGCCGTTGACCGTTGCAACGGTCGCCGTGGTCGCCGCCGTCTCTGCATGGGCAGTCCCGCTCAGCGCGCCGGCGAGCACAGCGATCAGCAACAGGCGGTTCGGTGTGGTTTTCGTCTTCATCTTTTCGTCACTTCGGCTCAAAAAACGCGGCAGGGGTTGCCGCGCAAATTCACCGGCGCGGCAATGCGCCGGTGCAACCATTCAGTCGATTCGGTTCATCGTCGTGCGCACGCGCGGTGCCGCCGACGCCGCTGTCATTGTGCCCGTATCGGGTTTTCCGTGTCGGGAGGTTCAGGACAGCCGCCCGGCGGGCGGTGCGGCGCGCGTTGCGCACGCCGGTCATTACGAACGCGTGATGTGGAAATTGTGTGGAAACGCGATGGAAATCCCGCGGAGTCACGATGAATCACATCATGGTTTCGCGAGCGCGGCCGCCGACCGTGGTCGAGGCGGCCGCGCATGCGTCATCAACGTCAGGGCGTCCACCGGTACACGGTGATGCTGTTCCCTTTCACGTTGTTCTTCATCACCACGTACTCGCCGTTCGACCGGCGGTATGCGCGAATGCTGTACATCGCGTCGATCGCGCTGCTGGTATCGACGGTCGCCGGGCTCGCATTGACCAGCGTGGTGTCGAGATTGCCGGTGGTGAGGTTGAACGCGTCGACGTTCGGCCACAGCGGCCCGCTGCTGCTGAACCAGTAGCCGACGAACAGATGGTTGCCCACCGCGTCGATCGATTTCGCGCCGCTGTGCGGCAGCGTGATCACCGGGTCGGGCTTCGTCGTATTGCCTGCGCTCCAGCCGTGATACACCTCGATGCGCGTGCCGATCGACGTCCAGTCGTTGCTCCCGATGGCGCCCTGCGCGAGCACCATCGTGTCGCTGTCCGCGAGATAGACGATGCGCGTGAGCGGCTGGATGCTGTCGGGCACGCGGGTCGCGACGCCCGGCCCCCACGACGGCTTGCCGCTCGCGTCGAAACCGGTCAGCGGGTAGTGGGTAATCGCGCCGGTCTTGTCGAGGCCGGCCCACACGCCGCCCTTGCTGTCGATGCTGAAGCCGCTCGTCACGCGCCGCGTCGTATTGAACGCGGGGCCCGGGATCGAGCCGTCCGGAATCGCGATATAACCGTTCGCCGCGTTGAAGTGGAAGAAGGTGAAGACGGGCGGATTCTGGCCCGCCGCGACGAGAATCCGGTTCGCGCCCACCGACGTGAGCAACCCGAAATGCTCGTCGCGTTGCGTATCGCTCATGTTGATGCGCGGATCGGCCGGATACGTGAACGGATCGACCGTGTTCGCGACGAACTTGCCGCCCGCGCTGCCGCTGTACACATGTGTGCCCCCGTAGAACAGCGCGCCGTCCGTAACCGGGTCCGGTGCGGCGATCCCTTCGAAGTTCAGCGACTGCAGCGTCCACCGCAGGCTGCCGGTGCTGCTGTACGCGTGAATGTCGGTCGCGCCGTTGCGGCCGAGATCCCAACTGCCGCCCCACGGATTGTTGAGCACATAGAGATTGCCGCCGGTGTCCTTGCCGAGCCCGACGATGCGCGTGAAGCGCTGCGCACCGACCTGCCCCTTGATGCCCGTCGTCGTGTCAAGATAGCCGCCGCGCACGCCGAACGTGCCGGCCAGCGCGGGCCGGCCCGCCACCGTATAGCGCTTGATGTTCTGGTCCGGGCCTTCGTCGCCCACCAGCAGCTGGCCGGCTGCCGCATCGAAAACCAGCGCCGACGGCTGCGACCCGGTCGGCATCCGGATCGTGTTCAGCAGCGCACCGGCCGGGCTGAAGCCGACGATCGTGCCCGCGCTCTTCTGCGCGACCCACACGTTGCCCGTGCCATCCACTGCGAGCGCGCCGGGCGCCGATACCCTGATGTCGCGCTGCCACACGCCGTCGGTGGTGAACACGCGCACGCGATTGCCGTAGAAATCGCTCGCATAGAGCAGCGAGCCGGCCGTCGCGAGCCCGGTGACGACGTCGATGCGCGGCTGATTGGTCGCCGCACTGACCTGGATGACGAGGTCGCGATACTTCGTCGCGCGGTTGTAGCGCCCCACCGCGCCGCTGCCGTACGTCTTGCCGGGCTGCAGCGCGACGAACAACGACGTCGCGTTACCGGTGATCGCGCTGCCCTGGAACTCCGAGTGCGTGCCGATCGAGCCGACGCTCTTGCCGTTCTGGTAGATCGCGATGCCGCCTTCGTCCTCGTCCCACATCGACGCCGTATAGATCACGCCTTCGGGCGCGACCCACATCGCGCGCGCGACGTTGCCGACGTGGGCCGCGAGCGTGCCGTACGTATTCGCCAGCCAGTCGGTGGTGTTGCCTGCGTGAACGGCGGGGGTCATCGCGGCGATCGCCGCGGCGAGAAGCGCAGCCTGAAATCGTTGTCTGGCGACCATGACGGATGCTCTCCTGAATGGTGCGAACATTCACATGAAGGGCCGGCCGGATGGCTTGAAAACCATGATGCGTAAATTCTTCCCCTGAATCATCCGGCGCAGTCGGTATTACGTGCAGCATGCGTTCGATAATGCGCAGCGCGAGAATAGCGTTATATAAATGGAAAAAAATTGCGAATCGTTCGCGCCATTGCGCTTTTCTCGGATTCAGCTTTGATGGTATCGACCGTCGCACCCAAGCACGCAGACGGCAAGCGCGACTGCACGACAGTGAATGGTCACTTACACGTCGAATCGGAGATCGGGAAAATCAGGCGCGTGCCCGTTTGCGGGAATATCGCCGCGTGTTCAACGGCTGCGGATTGAAACGGCGAGCGCCAAGTATCAATCGGGGAATCAGGGAATCGAGGGAAAACGCCTGAATTCAAGACGGAATCATCGCCCCAAAACAAATCGCCGGCCTGAATCCGTTTCGAATCCAGGCCGGCGATTATTCATTACCGGGAAGCAGGCAACGCGCCACTATCGCTGCGCTGCCGCACTGCCGCACGTCATGCCGATGCCGAGGTCTCCGGCACCTTCACCTTCATCGCGCGCCCATTGTCCGGATCGTTGTCGTCGCGCGGATCGTCGAGCTGCCCTTCCCACTTCGCGACCACGGCCGCCGCGATCGAGTTGCCGACCGCATTAGTGGCCGAGCGCCCCATGTCGAGGAACATGTCGACGCCCATGATCAGCAGCAACCCGGCTTCGGGCATGTTGAACTGGTTGAGCGTCGCCGCGATCACGACCAGCGACGCGCGCGGCACGCCCGCCATCCCCTTCGACGTGACCATCAGCATCAGCAGCATCGTGATTTGCGTGCCCAGCGGCAGATGAATGCCGTACACCTGCGCGATGAACAGCACCGCGAACGTGCAGTACATCATCGAGCCGTCGAGGTTGAACGAATAGCCGATCGGCAGCACGAAGCTCGAGATCTTGCGGTTCACGCCGAAGCGGTCGAGTGCGTCCAGCAGCTTCGGATACGCGGCTTCGGAGCTCGCCGTCGCGAACGACAGCAGGAACGGCTCGCGGATCAGCCGGATCAGCGTGAACGCACGCTTGCCGAGGAACGTCACGCCGGCGAGCGTCAGCACGCCCCACAGCAGCGCCAGGGCCAGATAGAAGCTCGCCATGAACTTCGCGAACGTGAGCAGGATGCCGAGCCCCTGGGTCGTGATCGTCGACGCCAGCGCCGCGAACACCGCGACCGGCGCGAACCACATCACCGCGCCCGTTACCTTCAGCATCACCTGCGCGAGATCGTCGATCACGCCGGTCAGGCGCTTGCCCGACTCGCCGAGCGCGGACAGCGCCGTGCCGAAGAAGATCGAGAAGACGACGATCTGCAGGATTTCGTTGTTCGCCATCGCTTCCGCGATCGACTTCGGCACCAGGTGGACCACGAAATCCTTCAGCGTGAAGGCGCCCGTCTTCAGGCCAAGGGACGCATCGGACGCCGGCAGCGGCAGGCTCAGATGGCTGCCCGGTTGCAGGATCGTGGCGGTCAGCAGGCCGAGCAGCAACGACGTGAACGACGCGATGAAAAACCAGCCGAACGCCTTGACGCCGACGCGGCCGACCGCGCTGCCGTCGCCCATCTGCGCAATGCCGACGGTCAGCGTCGCGAATACCAGCGGCGCGATGATCATCTTGATCAGGCGCAGGAATATGTCGGACAGCAACGATACGTAGCCGGCGACCTCCTTCGCCATGTTCGGGTCGGGAAACGCGCTATGACAGGCGTAACCCACTGCGATTCCAAGAATCATCGCGACAACGATGTACTTGGTGATGTTGTGCTTCTTCTTCATTAGTAATCCAAATCACAAAGCGTATGTTGCTAACGGCTGGCACATCTTCCGCGCCCGGCTACGAATCGAAACCCACGTCTCTCTGGGTGCGACAAGCCCGCCTTTGGCGATCGCCACGGCGGACAAGGGGGGGCATTCTAACGCAAATGGCCTCCCTGCTTTCAAATCTGAAAGTCGCCCGCGTTGATCTCCGTCCGGATGTCGTCGAAAAGTCGGGTTTTGTCGCGATCCAGCCCGCTTCCTGCGCGACCAGGCGGGTAATCGGGCCACATTGCCGGTCGCGCCGGGCTTGCCACAGTTCACGCGCCGCCCGGCGACGGCAAACCGCGCCACCGGCCCCCTCCTCCCCGGCAGCACCGCATTGCGTGACGAGACCGTGAACGATCGCGACACATCCTCACAAAGATGCGCAGACATTGACACTACGGCACGTAATGCTTCTGTAATATTTTGAAACGATTCGCGGTGACGCCCTGCCCGGGCGTCGATGCGCGATTCCGCATCGACAACGCGGGACCAGGTTCGAGTCATTGCTTTCAACAGGCGGACGCGCTCATTTTCTCAGCAGTCCTGCCCAATGAATGATCGAGGAAAGGCGGCATCGTGATGAACATTCTGTATACCAACTTCCACGGCGACTACGGCGGCGGCCAGGACACCTACGTCCGCGATCTCGCCGCCGCGATGAGCCGGCATCATCGCGTAACCGTCGCGTCGCCGGAAGGCAGCCGCCTGTCGCGGCTGTTGAAGGACAGCCCCGACGTGGCCATCTTCGACATGGAATTCAAGCCGCGCTGGAACCGGCTGTGGCAGGAAATCGTCCGGCTGCGCCAGCGGATCGTCGCCGAGCGCTTCGACGTCATCCATGTGAACGGCTCCGCTGATCACCGGCAGGTGATGCTCGCGCTGCTCGGCTGCCGGTATCGGCCCGCCGTCGTGCTCACCAAACACAACACCTATCGCGCCGACAGCTTCGGCAACGTGCTGCGCGCACGCCTCGCCACCGATCACACGATCGCGGTCAGCGACTACGTGGCGGGCATGCTCGCGCTGCGGTCACCGTACGGAAACGTCACGGTCGTGAAGCACGGCGTGCGCCGGCAGGCCGCGCAGCGCCTCGCCAGTGACGAAATCCGGCGCCGCAAGATCGCGTTGTTCGGGCCGTCCGCCGCGGACGCGATCGTGCTGGGCAGCAGCGCCGGCACCGCGCCGGAGAAGGGCTGGATGGACCTGATCGCGGCGCTGGGCCGCCTGCCCGAACACGAGCGCGAGCGGTTTCGCGTGCTGCTGGTCGGCGCGGAGCCGACCGCCGAGCAGCGCGAGCAGATCGCGCTGCACCGCATGGCCGCGCGCACCGCGTTCACCGGCCGCCTCGACGACGTGCGCGCGCCGTTCTCGATCATCGACGTGTCGTTCGTGCTGTCGTACCACGAGAGCCTGTCGTATGCGTGCCGCGAAGCGATGTCGCTCGGCTGCCCCGCGATCGTCACGCGCGTGGGCGGGCTGCCCGAGAACGTCGAGCCGGGCGTGGACGGCTGGGTCGTCCCGCCGCGCGAGCCCGAAGCGATCGGGGAAATCCTGCGCGCGATCGTGCGCGAACCCGCGTGCTTGCGCGCGATGGGACGCAGCGCGCGGCTGAAGGGCAAGCGCGAATTCTCGTTCGAACGATTCATCGACGCGACGCTGTTCGTTTATCAGAAATCGATTCGCCACAACCCCAATCGTCGGGTGACATCCTTGAGGTCCGTTTAATGGCAATGAACATCTGGAAGAAGTACTGGGATCTGCGCACGCAGGAGTGCCCGTGTGACGTGCACTTCGTCGAATGGCTGGAAGCCGCGTGCCTCAACGGCATCCGCATCTATCACTTCGGCACCGGCGGCCATCATCATGTCGGCGTGGAATGCGCGCGGCCGCACCTGAACAACACAGTCTTCGGCGTGACGGCGTCGCCGAAGGAATACAAGTCGTACGTCGATCTCGTCACGCGGCAACCGGAGGTGAGCAAGACCTATCTGGCCTATTTCGGCGATATCTATACGAGCAACTCGGACCTGCTGCCGGCCTTCGACGTCGTCACGCTGTTCCATCTGTGCGAATTCCGCGACGAGACGAACAGCCGCTACGGCGCGAAGACCGACGCCGAAGTGCTCGACCTGTTCGCACGACACACCGCACGCGAAGGCCACCTGCTGTTCTACAAGGGCTCGTCGGCGTACCGGAAGGCCGAGCCGATCATCGAGCAATGGGCGGCGAATGCCGACTTCGTCGAAATCGGCGACTTCAAGACCCTGCGGATCTTCCGCAAGGCCGCGTAACTTCCCGTTCCCGCGACCCGCTCATGCTGCTGCCCGCCACGCGCTACCCGATCCTGATGTACCACCAGGTCCGCACGCTGCCGCCGCCGACCGACCGGCTGCGCAGCCTGAGCGTGGCGCCCGATGCGTTCCGCCGCCAGATGATGCTGTTCAGGCGGCTCGGCTATCGCGGCGTGAGCGTGCGCGAACTGCAGCCGTACCTGCGCGGCGAGCGCAGCGGGAAGGTCTTCGGCATTACGTTCGACGACGGCTTTCTCAACGTGCTGACGCATGCGATGCCCGTGCTCGACGCGCTCGGCTTCACCGCGACCTGCTACTTCGTCGCCGGCCGGTTCGGCCGCGAGAACGACTGGGATGCGGGTGCCGATACAGCCCGCTCGCCGCTGATGACGTGCGCGGACATGCTCGCCTGGCGCGATCACGGCCATGAAATCGGCTCGCATACGCTCGATCACGTCGCGCTGTCGCACGTGCCGGCGCATGTTGCGGAAGTTCAGATCATCGAATCGAAGCGGCGGCTCGAGGCGTTCGGCGGCCAGCCGGTCGAGTCGTTCTGCTACCCGTACGGCGATCTGGATGCGCGCGTGCGCGATCAGGTCATTGCTGCCGGATACGGCAACGCGACGACGACCCGGCGCGGATGTGCCGGTACGAACGACGATCCGTTTCTGCTGCCGCGGATTCCGGTCGCGGGCGGCGTCGGGGCCGTGAGGCTGTGGTTCAAGTGTTCGAAGGTGCGGGTGGCGGCGGCCTGGTAGCGCGCGTCGTCGCCGGTGCATGCGCCGGAACGCGGCTCATCCGGCGACCTCTCGATACCCGTCCATGCCGGGCATGCGCACGGACGGCCTCGCCGTCACGCCAGGCTGAAATACGGCTCGAGCGGCTGGTGACGCCGGTCCAAAAATTCAACACAACTCATGATCCGAGCACAAAATGGAAATCCATCCGACACCATCGATTCGATTACTGAAGGATCAAGCAGCTCGCAAAAATGCCAGGTTCAATACAATCCATCGAAGATGGAACATTCAACCCTTCCCAAACTATGAAAACACCCCTCATCAAGACAGCTTTGAAAGCCAGGCAATCGACGAAAATGTAGAAAAACTACACTACCAATCACCAGACACGCCCCCACCACTACCCCAATAGATTTACATAATCCCCCGAAATTCCCGCATATCCCACGCTTGACCAGCCACGCCATCTGCGGTTAATGTTGAAAAACTACATGATTTAGCCGGCCATTCCGTTACGGGAACTGGCTTTCTTTTTCGTGGCTTCGCTTCCGCCGAGAGCAGGATAATAATTTCTTACACAAAAGAAAGGAGTGCGAATATGTTTGTCAGGAACCTGAGAGATGTCGAAAAAGATGGACTGCTTGTCGAATGGGGATCCGGCACGAGCCATCGCTTGTTGACGGAAAAGGACGGCATGGGCTACGGCGTGTGCCATACGGTGGTGCGCGCGGGTACGGAATCGCTGCTGCAATACCGCAACCATCTCGAAGCCTGTTATTGCATTGCAGGCGAAGGCGAGGTCGAGGACATGAACGGTAACGTCTTTCCGATCCGCCCGGGCACCATCTACGTGCTCGATCAACACGACCAGCATTACCTGCGCGGCGGCAAAGACGGGGATCTGGTGCTTGTCAGCGTCTTCAATCCCCCGCTCAAGGGACACGAACGGCATAACCTGGAGTCTGCAGAAGCATCCGCTTACTGAGGCTCGATACGCTCATTCCGGGAGGCCCCGAGGTACCGGCCCTCCCGGCAACGTCCGCAGGAGCGCGCATGCATCGCGTGCTCCGTGCAAAAGAAAGGTGACCGTTCGTGCGTGCCCAGCATCAAGCCTTTTTTCATTCTCTTTTCCTTGCCCGCCTCGCCGACCAGATTCTGTTGTTCCTCGTGCCGCTGGTCATCTTTCAGATGACAGGGCGCGTGTCCTGGTCGGGCATCGCGTTTTCGCTCGAAACACTGCCGAGATACCTGTGCTTCCCGTTTCTCGGCGCGCTTTGCGACCGATATTCGCCCACGAAACTGATGCGCGTCAGCCAGGTTCTCCGTGCGGCGGTATGCGTCGCGGGCGTCGCCGCCTACGACCTCGTCGGCGGCATCGGATGGCTGATCGCGCTGTCCGCGTTGTGCGGCATGCTGACGAGTCAGGGCATCGTTGCACGCGAGGTGATGCTGCCGCAGATATTCAGCAGCCACCACTTCGAAAAAGTGCTGTCGTATTCGCAATTGGCCGACCAGCTTGGCCTGGTGCTCGGCCCCATGCTCGCGGCGATCCTGCTGTCCTGGTGGCGCTGGGAATTCGTCGTGGCGGCCGCGGCCGTGCTGTTCGTCACAGCCGACGTCGCGCTCGCCTATTGGCAAAAGGCCAGCGCGTTCGAATTCGCGATGCCGGAAGGCACGCACGGCACCTGGTTCAAGCCGATCAGGACGGCCTTGTCTCACGTCGTCCATCTCCCGGGCCTCAAGGCCGTCATCATGCTGGCTGCCGCGGAGAATCTCGTGATCGGCGTCACGCTCGCGACATCCGCCGCGATGGTCACCGGCTTTCATCACGAAAGCGGACGCTATTACGCAGGACTGCAAACGGCAGGCGCGTGCGTGACGATCGCGATTCTGCTGATGACGGCGAGATTGCATGTCCCGAGGCGCATCCTCGGCTTCGTCGGCTTCGCTTCGATCTGTGTCGGCGGTGTTATCGCGGCAGCCAGCCCGGGAATCGGGGGCTACGTTTTTGGCTTCCTGCTGATCGTCGGGTTCGACAAGATGTTCAACGTGTACATCCGGAGCACGCGGCAAAAGATCATCCCCGCGCGCGACTACGGCAAGACGACGGGCGTCGTCATCCTCCTCAACAACATGACACAGCCGCTCGCGGGCGTCGCGGTAGGCGTGTTCTCGACGCGTTTCGGACCCGACACGGTGATCATGGTGCTGTCCGTGTGCATGGGTTGCCTCGGGTTGCTGGTCTCGCTCGCGCACCGCATTCGAAAAGACCATAGCCCCTCGTCGGCGTCGGTATCCTCGCATGAAGGCTGATGCCATGATCGAACGATTCCCGCAGTATTTCGAGCGCAGCGCGAGCAGTCGTCGAGACAAAGTCGCGCTGGTGGTCGACGGGCGTCCGGCGACCTACGGCGAATTGCTGGACGTGATGTCGACGATAGCCGATACGCTTCACCGTCTCGGCATTCCCGCCGGCGCGCGCGTCGCGCTCTATTCGGAGACGTCCGTGCATGCGGTGGCGGCTGCATTCGGCATCCTGAAGGCAGGATGCGTACTGGCCTGCATCAGGCACACGATCGACACCGCCGAACTGGAGCGGCATATCGCGGATTGCGGCGCCAGCGCGCTCGTGGCATCGCGATCGACCTCGCCCCGCGTCGCATCCCGTCATCGCGCGGTCACGATCGACGCGACCCGCGGCGACCTGTCGAAATATGTCGTCTGCTTCGCGACCGACGGCGCATCCGAAGCGGACAATCCCTGCATGGATGACGCCGCAACGATCTTCTACACATCCGGCTCGACCGGCGATTCGAAGGGCGTGCTCGTCACGCACCGGAATATGATTGCCGCGTTCCGCTCGGTCTCCGGCTATCTCGCCAATAGCGAACGCGACATCGTGCTCAGTTTCTCCCCGGGCTTGAGCTCGGACTACGGCTTTTACAACACGGTCATGCCGCTGCTGTTCGGGGGCCGTGCCGTGGTCGAGACGGCGTTGCCCGCGTCGGCCGCCGCCATCGTCGACCTCATCGAGCGACACGGCGTAACCGGCCTGCACGTGTTTCCGCCGGCGCTTTTCCGTCTGTGCGAATCGGGCGACCTGCCTGCCTCGAGACTGCAATCGCTGCGGTATGTCTCGACCAGCGGACAAGCGTTGCCCGGCAATTACATTCGCCTGATCAGGCGTGCGCTGCCGGCTGTCCTGATCTACTGCAACTACGGTTCGACCGAGTGCAAACGCATCGCCTACCTGCCGCCCGCCGAACTCGATCGACGTATCGGCTCGGTCGGCAAAGCCATTCCGGGCATCAGAACCTACCTCGTCGGCCACGACAATGCGCTCGTGGTCCAGCCCTGGCAGGTCGGTGAACTGGCGGTAGCCGGCGATCTGCTGATGGAGAAATACTGGGGGCGCGAAAGCGATACCGCCCGCGTCATTCGCACAGGATGTTTCGGTGAATTGCGCGTGTTCATGACCGGTGATCTGTTCGCGATGGACGAGGACGGATTCCTGTTCTTTCAATGCAGGAAGGGCGACCTGTTCGATCGAGACGGCGTGCCGGTGAATCCGCGCGCCGTCGAGCGGGTATTGCTCGACCACGAATCCGTTGCGGAAGCGCTCGTCGTACCGGTTTCCCGGTCTGACGGCGCACGCGTCCCCAAAGCCTATGTCGTTCCGGCTGCGACATCCGCGGCCAATGCAATCGAGCTGCTCGATCATTGTCGCCGCCATCTGGATTCCGCCTCGGTTCCGGCAAGCATCGACTTTCTGCGAGCGTTGCCAAGATCGTTCGGCGGCAAGGTGTCCGCCCAAGGTTTGAACTGATACCACATGCAAAGAGGTCAACCATGACGTCAAGCGGAATCGAGGACGGCGCGGAGCAATACCTGGAAAGCGCGCCGATGATCCGGATGGCAAACTATTTTCACAGCCTCGCGACGGGGGCGACGCAGGTGCCGAAGCAATCGGTCGCGAGCCGCATTCGCCATTTGCTGCGCGATCCGGACGTGCTTGCCTATCACGACCTGATGGTCGCCGAAGCCGGGCCGCTATTCACGCATTTTCTTGCCAGCGTGCCGGCCATACTGGAGGAAATGTCGCGCGTCGGCGTCGCGCTCACGCGGTATGCCGAGCGTCGCAGGCAGCACGCGGATCAGCACTTCGAGTTTTACGAAGTCGATGCCTTCGACGGCACCAACGGCAGAACGCTGGCAAAACGATCGAACGGCCTGATCCGCACTTTCACGAACTCGCCCAATCCGGCCAACGAAACGACGTTCAACCGGTTCGCCAATCACGACTTCTCGGCGTTCCACCCGCAGGCATTCGCCCACGTCACCCCTCGGCTGTTCCGGGAGCATGCGCGCCTCGACCGCTTCTCCGGCACGTTCGACTACATCTACGAGACTGCCGCGTTTCAGTTCTATGGCGTGGATCGCGCGGACCAGATTCGTCATGTCGCGCGCCTGCTCAAGCCGAACGGATTGATCTTCTTCCTCGAGAAGCTCAACTGCGATTCGCTCGACGAGTACGACAAGCGCGAGCGCGTCAAGGACGAACGGCACAAGAGCCATTACTTCAGCCGCGAGGAAATCGACTGGAAGCGCAACCAGATGCTTTCGCAGATGCAAAACGGACAGGTGACATTCGATACGCTCGTCGCGTCGATCCACGAGCAGTTCGAACATGTCTATCTGCTCTGGAACGGGACCAATTTCCACGAGTTCGTCGCGTCCAACGACGCACGATCGATCGAGGCATTCGTCTCGCTGCTCGGCGAACCCTGCATCGAGCCCGTGTTCTGCTTCGAGCATCCCGTACCGCGCAGAGTGGCCGGGCCGCGAGGAGACGCGACGTGATGCAGCTGCATGATGACCTCCCGTCAATGGATACGATCCGGTCATGCGTGGACGGGCTCGAGCTCGAACGCACGCAGATCGGACGGCGCATCGAACAACTGCTCCCGCGCTGGCAGGCTCGCGCACAGGCGGCCGATCAGCTCGCGCGCCTGTCGCCCGAGACAATGGCCGAGCTGCACGACGCCGGGCTCCTCCACCTGCTGACACCGCGCCGCTACGGCGGATTGCAGAAGGACTTTCCGACACTCGTCGAAGCTGCGCGACTCGCGGCCACCGCGTGCGCGTCCACGGCCTGGATGTTGAGTGTCGTCGGCGGACATGTGACGACTGCGGCGCGCCTGCCCGCCGCCTGTCAGGACATCATCTTCGCGAACGGGCCACGACAGCTGTTCGCGACGGCCACGGTCCAGAACGGCACGTTCGTCAGGGACGGCAGCGGATTCCGGTTGAACGGCATCTGGCGCTATAGCTCGGGCATCGATCACGCCACCTGGGTGATCGTCTCGGCACGACTCAGCGGGACGGACGCACCGGAGGCCCAGGAGATCTTCAAGGTCGTGGTTCGACGCGAAGATGTCCGTGTGCTCGACACATGGCACGTGTCCGGGATGCGCGCGACAGGTTCCAGGGATATTGCATTCGACAAGCTGCACGTATCGGACGAGTGGGTCTTCCCTCGTTCGAACTATTTTGGCCCGCATCCCGCCGGCGCCGACCTGCATCCCGACGCGTATCTGTACGACGTGCCGCTCATCCCTTACAGCACGACTTGGATCATCGGACCGATTCTGGGCTGCGCACAGGGCGCGTACCGGCACTGCATCGATGCGCTCCGCAACCGCGGTAGAAGCGGCGATGCGGTGCTTTGCGCGCACATCGCGAAAAGCGACGCGGAGCTCGCCTGCGCGGGCCGTCTCTACGACGCGCTGGTCCGCACCTTGCACATGGCCGGCATCGCGCGGCGCGCGGTGTCGCCTGCCGAGACGGTCCGCATCAGGCGGGATCGCGCATTCATCGCGCAGCTTTGCGTCGACGCGATCCGGCGACTGATCGGCAGCATGGGCACCGCCGCGGCATTTGACGCCCATCCTGCACAACGTCACTGGCGCGACCTGCAGGTCATGGCATCGCACATCGACGTCGGCTGGGACGCGGCGGCTGTTGCGTATGGCAGCCACGCGATCGCGCACTCAACGGACGCCTCCCGCGATTGCCCGCCGGGGTATCAATGAATGCCGCGGCGCCGGACGACGAAACGGAGACGATCGACACGAACCGGGACGCGATATTCCGCGGCATTGCCGATGCGCTGGGACTCGCCGTGGACGAGGACTTGGGTGCGGCCGGGCGGTACGCGCCGCTCGTGCGCTGTGACAACCAGATCTTCGTCAGTGGACAGATTCCGAAGCTCAACGGCGAAATCGCCGTTCGCGGTTTGATCGGGTCGGACGTGTCGGTGGACAGTGGCCGGCGCGGCGCGATGATCTGTGCCGCTCGCTGCATCGCGCTATTGCAACGCTCACTCGGCACCCTCGACCGGGTCCGGGCCGTTCCGCGCATCGGCGTCTACATGCAAAGCGACCCTGCATTCGAAGAACACAGTGCCGTCGCCGATGGCGCATCGGAGGTGGTGTATTCCGTGTTCGGCGAAGCGGGCGTACACGCCAGAACGTCAGTGAGCGCATTCCGGCTGCCTCGATACGCTGCGGTCGAAGTGGATCTGGTTGCGTTCGTCTGGCGGGATTCCGCGGAAGGCGGGCTCACGGGGAGGGAGAGGGGGCCGACGCGGAAGTCCAAAAATTAACAACAGTAGCACCGTGACATCATCCCAAGCACCTTCCCCGTACCGGCATCCATCCATAAAACTGTACCGGTACTGTACAGAAAACCGTCGCTAAACTGACCTCCATCCCAGTCCAGAACCGAATGGAGAATCCGCGATGGAATTCCTCACCCTCAGCGCATTGCCCGCCGGCATGCTGTTCGCGCTCGTTACGTCGATCACGCCCGGCCCGAACAACACGATGCTGCTCGCATCCGGCGTCAATTTCGGTTTCCGCCGCACCATGCCGCACCTGTTCGGCATCAGCATCGGCGTCGCGATCCTGATGCTCTGCGTCGGCTTCGGCCTCGGCGAAGCGTTCAAGCGCATGCCGGTGCTGTACACGATCCTCGAAGCGGCGAGCGTCGCGTACCTGCTGTACCTCGCGTGGCGCATCGGCACGTCGGGCGAAGTGAAGGCGCACGGCGGCAAGCCGCGTCCGATGACGTTCATCGAAGCCGCCGCGTTCCAGTGGATCAACCCGAAGGCCTGGATGATGGTGCTGACCGCCGCGACGACGGTCCGCCTGTCCGCCGACTACGGGATGAACGCCGCATGGATGGCCGTCGTGTTCATCCTGATCGGGTTCCCGTGCATCTGCCTGTGGGCCGCTTTCGGCCTCGGCCTGCGCCGCTTCCTGTCGAACCCGCGCGCGCTGCGCATGTTCAACATGACGATGGCCGCGCTGCTGATCCTGTCGCTGTACCCGCTGGTCGCGCACCTACTTGCGTAGTGAGCGCTCACCGCGCGCCCGTTGAGATTCGCCCGATGCAGGCGTACCCTTTTGTTACGGGCGCGCCCAACCGTTTCGCCGGTTGCGCCGCTGCTGCCGGGAGAGTGTCGATGAAGCCATTGCTGAGGGCGGGCGAACACATCGAGGGGATGCACTGGATCGCCGAGTATCACCCGCTCACGCACGAGATTCGCGTGCTGCGCGAGGACATCGAGATCGGCATCTACAGCGCGCCGCCGACGATGTTCGGTGAAGAGGAAGACATGGGCGCCGCGAACCTCGCCGATCATCGCGGCCGGGAGGCCGCGCTGCGCGCGTATCTGCGCACTTTCGTGAGGGAACACGACACGGAGGAATAGCCGGCGGCCCGACGGCCGCCGTAGCGGCGGGCCGGCGCATCGCACCGGCCCGCGCTTCGCTCAATGCCCGAGCGATTCGATCTTGCCTGCCGGCTGCGTCACGCCATGCGGCCGCGCCATCTGCTTGATCAGCAGCGCGACACACGCGAGCAAGCCCGCGACGGCGATCGTCGCGAACACGCCCGCGAACGAGAAGTGCCGGCGCGTCAGCTCGGCGACGAGAAACGATCCCGCAATCCCGCCGAAGCGGCCGACGCCGAGCATCCACGCGACACCCGTGCCACGCCCTTCGGTCGGATAGAACGCGGCGGCAAGCGCCGGCATCGACGATTGCGCGGTATTCATCAGCACGCCGGCCACGAACACGACCAGCACGAGCAGCCCGACGTTGCCGGCCGCCTGCCCGATCGCATAGACGCTCACCGCCGTCAGCGCATAGCACACGGCGATCACACGGTTCGCGTTGAAGCGGTCCATCAGCACACCGCACAGCACGGCGCCCACGCCGCCGAGCGGAAACAGCGCGGAGATCAGCGTCGCGCTCTTCGGCGTCAGCCCGGCATCCTTCAGCAGGATCGGCATCCAGTTGATCGACGCGTAGAAGATCACGAGGCCCATGAAGTACGCGAGCCACAGCATCACCGAGCCGACGATGTACGAGCGCGACAGCACGACGCCGAGGCCCTTGCCGCCGGTCTGCGGCGCGGCTTCCGTCAGCGCGAACGAGCCGGCGTTCAGCGCGTCGCGCGAGATGCGCGCGAGCGTCGCGCGAACCTTGTCGACCGCGTGGTTGTTGGCGACCATGAAGCGCACCGATTCCGGCATCTTCAGCAGCAACAGCACGCCGAGCAGCAGCGGCGTCACGCCGCCGAGGATCAGCACGCTGCGCCAGCCGAAATGCGGAATCATCCATGCGGCGAGGAAACCGCCGAACGCGGCGCCGAGCGGGAAGCCGCAGAACATCAGGTTGATCACGGTCGCGCGGCGCTTGTCCGGGCAGAACTCGCCCATCATCGTGACCGCGTTCGGCATCGCCGCGCCCAGTCCGACGCCGGTGATGAAACGCAGGATCGTCAGGTGCCCGATGGTCGTCGAGAATGCGGACATCAGGCATGCGACGCCGAACAGGAACACCGAGCCGAGCAGCAGCGAGCGGCGCCCGAGCTTGTCGGACAGCGGGCCCGACACGAGCGCGCCGCACGCGAGGCCGAACAGCGCGGCGCTCAGCACCGGTGCGAGATCCGGTTTGGTGAGGTTCCATTCGCCGAGCAGCGACGGCGCGATGAAGCCGATCGCAGCCGTATCGAAGCCGTCGAGCAGCACGATCACGAAACACATGAGGAATACGAGCCATTGAAAACCGCCGAACGGCTGCTCGTTGATGAAGGTCTGGACATCGACCACGGGTGTGCGATTCATCGCTAGTCTCCTGACATATACAAGCGACGCGGCCTCGGAACCACGTCTTGCCTTTATTCGCGCACCGGCCATCCGGTGCGCCGCGCGCCGATGCTCTGCCGGCACGTTCATTCATCGTCGAGGCCCGCCACCATCAGCGTGCCTCGACCCAAGCTCGGACTACACCCGGTACTTAACCGGCCGCATCCTGCTCCTTGAAGATCTTGTCCGCGAGATGGAACGCGGAGTTCGCAGCCGGCACGCCGCAATAGATCGCGGTCTGCAGCAGCACTTCCTTGATCTCGTCGCGCGTCACGCCGTTGTTGCGCGCGGCGCGCAGATGCAGCGCCAGTTCCTCGCCGCGGTTCAGCGCCACCATCATCGCGATGGTCAGCAGGCTGCGCGTATGGCGCGGCAGGCCGTCGCGCGTCCAGATCTCGCCCCATGCATAGCGCGTGATCAGGTTCTGGAATTCGTCGGTCACCTCGGTGCGGTTCTCGAGCGAACGGTCGACGTGCGCGTCGCCGAGCACCGCGCGGCGCACCTTCATCCCTGCTTCATAACGTTCCTGGTCGTCCATCGCCGGTGCCTCACGCGGTCAGGAAATCGAGCAGCGCGCGGTTGAAGCCGTCGGTGCACTCGATGTTCGAAATATGCGCGGCGTCGAATTCGACGTGCTGCGCACCCGGAATCGCGGCGGCCAGCGCGCGGCCCTGGTCGGGCGGCGTCGACATGTCCTTCGCGCCGGTCACGACGAGCACCGGCAGCGCGATGCCTTTCACCTCTTCGCGCAGGTCGGCTGCGTTCAGCGCGTCGCAGTTCGCCGCGTAGCCGTCTTTGTCGGTATGCACGAAGGTGTCGCGGATCGCATCGAACAGGCGCGGCTCACGTTCGACGAACGCGTCGGTGAACCAGCGCGGCAGCACGGCGTCGGCGAGCGCGGCCATCCCTTCGGCACGCGCCTTCTGCGCCCGCGGCGCCCACACTTCCGGCGAGCCGATCTTCGCGGCGGTGTTCGACAGCACCGCGCGAACAATGCGCGACGGGAAGCGTGCGGCCAGCGCAGCACCCGTCAGCCCGCCCATCGAAATCCCGCAGAAATGCGCGCGTGCGATGCCGACGTGGTCGAGCAGGCCGATCACGTCGCCGGCGAGCTGCTCGATCGTGTACGAACCGGCCGGCGCGTCGGAATGGCCGTGGCCGCGCGTGTCGTAGCGCAGGATGTTGAAATGCTGCGTGAGCGGACGGATCTGCGGCGCCCACATCTGCAGGTCGGCGCCGAGCGAGTTCGAGAAGACGAGCCACGGCGCGTCGTCGCGTGCCGCACGGTCGATCCGGTAATGCAGTTTCACGCCGTTGACAGTGGCGAAAGGCATCAATGTTCTCCTGGTGATTGCGCGCCCGCATGCAGCGCGAGCACGGCGTCGACGTAGGCCTGCGCCTCGCCGACGTAATGAGCGGGATCGAGCAGCCGCGCGAGCGCGTCGCGCGACAGGTGGGCCGACACGGTCGCATCGGCGGCGAGCACGTCGAACAGCGTCGCACCGGTACGTACGGCTTCCTTCGACGCATGTTCGACGACGTGATGCGCGTCGAGCCGGCCGATCTTGTCGCCGAGCGCGAGCATCACCGCTTCGCCGAGAATCAGCCCGCGGGTCAGGTCGAGGTTCGCGGCCAGGCGTTCGGCGTTCACGTCGAGGCCCGCGACGATCTGCGCGATCTGCGCCAGCGCGCCGCCGGTCAGGCGCGCGAGATCGGGCAGTGCATCCCACTCGGCCTGCCAGCCGCCGAGCGCGCGCTCGTGTTCCTGGACCATGCCCGCGAACACCGTCGCGACGAGGTTCGGCGCGCGCACGGCGGCCGTCAGCACGGCTGCGCAGCCGACCGGGTTGCGCTTGTGCGGCATCGTCGACGAGCCGCCCTTGCCGGCGGCGGCCGGCTCGCCGAGCTCGCCGACTTCGGTCTGCATCTGCAGCGACACGTCGCGCGCAATCTTGCCGAGCGTGCCCGTCAGCATCCCGAAGCAGGATGCGGCTTCCGCAATGCGGTCGCGCTGCGTGTGCCACGGCACGGCCGGCGCCGCGAGCTTCAGGTCCGCCGCCAGCGCGGCCGTGACGCCGGCCGCCTGCTCGCGCAGGCTCGCGAGCGTACCGGCCGCGCCGCCGAACTGCAGCACGAGCGCACGCTCGCGCAACTCGGCGAAGCGCGCGCGATGGCGCAGCAACGCATCGAGCCATTGCGCGAATTTCAGGCCGAGCGTGATCGGCAGCGCCTGCTGCAGCCACGTGCGGCCGATCATCGGCGTCGCGCGATGGGTGCGCGCGAGCGCCGCGAGCGATGCGCATGCTTCGTCGAGCATCGGCTCGAGCACGTCGAGCGTGTCGCGCAACTGCAGCACGGTGGCGGTATCGATGATGTCCTGGCTCGTCGCGCCCCAGTGCACGAACTTCGCGGCCTCGGGGTCGTCGGCCTTCACCTGCGCGGTGAGCTGCCTGACGAGCGGAATCGCGAGATTGCCGCCGAGCGCCGCGCCGTGCGCGAGCGCGTCGGCATCGAGCCGGCTCGCATCGCACGCGCGTTCGATCGGCGCAACCGCGGCGGCGGGAATCACCTGCTGCGCGGCGAGCGCACGCGCGAGCGCGGCTTCGACGTCGAGCATTCGCTGGATCGTCGCGCGGGGCGACCAGATCCGGTTGAGCGGCTCGGTGCCGCAGATGAGGGAGGTCAGACGGGCGCTGTCTTCGAGCATGGCATCAGATTGGGGAAACGGCGTGCGCCTATTGTCCACCCAAGCGTGCCGGCCTGCGCGCAAGCGCACGCGCCGGCACGCTCGCGGTTCAGGCAGCGGCCTTTTGCGTCGCGTCGATCAGCGGCACGCCGGTCAGCTTCTGCAGCTCGTCGAACGACAGGTCGGTGAAGATCTCGCTCACGGCAAGGCCGTCGGCCGTCACGTCGAGCACGGCGAGATCCGTATAGATGCGGCTCACGCACTGCACGCCGGTGACCGGATACGAGCACTGCGCGACGATCTTGCTCTCGCCCTGCTTCGTCAGGTGCTCCATCATCACGAACACCTGCTTCGCGCCGATCGCGAGGTCCATCGCGCCGCCGACCGCCGGAATCGCGTCAGGCGCGCCCGTATGCCAGTTCGCAAGGTCGCCGGTCGCCGAAACCTGGAACGCGCCGAGCACGCAGTAGTCGAGGTGGCCGCCGCGCATCATCGCGAACGAATCCGCGTGGTGGAAATACGCACCGCCGGTAAGCAGCGTGACGTGCTGCTTGCCGGCATTGATCAGTTCGTCGTCTTCCTCGCCGGGCGCGGGTGCGGGGCCCATGCCGAGCAACCCGTTCTCGCTGTGCAGGAAGATCTCCTTGCTCGGGTCGAGGTGGTTCGCCACCAGCGTCGGCACGCCGATGCCGAGGTTCACGTACGCGCCTTCGGGGATGTCCTGGGCGACGCGCTTGGCCATTTCATCGCGGGTCAGTCGTTTCATGTCGGTTTCCTGTCGACCGGAGTTGGCGCTTCAGCGCTTACTCCGGTCCCATACAAAGTTCAGGCGGCTTGGGACGTGGCGTGTTCGGCGGCCAACTCGGCCGCGTGCGCGGCCTGCGGCACCTCGACGATGCGCTGGACGAAAATGCCCGGCGTCACGATGTGTTCCGGGTTCAGCGCGCCGAGCGGCACGACTTCCGACACCTGCACGATCGCGACCTTCGCGGCGCTGGCCATGATCGGCCCGAAGTTGCGTGCCGTCTTGCGATACACGAGATTGCCCCAGCGATCGCCCTTGTAAGCCTTCACGAGCGCGAAATCGGCGTGGATCGGCGTCTCGAACACATACGGCTTGCCGTCGATCACGCGCGTTTCCTTGCCTTCCGCGAGCTTGGTGCCGTAGCCGGTCGGCGTGAAGAAGCCGCCGATGCCGGCGCCCGCCGCACGGATGCGCTCCGCGAGGTTGCCCTGCGGCACGAGCTCCAGCTCGATCTCGCCGGCGCGGTACAACCCGTCGAATATCTGCGAATCGCTCTGGCGCGGGAACGAGCAGATGATCTTGCGCACCTGCTTCGCCTTCAGCAGCGCCGCGAGGCCGGTTTCGCCGTTGCCCGCGTTGTTGTTGACGATCGTCAGGTCGCGCGCGCCCTGTTCGATCAGCGCGTCGATCAGCTCGGACGGCATGCCTGCCGTGCCGAAGCCGCCGATCATGATTGTCGCGCCGTCGTGGATGTCGGCCACCGCCGACTGAAGCGATTCGAAAATCTTGTTGACCATGTCTCTTCCTGATACGAACCCGCGGCTCGATGCGCGGCCTGTCGAGGGGACACGCGCGTGCCGCGTGCCGCGCCGGGGCCGATGTCGATCCCGGTTTTGTTCGCTATTCGAACCGAGATTCGATTAGCGAACGATGGGCCGATCATAGAGTCGCGCACAGCGCGTTGTCAAGGCGGGTTGCCTCGGGGGGTGTCGCATCGTCGAACGGCAGCCCGACGTAGTTTTCCGCGAGTGCCTGCGCGGCGGCCCGCGAGCGCGTCACGTATTTCAGCTCCGCAAACTTCAGGCGATTGACGAACGGCGAGTCTTCCGGCGACGAATGCAGCATGTTCGTCATGAAGTACGAGAAGTGCTCGGCGCGCCACACGCGCTCGAGGCAGGTCGCGGAATACGTGTCGAGCAGCGTCGCGTCGCCGTTGCGGTAGCGCGCACCGAGCGCGCGGGACAGCGCGCGGACGTCGGCCACCGCCAGGTTCATCCCCTTCGCGCCGGTCGGCGGCACGATGTGCGCGGCGTCGCCGGCAAGGAACAGGCGCCCGTGCTGCATCGTCTCCGACACGAAGCTGCGCATCGGCGTCACGCTCTTCTGCGTGATCCGGCCCTCGGTCGGCGTCCAGCCCGTGTCGTTCGAGAAGCGCGTGTGCAATTCGTCCCAGATCCGCGTGTCGGACCATTCGGTGAGGTCTTCGTCGGGCTTGCACTGCAGGTACAGGCGCGTGACCGTCGGCGAGCGCATCGAGAACAGCGCGAAACCGTTGTCGTGATGCGCGTAGACGAGCTCGTCGAGCGACGGCGCCGCGTCGGCGAGAATGCCGAGCCACGCGAACGGATAGACGCGCTCGAACGTGTTCAATCGTTCCGCCGGAATCGTCTGGCGCGCGATGCCGTGAAAGCCGTCGCAACCGGCGATGTAGTCGCAGTCGATGCGGTCTTCGCGGCCGTCGGCATGCTTGAACGTGACGAACGGGTGCTCGCCTTCGACGTCGTGCAACGCGACGTCGCTTACCTCGAAGTGCATCGCGTGGCCATGCTCGACGCCGGCCGCGATCAGGTCGCGCACCACTTCGTGCTGGCTGTAGACGGTGATCGCGCGCCCGCCGGTCAGCTCGGACAGGTCGATGCGGTGGCGCTGGCCCGAGAACAGCAGTTCGATGCCGTGATGTTCGAGCCCTTCACGGCGCATCCGGTCGCCGAGGCCGGCTTCGTTCAGCGTGTCGACCGTCCCCTGCTCCAGCACGCCGGCGCGGATGCGGTTCTCGCAGTATTCGCGGGAACGCGCTTCGACGAGGATGGAATCGATGCCTTGCAGGCGCAACAGATGGGAAAGCAAAAGGCCGGACGGACCGGCGCCGATGATGGCGACCTGGGTGCGCATTGTTCGTCTCCTGAACATTAATTCGAATCGTCGAACACATTTGAGCGCTTTCCCGACTATGCGGCAACGCGATTCAGGAGATATGTTGTATACGTTTTGACGATACTGGCCTGGCGATGGATGCGCTCGATCTGAACCTCATTCCCTACCTCGTCGCGCTCGACGACACGCGCAACGTGAGCCGCGCGGGCGACCTGCTCGGCGTCAGCCAGCCGCGCGTGAGCACGGCGCTCGGCCGCCTGCGCGAGTACTTCGGCGATCCGCTGTTCGTGCGCACGTCGCGCGGGATGGAGCCGACGCCGCGTGCGCTCGCGCTGCTGCCGGCCGCGCGCGACGCGCTCGCGCAGATCGAGCGCGGCCTCGTCGCGCCGCACGACTTCGACCCGGCCGCGAGCACGCATACGTTCTCGATCGCGCTGTCGGACGTCGGCGAGATCGTGTTCCTGCCGAAGCTGCTGCAGGCGTTCGCGACGCGCGCACCGCACGCGAACCTGCGCTCGGTCTCGCTCGCGCACGACGAAGTCGGGCGTGGCCTCGAAGCCGGTTCGATCGATCTCGCGGTGGGCTACTTCCCGGATCTCGACGGCAACAACTTCTTCCAGCAGCGCTTGTTCACGCACCGGTTCGTGTGCCTGATGCGGCGCGGCCATCCGTTCGAGCAGGCGCCGCCATTCACGGTCGAGCAGTTCCTCGGCTGCGGGCACGCGGTCGTGCGCGCCGAAGGGCGCAGCCAGGAAGTGCTGGAGAAATATCTCGCGAAGCAGCGCATGCAGCGCCGCGCGGTGCTCGAGACGCCGCACTTCATGAGCCTGCCGTTCATCCTGAGCCGCACCGACCTGATCGCGACGGTGCCGCATGCGATCGGCTATGCGTACGCGGCCGAGCACGCGTTCATCGTGCCCGTCGAGCCGCCGCTGGCGCTGCCGCGCTTCGACCTGAAGCAGCACTGGCATCGCAAGTATCACAACGATCCGCGCACCGCGTGGCTGCGCGGCGTCGTCGCGTCGCTCTTCAACGACGAACAGGACGAATGGCCGAAGTGAGCGCCGGGGCCTGTTCACGCGAAGAGCGGGCCCCCAGCCGCACACGCGCCCCGCGAAAGCATGAAACAATGCCCGGATTCCGCGCCGCCCCGGCGGCGGCATTCGATGGAGCAGATAGATGGCTAAAAAGAAGTCCGCGCGGCCTGAACCAGCCGCATCCCGCCCGAGCCGTGAAGAAGCGGAAGACGCCGTTCGCGTGCTGTTGCGCTGGGCCGGCGACGATCCCGCGCGCGAAGGCCTGGTCGACACGCCCGCACGGGTCGTGCGCGCCTATGAGCAGTTCTTCGCCGGCTATGCGCTGGAGCCGCGCGACATCCTCGCGCGCACGTTCAGCGAAGTCGACGGCTACGACGAAATGATCGTGCTGAAGGACATCCGCTTCGAGAGCTACTGCGAGCACCACATGGTGCCGATCATCGGCCGCGCGCACGTCGCGTATCTGCCGAATCATCGCGTGGTCGGCATCTCGAAGCTCGCGCGCCTCGTCGACGCGTTCGCGAAGCGCCTGCAGATCCAGGAAAAGATGACCGTGCAGATCGCCGACACGCTGTTCGACGTGCTGCAGCCGAAGGGCGTCGGCGTGATCCTCGAAGCCGCGCACCAGTGCATCTCGACGCGCGGCGTGCACAAGCCGGGCGTCGAGATGGTGACGTCGCGCATGCTCGGCACGTTCCGCACCGATCCGTCGACGCGGCGCGAATTCCTGTCGATCGTCGCCAATCCTTCTTCAGTCAACCTGACGAATACGTAATGGAGCAGACGAAGCAAGCGGCGCACGCGCCCGTCGTGCTCGTGACCGGCGCCGCGCGCCGGGCCGGGCGCGCGTTCGCCGAGTATTTCGCCGCGCACGGCTATCGCACCGCGGTGCATTACGACCGTTCGGCCGATGCCGCGCAGGCGGCGGCCCGCGCGATCGCCGAACGCGGGCACGATTCGGTCGCGCTGCAGGCCGACCTGTCGGACGCTGCGCAGATCACCGCGCTGATCGACCAGGTGTATGCGCGCTTCGGGCGCCTCGACGTGCTCGTCAACAACGCATCGGTGTTCTGGCAGGACCATTTCCCGAGCTTCGACCTCGCGGCATTCGACCAGGCGTGGGCCGTCAACTGCCGCGCGCCGATCCTGCTCACGCGCGCATTCTACGAACGGGCCCGCGCGACCGGCACGCAGGGTGTCGTGGTGAATGTGGTCGACCAGAAGATCAAGGAAAACTTTCACCGCGACCATTTCAGCTATACGGTCGCGAAGGCCGCGCTCGGCAACCTCACGCAGATGCTCGCGCTGTCGTCCGCGCCGGTGCTGCGCGTGAATGCGGTGTTCCCCGGGCTGATGCTGCCGAGCGACGACCAGACGCAAGCCGACTTCGAACACGCGAGCCGCGCATCGACGCCGCTCGCGCGCATCGCGGGCCCGGACGACGTCGCGAGCGCGATCCTGATGCTGACGGGCAACGCGTACAACGGCGTGGATTTCGTCGTCGATGCGGGGCAGAACCTGATCCGCGTCGACCAGGACGTGCTGTACAAGCACCGCGCGCCCGACGGCAAGCACTGACCGGTGCGCGCGTCGGCGGCCCGTAGCCGTCGGCCGCGCGCCGCGCTACGGCTTGTCGGCGCTGCCGCCTTCTCGAACCTTGCCCTGCGCGACGCTCGTGCCGGGCGGCACGCTGTGCGTGAGCCACACGTTGCCGCCGATCACCGAGCCGCGCCCGATCGTCACGCGACCCAGAATCGTCGCGCCCGCGTAGATCACCACGTCGTCCTCGACGATCGGGTGCCGCGCATTGCCCTTGACCAGCGTACCTTCGCCATCGGCCGGGAAGCTCTTTGCGCCGAGCGTGACGGCCTGGTACACGCGCACGCGCTCGCCGATGATCGCCGTCTCGCCGATCACGACACCCGTGCCGTGGTCGATGAAGAAGCTCGGGCCGATCTGCGCGCCGGGGTGGATGTCGATGCCGGTAGCCGAGTGGGCGATTTCATTGATGAATCGCGCCAGCAGCGGCACGCCCAGCTGGTGCAGCGCATGCGCGAGCCGGTGATGCATCATCGCCAGCACGCCGGGGTAGCACAGCAGGATCTCGGTGATGTGCTGCGCGGCCGGATCGCCCGCATACGCGGCCTGGATATCGCTGACGAGCAGCGCGCGGACGGCCGGCAGCTGCCGGCCGAATTCGCGCGCGATTTCGAACGCGCGTTCGTCGAGCTCGGCGAACGGCGTATCGACATGCTCGGGCAGGAACGGCAACGCGCGGCGGATCTGTTCGGACAGAATGCGCAGCGTGCTTTCGAGCGTGTGGCCGACGTAGAAGTCGACGCTTTCGTCGGTCAGATCCGGTGCGCCGTAGTGCGTCGGAAACATCGACGCGCGCAGGCCATTCACAATCTTGCAGATCGCGTCGCGCGACGGCAGCTCGCGAATGCCGCGCGGATGACGCGTGCGATGGAGTTCCTCGCGCGACTCGCGCAAGCCGGCAACGATTTCTTCAAGGCCCCACTGACGGGCGGGTGATGTCGACATATGCCAATGCAGGCAGCCACGCTCGGTCGCACGGCCGCTAATAAAGTGACGGGTTCCACAAGATTACCGCGTTTTCCGTCCGGGAGCGGCACGCCGGGGATCGGCCGGACGGCCGATGGCACCGGATAGCAGCGGCGTCAGATCGTGATGCTGCTCGCGTCGATCCATCGCACGGCCCAGTCGCGCGCGTGCGCGATCGCGTCGCCTTCGTCGTTGAACTGGAGCTCGATCGGGAAAAAACGGTTCGCGACGAGTTCCCCGTCGCTCGATCGGGAGATCACGACATAGGGTTTGAACGAACCGTCACTGGCGCGCGCGGGCGCGCAGTTCAACAGATAACCGCGGTGCGTGAAGGCAGTAGTCGCTTGCATGAATCCGCCACCTCAAGTCCCTTGCTTTGTTGTTCACTACCCGTCTTTAAGGGTGCTGCGGCCCCCCGGCGCGGGCAGAGGCGGCGCGACGGAATCCCCTGTCGCCGCTTCGCAGGAAAAGAATCATACTCTGTAGGAAACGCGTCTTCTAGCTGAAATAAATCATGACAAATCAGTGCGCGTCGCGCGACCGCGGCGATCGCCCGCGCGCCTTTTCCCGTCACGCCCGGAACGGGATTTGCTTCGATCCGGCACGCTTCGCCGCGAGGAGAGCCGCGATGGAATCATCCGGTCAAACCGCTCGTTCGCGTCCGCGCAGCATCGAGCTCGACAACGACGACACGCACGACAGCACGGTCGACACCGACGGCAAGAACCGCGAGGCGGCGCGCCTCGCCGGCGGCGGGCCGATCTCGCCCGACGAAATCACGCGCAGCAACGCGTCGCTCGTCAATGCGATGCCGGAAGCCGGCGACGGCTTCGCCGGTTTCGACAGCCGCCCCGGCGGCAATCATCCGGCGTTCGCGCTGCGTGCCGGCTACATGGTGATCGAGAAGGGCTTCGACGCGCCGCCGCCCATGAGCGACGCGCTGTTCGGCCCCGTCCACCGGATGTACGGCAGCACGCACTGGCCCGGCCACCAGCGGCGGCCGGAGCGCGTCTTCGAGCTGACGACCGTGCCGAGATAGCCGGCGCGGCGTTTGAATCGATCGTTCGTTTGCGGATCGGTATCGGTCGACGGCCGATGGCTGGGGATCGGCGTCCGCCCTTGCTGCGTGCCTACCGTGTGCCGGTCACAGCGCGATGCAAAAGCGAACGATTCCGCGCGGCGACACCGGCGGTGTCATGCATGCGGTGAATCGCAGCGACGCACTTGCATTGATCGAGGTCATGTCGAAACGGCGCGATTGCGATTGAATGGCGATGCGGGCAATGCATCCGCGTGACCGTCGCGTTGTGTCGATGCGATCGGCGTGCGCGGCGAAGCATGTGCATGTGCCGCGTGTGCGTGTGCCACATGCGACACCGATGCGCGCGCATGCCTTCCCGTCGACGATGCAGGCGACAGCGGCCATCATGTCGCACGGCACGCGTCACCCTGCGCAGCATGCGCCGGGTACATGGCCGTGCGCCGCGGAAACGGAAGCGCCGCCGCGCTGCACGACAGGCACCTCACTGCAAATTCCCGACCATTGGTTTACTCTGCCTCGCAGCATTGCGCATTGCCCAGCCTGATCGGCCATCCGGCCGACTTCGTTTCAACCCGCCACTCGGAGACACTATGTACAAGCGTATTCTGGTTGCCGTCGACGGCAGCGACACGTCCCGCCATGCGTTCGATGCCGCGCTGGCGCTCGCGAAATCGCACGGCGCCGAGCTGCAACCGTTCTACGTCGTCGAGAACGCCGCGATCTACTACAACGTGCCGGGCTACGATCCGTCCGTGCTGCGCGATCAGCTCGTCGCGCAGGGCAACGCACTTGCGAAGGATTTCACCGCGCTGATGCAGGCAGCCGGCGTGAAGGGCGAGACGAAGCTCAGCGAAGCGACGTCGCTCAACGACGTGTCGTCGCTGATCCTCGATGGCGCAAAAGCGTTCGATGCCGATCTCATCGTGCTCGGCACGCACGGCCGCCGCGGGTTCCGCCGTCTCGTGCTGGGCAGCATCGCCGAGCAGTGCGTGCGCCACGCGACGCTGCCCGTGCTGCTGATTCCGGCAGCCGCCAACGTCGACGAACCGGCCGCGTAAGCAGCGTTCGGCATGCGCGGGCAGTCGCGACGTTTTGTCACCCGACAGCGGCAAGTTGCGGTGGGACAATGATTCCGTCGATTCAACGCCGGAGTAAACGATCATGCTGACGCCCGTCGCCACACGTCCCGCCGCCACGCCTCATGCCGGTAGCTGGGCCCCTCGCCAGGCAGCGCACTGCTCGTCGTGCGCAATGCGGCACCTGTGCATGCCGCAGGGCCTGGCGCCCGAAGCGCTCAGCCGCCTCGAGTCGGTCATCTGCGCGGCGCGCCCCGTCAAGCGCGGCGAAGCGCTGTTCCGTGAAGGCGACGCATTCGACAACCTGTACGCGGTGCGCTCGGGTTCGCTGAAAACCGTCGCCACGCGCCACGACGGCCGCGAGCAGGTCACCGGCCTGCATCTCGCCGGCGAAGCGCTCGGCCTCGACGGCATCTGCGACGACACGCATCCGCGCACCGCGGTCGCGCTGGAAGACAGCTCCGTCTGCGTGATCCCGTACAGCGCGCTCAAGGCGCTGTGCTCGGAAGCCGGTTCGATGCAGTTGCGCATGCACAAGCTGATGAGCGAACAGATCGTGCGCGAAACGTCGCAAACGATGCTGCTCGGTTCGCTGAATGCGGAAGAACGCGTCGCCGCGTTCCTGCTCGACGTCTCGTCGCGCTACCTGAAGCGCGGCTACTCGCCGTCGGAATTCAACCTGCGGATGACGCGCGAAGACATCGGCAGCTACCTCGGCATGACGCTCGAAACGGTCAGCCGCACGCTGTCGAAATTCCAGAAGCGCGGCCTGATCGAAATGCAGGGCCGCCACGTCCAGATCATCGATTTCGACGGCCTGCATCACGTCTGATGTGATGCCGCACGGCGCGCGCCTCTCGCGCGCCGCCTGAATCGCACAATCGGTCAATCGAGAAACAGCGCGGCGCGCGCCTTCAGCGCCGCGCTGAAATCGTCGAGCCAGCCGATCGACAGACGCCAGCTTTGCCAGTAAAGGTCGATGTCGATCGTGCGCCCGCGCGACATGTCGACCAGTTCACCCGCCGCCAGCTGGCGGTCGACCATCCGGTCCGGACACATCCCCCATCCCAATCCCGTCTCACACGCACGCAGGTAGCCCGCGACGTGCGGTATCCAGTGCTGCGGCGGATCGAGATCCGCGCGCGTCACGCGCCGGATGAAACGCGCCTGCAGCCCGTCCTTCGGATTGAACATCACGCACGGCGCGCGGCGCAGTGCATCGCGCGTGATGCCCGCACCGAAATAGCGTTCGTAAAACGCCGGCGAGCACACCGCGCGATAGCGGATGCGCCCGAGCCGCTCCGACCGGCATCCCTGGATCGGCTCGGCCTGCGCGGTCACGGCGCCCTGCACGCTGCCGTCGCGAATGCGCGAAGCCGTGTAGTCCTGGTCGTCGATCACGAGGTCGAGCAGCGTCTCGCGCTCCGTGCAGAACGGCCCGACCGCGTCGATGAACCACGTCGCGACGCTGTCGTCGTTGACGGCCACGCGCAATGTCGGCCATGCGCTCGCGATCTGGCCCGGCAGCGCCGGCATCCGGCCGCCCAGCTCGGCCTCGAGCAGTTGCACGCGCTCGGTATGCCGGCACAGCAGCGCACCCGACGTCGTCGCAACGCACGGCTGCCCGCGCTTCACGAGCACGCTCCCCACCCGCTCCTCCAGCAGTTTGACCCGCTGCGACACGGCCGACGGCGTGACATTCAGCTCCTTGGCGGCACGCTCGAAAGAGCCGTGCCGGATCACGGCCGCGAGGGCATCGAGCAACGCGTAGTCGAGCATTAGATTTCCTTAATCGGCATTAGGTGAATTAGCTTCTCTTATTTTCATGCTGACCGCAGACTAGCGCTACCCGATTCATCCGTCTACTGCTTCCACCGTTGTCACCCACCATGAACTGGCTCGCTTTTTCCCACGGCGCCGCGCTTTGCGGATCGCTCATCGTCACCATCGGCGCGCAGAACGCCTTCGTGCTGCGGCAGGGCATCATGCGCTCGCACGTCGGCAAGATCGTGCTGCTGTGCGCGCTGTCCGACATGATCCTGATCGGCGCGGGCGTCGGCGGCGCATCGGTGCTCGTCGAACGCTATCCGACCTTCGTCCACGCGGTGCTGTACGTCGGCCTCGCGTATCTCGCCTGGTTCGGCATCAACGCGCTGCGCCGCGCGTTCAAGCCCGGCCACGAAACGCTCGACGTGCGCGGCGACGCGGTCGCGCCGCCGCCGCAGAGCGGCCTCGCGATCGTGCTGATGACGCTCGCGTTCACGTGGCTCAACCCGCACGTGTATCTCGATACGTTCCTGCTGATCGGTACGGCCGGCGCACGCGAGCCGGAAGGCGCACGGCTCGCATTCGCGATCGGCGCGATGTCGGTCAGCGTCGTGTGGTTCCTCGGGCTCGGCTACGGCGCGCGGCTGCTGGCGCCGTGGTTCCGCAAGGCCACGGCGTGGCGCGTGCTGGATGGCGCGATCGGCAGCATGGTGCTGTTTCTCGCGGCGGTACAGTTGCGCTGACCGGCTCGCCAACGCGCGGGCGGCTGCTTGCCGCCCGTCGTCCCGCCCACTTCGGCGCAACGCCGGAGCCTCCACCTTCCCCTTCGTCACCGCTTCCGCCCGCGCGCCGCTCCGCGCTCCGGCTCGCCAACCGCGACAAAAATCGGTTCCCGATCGAACGCAGCCGCACGAAGCACTCACGCAACGGACGAGGTGTCCGTCATCTGCGTCGAGCCGTCCGCCATCGCGGCCGCGCGCCGCCTGCACGAATCGGCGCGATGGGCGAGAATGTCCGGCGTCCCGCGACAACGGCGCGACCACACCACGTACCTGTCGTCTCGCCGCGAACACGCCGGCCCATCCCGCAGTTCCATTCCGTCACCCCGCAGCAATCGGAGCAGAACATGGCACTACGCACCCTTGGCACGTCGAACATCCAGGTTTCGCCGCTCGCGTTCGGCGGCAACGTCTTCGGCTGGACCGTCGACGAGAACACGTCGTTTGCGCTCCTCGACGCGCTCGCCGACACCGGCATCAACTTCATCGACACGGCCGACGTCTATTCGGCCTGGGCGCCCGGCAACAGCGGCGGCGAATCGGAAACGATCATCGGCAAGTGGCTCAAGCGGTCCGGCAAGCGCGAGCAGGTCGTGATCGCGACCAAGGTCGGCCTGCTGGGCACGCGCGCGGGGCTGACTCGCGACAACATCCTGAAAGCCGCCGACGATTCGCTGCGCCGCCTGCAGACCGACTACATCGACCTGTATTTCTCGCATCGCGACCTTGCCGATACGGCCCCGCTCGAAGAAACGCTCGGCGCCTACCAAACGCTGATCGACGCGGGCAAGGTGCGGATCATCGGCGCGTCGAATTACAGCGGCGCACGCCTGCGCGAAGCGGCCGACATCAGCAAGCGCGACGGCCTGCCCGCGTACCAGGTCATCCAGCCCGAGTACAACCTGCTCGACCGCGCCGACTACGAACGCGATCTCGAACCGGTCGTGCGGGACCTGAAGCTCGGCGTCGTCAACTACTACGCGCTCGCGAGCGGGTTCCTGTCGGGCAAGTACCGCAGCGAGGCCGACCTGAAGAAGAGCGTGCGCGGCGATCGCGTCGCCGGGTATCTCAATGAACGCGGGCTGCGCATCCTCGCCGCGCTCGATGCGGTAGCCGAGAAGCACGGCACGCAACCGGCCGCGATCGCGCTTGCATGGCAGATCGCGCGGCCGACGATCACCGCGCCGATCGCGAGCGCGACGTCGCTGGCGCAGCTGGCATCGCTCGGCGAAGCGATCCGCGTTCAGCTCGATCAGGACGACATCCGCCGGATCGACGAGGCGAGCGCGGTCTGAAGTCGTCGGCAGCAGGCCGGTCGATCGGATCGCGCAGTCCGCGCGGCTCCGCCACCGGCCGGTTTCATGTGCGTACCGAAATGCACGCTGCCTAGACGAAAACCGTCGTCGTGTTTTGATCGGCACGGCCGCTTGTGTTGCCTCAGCCGGACATCGATTGCACGCGCAGCCGCAACGCCTCGCCGCAAGCGCATCACGCCCCCGCCCCGGGTCTTTCACGGATTGACCACGCTCTCCGCCATGCCCGAGACTGCGCCGCTCGAGCGGTCATTGGGAGAACGTCATGCCGGACACCAGCACGGAGATCGCCACGATCTCGACGCGCGCCGTGCGCGGCCACGAACGCGTCGACTTCTGGGTCGACCATGTCGCTCGCACGCTCGTGCGGATCGAATGCAGCGGCAAGTCCTCCGAAGGTATCGACGCGTCGCTGCGCAAGCGCGATCTCGGGCTGTTCGGCGCCTGCGACATCGTCGCGAACCGGCACGCGGTCGTGCGCACGCCGCACAACATCCATGCGGACCAGCGCGACGCCGTGTTCATCTGCCTGATGCACGCCGGGCAAGGCTATACGTTCCAGGACGTCGACTGCATGCAGCACGGGCCCGGCGACCTCGTCCTCTACGACACGTCGATGCCGTACGGCCACGGCTTTCCCGCCGACATGGCGATGACCGTGCTCGACGTGCCGCGTCACGTGTTCGAAGCGCGCGTCGGCCCGTGGCGTTACCGCAGCCTCGTCAAGATCGACCGTGACGACGGCGTCGCGTCGTGGGCCGTGCGGCAGGTCTATGCGCTGCTCGCCGCGCCGCAGGAGCCGACGCCCGATGCGCGCGAACAGCGTGCCGCCGCGATCCTCGATCTCGTGCAGTCGATGCTGCGGCTGCGCGACGGCGACGCGTCGCCGACCAAATCGACCGTCCACACGCTGTCGCGCGCCAAGGCGTTCATCGACAGCCATCTCGCCGACGACGATCTCGACAGCCAGTCGGTGAGCCGCGCGATCAACCTGTCGCCGCGCCAGCTTGCGCGCGTCTTCGAAATCGAAGGGATGCCGCTCACGCGCTACATCCTCGCGCGGCGGCTCGAACGCTGCCGCGCCGACCTGCGCGACCGGTCGCTGAAACACCTGACGGTCAGCGAGATCGCGTTCCGTTGGGGCTTCAACAACAGCGCACACTTCAGCCGCAGCTATCGCGCGCGCTTCGGCGAGACACCGAGCGATACGCGCGCACCGGCGCTCACCGACGCACGATAGTCCATCGCCGCCCTCCGCCCACCCGCCGCCGCGTCCCTGCGAGGCAAGCACGGCGTCCGTCCCGGTCAAATGGGGCCGCATAGCGGTCGCTAAGCTGGCTTCCTGCGCGGCGGCACTCGTTTCGCCGCCCGACAGCAAGGAGAAGAAGCGGGATGGAGACGTACGACCACATCGTCGTCGGCGGCGGTTCGGCCGGCTGCACGGTCGCGCACCGGCTGGTGAACGCCGGCAGGCGCGTGCTGCTGCTCGAGGACGGTCCGAAGGACGACAGCCTGTTCATCCGGATTCCGGCAACCTTCATCCGCGTGCTCGGCACGAAGCGCACGGTCACGTTCGAGAGCGAGCCGCAACCCGGCGCGGCGGGCCGCAAGACCTACGTGCCGCAGGGCCGCACGCTCGGCGGCGGCAGTTCGGTCAACGCGATGCTGTACGTGCGCGGCACGCGCGACGACTACGACGACTGGGCCGCGCTCGGCTGCACCGGCTGGGGTTGGGACGACGTGCTGCCCGTGTTCAAGCGCGCCGAATCGCACCTGCGGCTCTCCGAGCCGTTCCACGGCACCGACGGGCCGTTGAAGGTCGGCGACACGCGCTTCCGGCATCCGCTGAGCCTCGCATTCGTGAAGGCCGCGCAGGAAGCGGGCATCGCATACAACGACGATTTCAACGGCGCGGCGCAACATGGCGTCGGCTTCTATCACACGACGATCTTCGACGGGCAGCGCGGCAGCACCGCGGCCACCTATCTCGCCGACGCGATGAGTCACCCGAACCTGCGCGTGCTGACCGGCTGCCGCGTCACGCGCATCCGGTTCGACGGCCGGCGTGCAACCGGCGTCGAATGGCGGACGGAAAGCGGTGCGACCGGTTCGGCCGCCGCGCGCGCCGACGTCGTGCTCGCGGCCGGCGCGCTCAGTACACCGAAGCTGCTGATGCTGTCGGGCATCGGGCCCGGCGCGCATCTGCACGCGCACGGCATCGACGTGCTGCACGACAGCCGCGACGTCGGCGCGAACTACCAGGATCATCTCGAAGTCTCGATCTACGGCCACAGCCACGCGCCGCTCAGCCTGCTGGGCGAGGATCGCGGGCTGAAGGCGCTGCGCCACGGGCTGCAGTGGATGCTGTGCCGCACGGGCCTGCTGACGTCGAACGTCGTCGAATCCGGCGCCTTCGTCGACACGACCGGCAGCGGCCGCCCGGACATCCAGTTCCACGTGCTGCCGACGCTCGTCGGCGACGTCGATCGCGCGCCGCTGCCCGGCCACGGCCTGTCGATCAACCCGTGCCTGCTCAGGCCGCGCTCGCGCGGCTCGGTGCAACTGCGCGGCAACGATCCGGCCGCGCCGATCCTGTTCGACAGCGGCGCGCTGTCCGACCCGGCGGATGTCGACGGCCTCGTGCGCGGCGTCGCGCTCGCGCGCCAGATCATCCGCGCGCCGTCGCTTGCACGCATCGTGCGTGAAGCCGAGACGCTGACCGATGCTGCGCTCGCCGACTATGTGCGGCGTCGCGCGAAAACCGTCTACCACCCGGCCGGCACCTGCCGCATGGGCAACGACGCGCATGCGGTCGTCACGCCGCGCCTCGCGGTGCAAGGTGTCGACGGGTTGTGGATCTGCGATGCATCGGTGATGCCGCGCATCGTGTCCGGCAACACGAACGCGCCGACGATCATGATCGCGGAGCGCTGTGCGGCGTTCATGCTGGCCGAGTAATGCAACACGGCGCGCGGGCGCTTTCGTTCACGATAAAAAAAACGGCGCGTGAGACACGCGCCGCCGCTTCATCTGCATCGACTGCCGTAATCAACGCCCGTCCGCCCGCGCCGCGTCGCGCAGCGCCATCGGCGACGCGCCGTACCGCTCGCGAATCGCACGGCTGAAATGAGCCTGGCTCGAAAACCCCCAGCGAAACGCGATTTCGCCGACGCTCGTCTTGCGCAGCCGCGCATCGGTCAGCTCGCGATGCGCATGCGACAGCCGCTCCGACCAGATATGCTGCGTGATCGACTCGCCTTCTGCCGCGAAGAGGCGACTCAGATGCCGCAGCGACAGCCCGACCGCGTCCGCGACCGCCTGCGGCCCGAGCTCCGGGTCGCCGAGATGCGTCGCGATGTGCTGCTTCGCGGTCAGCAGATACGACAGCGACGCACGCGACGCGCCTGCCCCGTTCACCTCCGCATCGATGAGTTCCGCGATCAGCGTGCGCGTGTGTTCGGCGAACCGCGCGGCGTCACGCTCGACCGGATCCTTCATGAACCGCTCGACACTCGCGCGCAAGGTCGCGCCGAGCATCGCGCCCGCGCCGGGTTTCGGCGCGATCCGCAACGGCAGCGCCGCCAGTTCCGCATCGAGCCGGTCGTCGAACGTCGTGATCGGGATATCGATCAGCAGCTGCCGCATCGGCGTCAGGAATCCGAAAAGATAGGGCACGCGCGTGTCGTAGACGACGACATCGCCGGCGTCCGCGAGCAGGCAGCGGTCTCGCTGGATGAAATACGCGCGCCCGCTCAGGATCTGACACGCGAACAGCGACTCCTTCGGCAACTGGCGCACCAGCGCGGGGCCGCGCTCGATCACGTGATCCTGGCCGCTGATGTCCGCGATGCCGAGGCCCGGCAACGCGATGTCGGTCTTCTCGACCTCGAGCCCGGCCGGCGACAGCGACGAACAGCGCAGCCCGACCAGCGTCGCCGCATTGAACGCATCCCAGTACGCCATCCTGTCGCGCGCCGGCACGTCGGCCGTCGAGCCTCGCGTGCGGGAAAAAACGGTTGTATTCGTCACGTCGCCTCCTGCGGGCGCCTGTCGTGCGGAGCGGCACGGATTGGGGGATGGTTCGTCTGGATTCTGGTGCGATGCAATGTCCGGCGCGGTCAAGCAATTCGTCCAGCCCAGTCAAGAGCGGCGCGCACCGGCTGGCTAAAGTCGAGCCCACGACAACCGATACCCAAGGAGACAGACCGTGGTCGACAAAGCCGTAGCCGAATTCTGGCAAAACATCGCGCCGATTGCCAATCCGTTCAAGCCCGATGCGCTGCCCGAAGCGTACATCGCGAACGCGGCCACCGACGACGAGCGCTATTACGTTCCGTTCACCGAAACGGTTTCGTCACGGCCGCTGTGGATCTCCCCGTCGCAAAACAAATGGTGCGACATCCTGATGGCCAAGGAAGCCGGGCTCGTGAACCGGCACTATCATCCGCACGAGGTGTTCGCTTACACGCTGTCAGGCAAGTGGGGTTATCTGGAGCACGAATGGACCGCGACACGCGGCGATTTCGTGTACGAGACGCCGGGCGAAGGTCACACGCTCGTCGCGTTCGATCATCCCGAGCCGATGCGCGCGTTCTTCATCGTCAAGGGGCCGCTGATCTGGCTCGACGAAGCGGGCAACCCCGACGGCTATTTCGACGTGCACTCGTACATCGCGATGTGCAAGGCGCATTACGAAAAGGTCGGCCTCGGCGCGCAAGCGATCGAGAAGCTGTTCCGCTGACGTGCGGCGAGGCTCACCATGACATCCTCCTCCTCTTCCCGATCCACGTGGACGTATGAGAACAGGCTGCTGCTGATCCTGTTCATGACGTTCGGCTTCGTGTTCTTCGACCGCCTCGCGCTGTCGTTCCTGTTCCCGTTCATGTCGGCCGAACTGCACCTGACGAACACGCAGCTCGGCATGGTGTCGTCCGCGCTCGCGCTCACGTGGGCACTGTCCGGCGCCGCGACGGGCGCGTGGTCCGACGCGCGCGGCACGCGCAAGCCGCTGCTGATCGCGGCCGTGCTCGGCTTTTCCGTGTGCTCGGCGCTGTCGGGGCTCGTCGGCGGCTTCGCGAGCCTGATCGCGTTCCGCGCGCTGATGGGCATCGCCGAAGGCCCCGTGCTGCCGCTGTCGCAATCGCTGATGGTCGAAAGCTCGACGCCGAGCCGCCGCGGGCTGAACATGGGCCTGCTGCAGGGCTCCGCCGCCGGCCTGCTCGGCGCGATGATCGGCCCGCCGGTGGTCATCGGCATCGCGACCGCGTACGGCTGGCGCGAAGCGTTCTACGTATCGTGCGTTCCGGGCTTCCTGATCGCGTTCTGCATCTGGCGCTGGGTGCGCGAAGTGCCGCCCGGCGGCGTGCGGCACGCGCAGGCTGAAACCACCGGCGCACCGGCCGCGAACGGCGCGGCAGTGAGCCGCTGGGCGTTGCTGAAGGAGCGCAACATCCTGCTCTGCATGCTGATCAGCTGCTTCTTTCTCACGTGGTTCGTCGTGATCATCTCGTTCGCGCCGGTATTCCTCGTGGAAAGCCGCCATCTTTCGCCGTCCGGCATGGGCGTCGTGATGACCTGCCTCGGCGCCGCGTGGGTGTTCTGGGGCTTTGCGGTGCCGGCAATCTCCGACCGGATCGGCCGCAAGCCGACGATGATCGCGTTCGCGCTGATCGCGGCCGTGTGCCCGGTCGTAATGATCCATGCCGGTTCGCTGTGGGCGCTCGGCGCGTTCGTGTTCGCCACGTACACGGGCCTCGGCTGCTTCACGCTGTTCATGGCGACGATCCCGGCCGAAACGGTGCCGCCGCGCGCGATCGCCAGCGCGCTCGGGCTGATCATGGGCGCGGGCGAGCTGATCGGCGGCTTCGTTGCGCCGACGGTCGCCGGCTTCGCGGCGGACAAGTACGGCCTGCAGTTCGCGATGTGGACGTCGGCCGCCGGCGCGATCCTCGCGTGCGTGCTGTCGTTCGGCCTCGTCGAGACCGCACCCGCCGTGCTGCGCAAGCGCGCACCCGCCGGCTCGGCCGCGAGCCGTCTCGATGCACACAACCTCGGAGGACGCTGACATGCGGGCACTTCAATGGCATGGCCCGCGTGACGTCCGTCTCGTGGAAATCGACCCGCCGCGCGTCGGCCCCGGCGACGTGCGCATCGCGATCGCGTATTGCGGGATCTGCGGCAGCGACCTGCACGAATACGCGGACGGCCCGCATGCGATCCCGGTCGACACGCCGCATCCGCTGTCGCGCCGCACCGCGCCGCTGACGCTCGGCCACGAGTTCTGCGGCACCGTCGTCGAAGTCGGTGGCGACGTGACGGCGCTGCGCGCGGGCGATCGCGTCGCGGTCGAGCCCGAGTATCGCTGCCACCAGTGCGCGTACTGCCGCTCGGGGTCGTACAACCTGTGCGTGTCGATGGGCTTCGCCGGGCTGATGGGCGACGGCGGCATGGCCGACTTCGCGGTCGTGCCGGCGTACATGCTGCATCGCCTGCCTGACGCCGTGAGTCTCGAGCAGGCCGCGGTGATGGAGCCGGCGGCCGTCGCGCTGCACGCGTTGCGGCGCGGCGAACTGCGGCTCGGCGAAACCTGCGCGGTATTCGGGCTCGGGCCGATCGGGCTGCTGCTGATCATGCTCGCGAAGCTGCAAGGGGCGACCACGATCGTGGCCGTCGACGTCTCGCCCGAACGGCTCGCGGCAGCCACGCGCTTCGGCGCCACGCACACGTTCGATGCCCGCGCACCCGGCGCACCCGCGCTACAGGACGCGATTCGTGCGGCCACGGGCGGGCTCGGCGTCGACGCGAGCTTCGAAGCGGCCGGGCTGCCGGCCACGTTCGAAGCGGCGATGCAGGCACTGCGCAAGGGCGGCCGCGTCGTGATGGTCGGCCTGATGCCGCACGCCGGCTTCGACGCGTTCCGCGCAGTCAACGACGAGCTGACCTTCACGGCGAGCGTCGGCTACCGGCATGCGTACGAAGACCTGCTGCGCATCGTCGCGTCGGGCGCGCTCGACCTCACGTCGATCGTCACGCGCACCGTGTCGCTCGAAGACGCCGTCGCCGACGGCTTCGACGCGCTGCTCGCCGACCGCGCGCAGATCAAGATCCTCGTTTCACCCGCGCAACGGCCGGCCCGTCGCGCACACACCATCGGGAGCGTCGAGCATGAGTCGTCAGTGGGCGTTTGAGGGCCGGTCCGTCGTCGTGACGGGCGGCACGTCGGGCATCGGTGCGCGCACGGCGATGCGGTTCGCGCAAGCCGGCGCGTCGGTCGTCGCGCTCGGGCTCGATGCGGCCGGCCCGCATGCGCCCGTGCATGCAGGCGTCCGCTGCGTGGAACTCGACGTGACCGACAGCGATGCGCTGACCCGCACGATCGCGGCGCTGCCGCGGCTCGACGTGCTCGTCAACGGCGTCGGCATCAGCCGGCACGCGGACGAGTACCGGATGGACCAGTTCGAACTCGTGCTGAACGTGAACCTGACGTCGGTGATGCGGGCATCCGACGCCGCACGGCCGGCACTGTCGGCCAACGGCGGCAGCATCGTCAATGTCGCGTCGATGTACACGTACTTCGGCAGCAAGGATCGCCCCGCATACAGCGCGAGCAAGGGCGGTATCGCGCAGCTCACGCGCTCGCTCGCGCATGCGTGGGCCGATCGCGGCATTCGCGTGAACGCGGTCGCGCCCGGCTGGATCGACACGCCGCTAAGCAGCGGCCTGAAGGCCGACATGCAGGCGTCGCGCCGCATCCTCGAACGCACGCCGCTCGGGCGTTGGGGCACGACCGACGAAGTCGCGGACGTGATCCTGTTCCTGTGCTCGCCCGGTGCATCGTTCGTGACCGGCGCGGTCGTGCCGGTCGATGGCGGGTATTCGACGGTCTAGCACACGGCCCAACGCGTATCGCGGGCATCGGCAAGCCGGTTGCTTCCGCCGATGCCCGTCACACACCGGCTTCCTTCCGGTACCACCGAACCGGGATTCATCCGGTTCGGCTTTGTTCATATCAATCAGTAGTCCAATCAAAAATATCCGACCCGATCGGAAACATGTGAGGAGCACATTGGAGATGACGAAAAAGACCCTTCTGGCGCTCGCGGCATGCGCCGTTCCCGCCGCGTCGTTCGCGCAGGGCAGCGTGACGATGTTCGGGCTGATGGATGCCGGCATCAGCTATGTCAGCAACCAGGGCGGCCACGGCGCCGCGAAGTTCGACGACAACATCTTTTTCCCGAACCTGCTCGGTTTCGAAGGCAAGGAGGATCTCGGCGCCGGTACGCGCGCGATCTTTCGGCTCGTCAACCAGTATTCGCTCGGCAACGGCTCGATCATCGGCGGCGGCCTGTTCGCGCGCACGGCCTACGTCGGGCTGCAGAACGACCGGTACGGCACGCTGACGCTCGGCAACCAGTACGAGTTCATGGTCGATGCGCTGGCCGCGAGCGGCAACGAGATCGCGCAGGATCTGGTCGGCCTGTACGGCTTTCGCAACGGCCCGTTCGACAAGCTCGCGTTGCCGAACAACCCGACCGGCGCATTCGACTGGGATCGCGTCGCGGGCAGCAATCGCGTCGCCAATTCGGTCAAGTACACGAGCCCGTCGCTGTCGGGCCTGACCTTCGGCGCGCTGTACGGCTTCGGAAACGTTGCAGGTTCGGTGGGCGCGAACAACACGGTCAGCGTCGGCGCGAGCTACGACAACGGCCCGTTCGGCGCGGGCGCGGCCTATACGAACCAGAAGTACGGCGCGACGGACGGGCTGCCGCCGACCAGCGTGCGCAACTGGGGCGCGGGCATGCACTACACGCTCGGCACGGTCACCGGGAAAGCACTCTTCACGGCCGTACGCAATGCGCAAAACGGCGCTGGAGCGTGGTCGGCGGAAGCCGGCGCCGCGTGGCGACCGTCGCCGGCATGGGTGATCGGCGCGAGCTACACGTACATGAAGGGCAACGACACGCTCGACAACGCGCACGCGCACCAGTTCCTGGCTGCCGTCCAGTACTGGCTGTCGAAACGCACGATGGTGTACGTGGCAGGCGTGCATCAGCGCGCGAACCACGGCAGCAATGCGCAGATCAACGGCGTGATGGATGCGAACGGCGCAGCGAGTGGCGCCCTGCAGTCGATCGCGCGGATCGGGTTCAGCACGCGGTTCTAGGCCGCTGCCTCGACGGATTCCGGCGGCGATCCTGTGTCCGGATCGCCTGATGAAACGGGTTGCCGCGACGCCGGGACAGCCGCGCAAAAAAAATGCAGGATTCCGTAGGATTCACATGCACGCGCGCGCGAAGTGTCCGTCGACGCCGTTGGCTTGCGCGGCCAGCGCGCGGCTGACGCGCGCATGGTTGGCGCCCCGCACGTCCGGCGGCATCGACGCGTACGCCGCGTCGCGAATCAACGCGTGACGGAACGAATAGAACACACGATCGCGCCGATGTTGCGCGTACATGATCCGCTCTTCCAGCAGCAGTTGCAGGTGCGCGTCGAGCGTGACGCGATCATGCGGCGACGCCGCGGCCAGCAGTTGCGCATCCACCTCGAGCCCGATCGTCGCGGCGAGCTGCGCGGTATCGCGCGCGTCGTCGATCCGGTCGAGCGCGCGACCGAGCATCCCGCCGAGACTGAGCGGAAGCGGGCACGGGTCCGTCGTCCGCAGCCCTGCGAGCGAGCCGTCCGCCCCGCTCATCGTCAGTTCGCGTGCAACGGCCTCGATGAACAGTGGAATACCCGCCGTACGATGGACGAGCGGGTCGAGCCAGGCCGGATCGAGCGCGCCCTGGCCCAGGTGCGCCGACATCAGGCGCCGCGCGTCGTCGCGCGGCAGGCGGCGCAGCACCACGCGTTCGGTCGCGCCACGCCAGCGCGCGAGCCTGGCGGGCCGCGACGTGAGCACGATGCAGAGCGCCGCCGCGCGCGGCGAGCGCTGCAGGTACGCCAGAAAATCCTCGGTCGAGCGGTCGATCCACTGGACGTCCTCGACGACGAGCAACACCGGCGCGCCGTTCCCGAGCGACACGATCAATTGCTCGAGCACGTCGAACAGTGCGTGCGGCTCGCGCGCACTCGGCCACCTCGCCGCCTTCGCATCGCAGGGCAGCCCCAGCCAGGTCGCGAGCGCGACACGGGCCGCCGCACGATCGCATTCGAGCGCCGCGAGCATCGCGTCGATCGCCGCGTGCGTGATGTCGGCCGGGCTGTCGGCGTCGAGTTGCCAATGCGCGCCGATGAACCGCAGGATCGGAAACAGCGCATGATTCTCCCGCTCCGGCAGGCACCCGCAATGCGCGAACGCGTGGCCCTGTGTGCGCACGGCCTCGCACAGCGCGTACACGAGGCGCGACTTGCCGATTCCTGCATCGCCGACGACGAGCCGCGGCACGCCGCGCATCGCGCGACGATGGCGTACGCGCGTCGCCTGCCACGCGCGCAGCAGTGCATCGAGTTCGCGCGCGCGGCCGATCATCGGCGCCCGCATGCCGCCGTCGAGCGAATCGAACGGCGTATCGGCCCGGCGCTCGCCGAGCAGTTCATGCACCGGCTGCGGCGCGAGGCCCGCCCGCGCCAGCCGCAACGCGGTCGGCCGGAAGTCGGCATGCCGTTCGAGCGCGAGCCGCGCATCGTCGCTGATCAGGATCTGCCCAGGCCCGGCCAGCCGCAACAGCCGTGATGCGACGACCGGCGTCGATCCGCCTGCCCTCTGCGCCGCATGCACGAGAACCTGCCCGACGTGAATCGCAGCGGCTACTTCGACGTGCCAGCCTTCGCCGCCGACGGCATCGCGGGCATCGGCCGGCACCGGCAACCGCGCGCGCGCGGCCACCCGCACCATGTCGAGCGCCGCACGCGCCGCGCGGCGCGCGGGCCAGTCGATATCGCCTTGCAGGCCGAAATGGAACAGCAGCGTGTCGCCGAGCCGCTCGTCGACCTGCGCGCCATAGCCGACGGCGATATCCGCGCACTTCGTCAGCCATTGCGCCTCGTAGCGGTCGAGCAGGGCGCCGTGATCGGTTCCCGCATGGCGTTGCCGGCCGTCTCCGGCGATCGTCACGCAACAGCACAGCGAGGTGACCTGCCGGTATTCGCCTGCCGTTGCGACCGCGTCGCTGCGCGGCGCGAACGGGTGCGGCTGCGGGCGCCGGCTTGCGCGGCCGGCATCGAGCGGGCCGACGAGCGCGGCGAAATTGAGCGCGCGAAACTGCGCGACGAGTTCGTCGGCCGAGGCGGCACGCTGCGCCGGATGCTTGCCCAACGCTTGCCGCAGCACCGAGCCGAGCGGATGCGACGCGATCGCCGGTGGAAGCGCGACATCCACCGGGCTGAGCTGCCGATAGAGAATGTCGGCCACGCTTGTGCCCTGCATCACGACTTCGCCCGTCAGGCATTCGATCACGACCAGGCCCCACGCATACAGGTCGCTTCCCGGCGTCGGCGGTTCGTTGCGCAATTGCTCGGGCGCGCAGTATGACGGCGAGCCGAGCACCTCGGCCGCCAGCGTCGCCGCCTGCGGCGCGATATCGGTTGTGCCCGGCAACAGGGCGCCGATCCCGAAATCGAGGAGCTTCGCGTGCAGCCCGTCTTCGGCCATCGCGAGCACGATGTTTTGCGGCTTCAGATCCCGGTGCACGATGCCGCGGCGATGCGCCGCCGCGAGCGCCTCGAGCACCTCCGTCATCAGCCGTCCCGTATCGATGGCCGACAGCGGCCCCTCCATCGCGAGCCGGTCGCGCAGGGTCCGGCCCTGCACGCGTTCGAATACGGCAAACAGCCGCCCGTCGGGCGCTTCCCCCTTGTCCAGCAGCGCCACGATGTTAGGGTGCCGCAGTGCCTCGCACAGGCTCGTCTCGCGCCGAAAGCGCATGCGCTGGCGCGCGCGCTCGGCTTCGGTCCGCGCGACATCGTCCCGCATCAGCTTGATCGCGACGTCTTGCCCCGTCTCGTCGCAGGTTGCGCGAAACACCACGCCGCTGCCGCCTTCGCCGAGCAACGCACCGAGCCGGTAATGCCGCTTGCCTGCCAACGGCGCGAACGGCGCGGCGGGCTGCTGCGATTCTCGCGCGTGACGCACGGCGCGTGCACGTGTCACGGTCGGCCGCCCGGGCTGTCGTTCCGCGTTCACGAGCAATGGACGACCGGATCCGGCGCCGGACGATGCATGCCGATGCGCGGCTCGACGCCCGGCACCGACTGGCATTCCAGGCGCTCGCCGCGCATGACGCGGAACGGAAAATCGCCGAAGCGGACGCTGCCGCGCCGCCGCTCGACCAGCTGACTCGCGTCCAGCCCCGGCAGCGCCGCGAACTGGCTCCGGGCGCGATGAATCTGCACGTTGAGATGGGACGTATCGATACCGAGCATGCGCGCCAGCCGGTCGAGTTCGATCCAGCCTTGCGTGGCCGCGTCATAACCGGCCTGCATGTCGGCCGAACGTGCGCGGGCGAGCGTGACGAGGCTGTAGTGATGCGCGCGCTCGCCGAGATCGACCACGCCGCCGCGAACATGCAGCAGCGCCCGCGCGTGCTCTTCGTCCCGGCTGACGAGGAATTCGAGCAATCGGGGCGGCGCGGCCGGATCGGCAGGCGCACGCAGCGTCATCGTCGAGCCGTGGCGCACGAGCGCCACGCGCCACGTGAAGTCGCCCGTCGATACTTCATCGCCGTCATGAAGCGCGCGCGGTGGCAGCGTGTCGTCGCACAGCCAATCGCCGGCCGGCGACCTGACGATCGTGACCGGCTGCGCGGCGTGGGCAGCCAGGATCTGGCGCGGCGTGAGCACGATCGGATGCACGGCGCCCCGTACCGGCCACAGCGTATCGGCCGGATCGTCGAGCGCATCGACGCGCCAGGGCGCGACACCCGCCCTGCCGAACCGGATCACGTCGCCTCGCTGCAGCACCGCGTGCTCGCCGTCGCGCAACGGCACGCCCGATACCGACGTGCCGTTGCTGCTGTGATCGTGGAGCTCCCATAACCCGCCGACCCAGCGGATATGGGCATGGACCCGGGACACCGACGCGTCGCGGATGACCGTATCGCAGCGTGCGGCATCGCGGCCGAACACGTGATACGCGCGGAGCAGGCACGCTTCCCCGGAAGAATCGTTCTTGAGTATCGCCATGGCTGCCCCGTATCGGATTCGCCCGGATCGCTGGGGTGACGCGTCCACGCCCGGGAAAGCGATTGATTCAGTGATCGCGAACGGTGTCGACCGTCCGCCGCCTCGTAACCAGTTTCTTCGTCAGCTTCCTTTCGAATCGTTGCTCATCCGGCGCGCATTATTTCGACTGTTTGAATGGCCGGTTGTTTTGTTGTTTTAAAATAGAGTAACTTGATGAAAATCCTGCCAAACAAAATCATACGTCGCAATCGAAATACTCAAATCCCGCTTTGATATTGCAATGCTTTACATTTTCAACGAGTTTCAATTCAGATATAGAGGGTCGGAAATATTCATTCCATTGCAACCCAAAGCAGGCCTGCGTTGCACGGGAACACCACATTGGATGATGGAGCCGATTTAAATACCTTTGCCGGCACGGAAAATTTGTTTGATCGAAAGAAAATAAATTAAACAGTTCAAGCGATTTAAATAATGACCACCGGTATTTTATTAGATTGCATGACATCAAATACTGGGAAACTCGAGTCCCTCACGGCCAATGCCTCGCGGGGCCGTCGGCGCGCGAATACGTGCCGGCACACTGCTGCGTCACGATCAATTGCCGGCAACGTCTGCAGAACCAGCAACGCGCCGATCGTCGTGATCGACGCGCCGTCGAGCTGGATGAAACGCATCGGCGGCAATCTCCGCCGCGCGCCCCAGTTCCCCTCGCTCCGCAATCCAGCCCCAATAAATCTCCTTGACGACCTATCTTTCGATATATATCTTTAGATATGTTTTACGACATATAGGACTCGATCATGCGACACAACCCTTTCCGCGGCCATGCCCGATGCGACGGTCATGGTGCGCATGGCCGCCCTGAGTGGTTCACCGGTCTCTGGTACGCGATCGGCCGCCACCGTCGCAGCCACGATTCGTTCGGTGGCGGCCCGTTCGGCGGCCGTGGCGGGCGCGGCGGCTTTGGCGATTTCGGCGACGACGGCATGCCGCGCGGCCGCCAGTTCAGCTCCGACGATCTCCAGCTGCTGTTGCTCGCGCTGGTCGCCGAGCAACCGAGCCACGGCTACGAGCTGATCAAGGCGCTCGACACGCGTTCGAACGGTTTCTACAGCCCGAGCCCCGGCATGGTGTATCCGGCGCTCACGTATCTCGAAGAAGTCGGCTTCGTCGCATCGCAGGCGGAAGGCAACCGCAAGCGCTATGCGCTGACCGACGCCGGCCGCGCGCATCTCGACGCGCAGCGCGAACGCGTCGATACGCTGTTCGCGCGCCTCACGCACCTCGCGCGCAAGATGGAGTTCATGCGCCGCGCGTTCGCCGGGGAGTCGGCGGGCAACGAAACGCCGGACGAAGCGCAAGCAGGCTGGCTGCCGGAGTTCGTCGAGGCGCGTCTCGCACTCAAGCGGGCGCTGCTGCACAAGAGCGCCGCCGACGCCGACGAACAGCGTCGCATCGCGGCCATCATGCGCCGCGCGACGGCTGAAATCGAAGGCGGCACCAGCGCGTAATCCGCGCCGCCCCTCCAAACCCTAAGGAGAACCGATTGATGCAGAACACATCCGAGCGCACCGTGACCCGCGTGCGCCACACCCTCAAGTTCCGCTTGCTGCAAGTCCTGCGCGTACACGCCGTGACGCCGCACCTGCTGCGCGTCACGCTCGGCGGCCCCGATCTCGCGGATTTCGAATCCGCGTCGTTCGACGATCACGTGAAGGTATTTTTCCCGCCGCCCGGCGCTGAACGGCCCGTGCTGCCGACGCTCGGCGCGAACGGTCCCGAGTTTCCGGAAGGCGAACCGAAGCCGGTCGCGCGTGACTTCACGCCGCGCCGCTTCGACCGCGCCGCCGGCGAACTCGATCTGGAATTCGTGCTGAACCACCCGGGCCCCGCGTCGCAGTGGGCCGCCCAGGCACGTGTCGGCCAGTGGCTCGGCATCGGCGGCCCGCGCGGTTCGTTCGTCGTCCCGACCGGTTTCGACTGGCACCTGCTGATCGGCGACGATACGGCGCTGCCGGCGGTCGCGCGGCGTCTCGAGGAATTGCCGGCCGGCGCGCGCGTAGCCGTCGTGATGGAAGTCGCGGATCGTACCGCGCAGGTCGCGTTCGACACGCGTGCCGACGTGCATGAAATCTGGCGCTTCCGCGCCGAAGCCGACGCGGCGGACGGCGACGTGCTGCTGAATGCCGTGCGCGAGTTGCCGCTGCCGCCGTCCGGCGAAGGCTACGTGTGGGCCGCGGGTGAAGCGCTGTCGATGCGCGCGGTACGCCAGCACCTGACCGCCGAGCGCGGCGTCGACAAGTCGCGCATCCGCGCGGCGGCCTACTGGAAGCGCGGCGCGGCGGCCGTGCACGAAACGCTGGAAGACTGATGGATGCGGGTGCCCGGCAAACGGGTACCCGATCGGGGTTGACCACCCGATGACACAATCGTGGCGTCGGCGCACCAGCGGGCTTGGCACCGCTATCGCGACTGGTATATATCTGTGGATGCGACGCCGCTGTCGGGCGACAGCCGCCGCAGCCCGCCCAGGAGCGCCCGGTCATGACAAAAGAAAGCCACGCTTCGCCGTTCCTTCGCAACCTGAAGATCGTCGGCTATTGCGGCCTTGCCGCGGTGGTACTCGCGCTGTTCGTCGCGATGTGCGCGATCCTGAAAGAAAGCGCACTCGAGCGCGACGCCGCGCAACACCCGGCCGATACCCCTGAACTGCACGATGCGGGAGGTGGCCCGTCCGCATCGGCCGAATCGGCCAAGACACCCGGCTGACGGCGTCCTGCCCGACCTCCTGCCGCTTACGGCGCGTGCCGGTGGCCCGTCACTGCGGCATGCACCGAATCGCCGAGCCGTTCGAGCAGCGCGGTCACGCGTTGCCCGTACAGGTGCGCGGCCAGCGCGCCGGCCGTGCCGACCAGCACGCCGCCCGCCATGTCGAACGGCCAGTGCACGCCCGCATAGATCCGCCCCCATGCAATCACCGCGGCCATTGCGGCCATCACGAACCCGGTGAACCGGGTCGTGCCGCCGAGCATCAACCCGACCGCCATGCTCCACGCGAACGTCATGTGATCGCTCGGAAACGAGCTGTCCGGCGCGTGCGGAATCAGCTGCGTGCCGACGCCCGCCATGAACGGGCGCGGCGAGAACCAGAAATGTCCGATGACCTGCGCGAGCGCGAGCGCCACGCACACGCCGAGGCCGGCTTCGATCGCCTGACGCCGCGTCGGGCGCGCGCCGAAGATCCAGGTGAGCAGCAACATCGCGGGCAACGCATAGACGAGCCAGTCGGCGGCGAAGATGGCGAGGCGGGCCACGCCCGGCTGCGGCGCAACCCCGGCGTTGATGGCGGAAAAGAGGGTGAGATTGAGGGTCTGCATGAATCCGGTTGCGTGGGGCGTAAAAATTCGGCCGGTTGCCCGGCCTGATACGAACGATGCTATGGCGCATCCGCTTAAGTGATGCTTAACAAGACGGCCGCGCGCGTGCGGCAAAGCCCGCCGCGACGAACGCACTTAGAGCCTGCACTGCAACACAAGTTCACACAATTGTCATATTCCCGCGCGCCCGTCCCCCGTAAAGGCTCACCCAGCTTCCCGTAAAGACTCACCTTTTTCACATCGCGGCGTCATCGATACGTGCAAACATCGGGACGCCGGATGCCATCCAGGCCGTTTATGCCATTCATCTCAATATTTACGTTGCAACTGCTTCGAAATCGGCAACAATTAATTCCACATGCGGCATCGCACAACGGCAACGCACAGGCATAGGATTACGAGCTTACGAGCACTCATCCACGAAGCGATCAACAACAAGGAGTCCGCATGAAACCCAGCGATGTCCGATCGAAAGCGTTTGCGATGCCGTTGACCAGCCCCGCCTTCCCGATGGGCCCTTACCGTTTCGTCGATCGTGAGTTCCTGATCATCACGTATCGCACCGATCCGGACCGTCTCCGCGAAATCGTCCCCGAGCCGCTGCAGGTCACCGAGCCGCTCGTGCATTACGAATTCATCCGCATGGCCGATTCGACCGGCTTTGGCGACTACACCGAAAGCGGCCAGGTGATTCCCGTCGAATACAACGGCCAGCCGGGCGGCTATACGCTCGCGATGTATCTCGACGATCACCCGCCGATCGCCGGCGGCCGCGAACTGTGGGGCTTCCCGAAGAAACTCGCGTCGCCCACGCTGCACGTGAACACCGACCACCTCCTCGGCACGCTCGACTACGGCAAGGTGCGCGTCGCCACCGGCACGATGGGCTACAAGCACAAGGAACTCGACATCGACGAGCAGACCAGGCGTCTCGCCGGCCCCAATTTCCTGCTGAAGATCATCCCGCACGTCGACGGCACCGCGCGCGTCTGCGAACTGGTGCGCTACTACATGCAGGACATCAAGATGAAGGGCGCATGGACGGGCCCCGCATCGCTCGAGCTGGCGCCGCATGCGCTCGCGCCCGTGGCCGACCTGCCCGTGCTCGAAATCGTCGAAGCCCGCCACATCGTCGCGGATTTGACACTGGGCCTCGGCGAAGTCGTCTACGATTACCTGGCCCAGTAACACGTCCGCAGTCCTTTCTCCCTGTCAATCCTTTCACCACGGGAATTCGAACATGAGCAACCTGAATGGCAAGACCGCAGTCGTCACGGGCGCCGCGAGCGGCATCGGCAAGGAAATCGCACTCGAGCTCGCGAAAGCGGGCGCGGCCGTCGCGATCGCCGACCTGAACCAGGACGGCGCGAACGCGGTCGCCGACGAGATCGTCAAGGCGGGCGGCAAGGCGATCGGCGTCGCGATGGACGTGACGAACGAGGAAGCCGTGAACAGCGGTATCGACAAGGTGGCCGAAACGTTCGGCTCGGTCGACATCCTCGTGTCGAACGCGGGCATCCAGATCGTGAACCCGATCGAGAACTATTCGTTCGCCGACTGGAAGAAGATGCAGGCGATCCACGTCGACGGCGCGTTCCTCACGACCAAGGCGGCGCTCAAGCACATGTACAAGGACGATCGCGGCGGTGTCGTGATCTACATGGGTTCGGTGCACTCGCACGAAGCGTCGCCGCTGAAGTCGGCGTACGTGACGGCCAAGCACGGCCTGCTCGGCCTGGCCCGCGTGCTGGCGAAGGAAGGCGCGAAGCACAACGTGCGCTCGCACGTCGTGTGTCCGGGCTTCGTGCGCACGCCGCTGGTCGACAAGCAGATTCCGGAGCAGGCGAAGGAACTCGGCATCAGCGAAGAGGAAGTGGTGAAGAAGGTGATGCTCGGCAATACGGTCGACGGCGTGTTCACGACCGTTCAGGACGTCGCGCAGACGGTGCTGTTCCTGTCGGCCTTCCCGAGCGCCGCGCTCACGGGCCAGTCGTTCATCGTCAGCCACGGCTGGTTCATGCAATGAAGCCGCACGCCCGCACCGAAAAGCAGGCCGTCGATGCGGCGGACCTGCATCACGAGGCCGGCGCACCTGCCGCCGCGCGCACGCTGCCGTACGAGACGATCGCGCTCGTGCTGCAAGGCGGCGGCGCGCTCGGCGCGTACCAGGCCGGCGTGTTCGAAGGGCTGCACGAGGCGGGCATCCCGCTCGACTGGATCGCGGGCATCTCGATCGGCGCGCTCAACACCGCGCTGATCGCGGGCAATGCGCCCGAGCATCGTGTCGAGCGGCTGCGCGAATTCTGGGAAACGATCTGCAAGCCGGCGTTCTTCCCGACGATTCCGGCCGCATTCGAGTTCGCGCTGTTCAACAGCATCGACCAGGTCCGCACGTTCTTCACCGCGTCGCAGGCCGCGAGCGCGATGATGCAGGGCCAGCAGGGCTTCTTCGTGCCGCGCTTCCCGCCGCCGCTGCCGGGCGTGTCGGATCACCCGGAGAAGATCAGCTGGTACGACACGTCGCAACTGCGCGCGACGCTGCTGAAGCTGTGCGATTTCGACCGGATCAATTCGGGCGAAACGCGCGTGTCGGTCGGCGCGGTCAACGTCGGTACCGGCAACTTCGTGTACTTCGACAACTCGCGCATCCGTCTCGCGCCCGAACACTTCATGGCGTCCGGCGCGCTGCCGCCCGCATTCCCGCCGGTCGAGATCGACGGCGAGTACTACTGGGACGGCGGTGTGGTGTCGAATACGCCGCTGATGGAAGTGCTCCGCGCACGGCCGCGCCGCGACACGCTCGCGTTCCAGGTCGATCTGTGGAGCGCGCGCGGGCCGCTGCCGCGCACGATGGCCGACGTCGCCGAGCGCACGAAGGACGTGCAGTATTCGAGCCGCACGCGTTTCGTCACCGACACGCTGCAGCGCGAACAGCGCTACCGCAACGTGCTGCGCCACGTGCTCGACCAGGTGCCGGAGGAGCAGCGCAAGGCGGATCCGTGGTGCATCGAGGCCGATGCGATGTCGTGCAGCAAGAAGTACAACATCCAGCACCTGATCTACCAGCAGAAGGCGTACGAGCATCACTACAAGGACTATCAGTTCGGTCTGTCGACGATGCGCGACCACTGGTCCGCGGGTCTCGACGACATCCGCAAGACGCTCGCAGTCAAGGACGGCCTCGCGCTGCCCAACAACGACGCGGGCTTCGTGACGCACGACATTCACCGCAAACGGTAATGCCGCGCGCGACGGACTGGCGCGACGCATGCGCCGGTCCGTCCTCTTCTCCGTTCAGACATGCCGATCTTCATTGCACTGTTCGCGCTCATCGCTCTCGGATGGGGCGCGGTTCATCTTTTTCATGTCATCGCCGCACAGTTCGGCCAGCCGGTCGCGATCGCGGCCGCCGTGCTCGCCGCCGCGATCCTGATCGCGCTGGTCGCGTGGTGGATCAAGCGCCGCCGCGACATCGCACCGAATACGAAGGAGGAAGGCTGGACCCACGTCGTGCATCGCGCGTGGGGCGAGCTGCGCGTGTCCGCGACGCAGGGGCTGCTGTGGCTGTCGCACGACGGCGCGGACGGCCGCTATACGCTGTCGCAGCTCGACGGCTGCCAGGCCGCGCCGATCGGCGGCCGCTGGCATCTCGTCGTGCGCGTGCGCGATGCGGTGCGCAGCGAATGGAAGCTGCCGATGACGGACAAGCGCGATGCGCAACGCTGGGCGCGCGTGCTGACGCTCGCGAAGGACAACCGGCTTTGAAGCGCCAGGCCGCGGATGTGCAGGTACTGCCGGCACGAACGACCGGCGGCACCGACGTTCCCGAATGCCGGCGCGCTATCGCGCCTTCAGCGCCCACAACGCATCGAGCACGTGCTGCGTCGCCCGCTCGACCGGCCCCGCCCGATGGGCGATACCCAGTTCACGCCACAGCGCCGGGCGCAACGCCCGCATGACGATGCGTGCGTCGGGTAGCGGCGCGCCCGCCTCGTGCGGCAGCAGCGTCGCGCCGTAACCCGCCGCGACCAGGCTCTTGATCGCATCGTTGTAGTTGAGTTCGATCCGCGGCTCCGGCCGGTGGCCGCCCAGCGCGAACCATTCCGTCGTGAGCCGCGACAGGCGGGTGGTTGCATCGTTGAGAATCAGCGGGCGGCCAGCCAGATAGCCGGGCGTCACCCGCGCCGGGAGCGGCCAGTCCGCCGGCAGGAACGCCATCACCGGATCACGCCGCCACGCGCGGATCGACAACCCCGCGACCGCCGTCTGCGGCAGCGCCACCAGTCCGATATCGAGCGTGCCCTGCGCAATGCGCGCCAGCGTATCGTGCGACGTGAGCACCGCGATCTGGACATCGATGTCCGGATGCTGCTCGCGCAACCCGGCCACCGCCTGCGGCAGCAGGTGCGCGATCGCTCCGGTCGAAGCGCCGAGGCGTACGCGCCCGGTCAACCCCTGCACCTGCCGCTGCACATCGTCCAGCGTGGATTCGACCTCGGCCAGCAGGCGACGCGCCCGCTCCACCAGCACTTCACCGATAGGCGAAGGCCGCACGTTTCCACGCGTGCGGGACAGCAACGGCGCGCCGATCCGGCTTTCCAGTTCGGCAATGTGAAGACTGACCGTCGGCGGCGCGAGATGAAGCCATTGCGCGGCGGCGACAAAGGACCCGTGGTCCGCGATCGCGACCAGCGTGCGCAGGCGGTCCAGGCTGATCTCTCGCATCCTTCACCTCTCGTTCAAGAAAACTGAATCTCGTAGTCAGCAAATTCAACTTTTCCTATTCTAGGTGTTCGGCGGACGATACGGCTTTCCCGACGACCGAACCGAAGGCGCGCGACCATCATGAGCCACCCCACTGTCTACATCGACGGCGACCAAGGCACGACCGGATTGCTGATCCACGAACGCTTGCGCGGGCGTGACGACCTGCAGCTCGTCACGCTGCCGGACGCCGAGCGCAAGGATCCCGTGCGCCGCGCCGAGGCAATCAACGCAGCCGACATCGCGATCCTGTGCCTGCCCGATGCGGCCGCGCGCGAAGCGGTCGGCTTCATCCGGAATCCGGCGGTGCGCGTGATCGATGCGAGTTCGGCCCATCGCACGCAGCCGGATTGGGTTTACGGCTTTCCCGAAATGGCGAACGGGCACGCGCAGACGATCGCGCACGCGCGGCGCGTCACCAATCCCGGCTGCTATCCGACCGGCGCGATCGCGCTGCTGCGCCCCTTGCAACAGGCCGGCCTGCTGCCGCGCGACTACCCGGTGAGCATCCATGCCGTCTCCGGGTACTCGGGCGGCGGACGGGCTGCCGTCGACGCATTCGAGTCGAACGATGCGTCGCAAGCGAAACCGCTACAGGTCTACGGCCTCGCACTCGCGCACAAGCACGTGCCGGAGATCCAGCTGCACGCCGGTCTGACGAATCGCCCGATGTTCGTGCCGGCCTACGGTGCCTATCGGCAAGGCATCGTGCTCACCGTGCCGATCGAGCTGCGCCTGCTTCCTGCCGGCGTGACCGGTGAGCAGTTGCATGCGTGTCTTGCGCACCATTACGCCGGCGCGCGTCACGTCGACGTCACGCCGCTCGCGGCGACGCAAGCGATCACGCATCTCGATCCGCAAGCGCTGAACGGCACCAATGACCTGCGGCTCGGCGTGTTCGTCAATGCCGATCACGGCCAGGTGCTGCTGTCCGCCGTGTTCGACAATCTCGGCAAAGGGGCATCCGGCGCGGCCGTGCAGAACCTCGACCTGATGCTCGGCGCGGTAGAGGTGGCGAAAGCGGCATAAGGCACGAGCGGGCGCCATCGTCGGCCGGCCCTGCACATTGCGGCCGCCTATGCGTGGGTGCAAGGTGGACGTACCGGCTCGCGACGTGATTGCGAGCCGGAACCGAGGGCCTGCCGACGTTCCGCACAGCCCCCCGTAAAAGCTCACCTTTAGGCGGTTTCAGGCCGTCTCGTCACCCGCGGCGGCATTCAAACCGGCCAGCGTCTCCACCAGGAAATCCACGCACACGCGCACTTTCGCCGACGCCGCGACGCGTTCCGGATACACGGCCCAGATGTTCGCGGGCTGGATTGCCTCCGGCAGCACGCGACACAGTGCGCCGCGTTCGATCAGCGGCGCGGCTTCCCAGATCGAACGCAACACGATTCCACGCCCGGCCAGTGCCCACTGCACCGCCACCTCGCCATGGTTCGTCGACAGCGCGCCGCCGACCTTCACCGTTGCCGTTTCGCCGCGCACGTTCAGCCGCCACACGCCGAACGGGTGATCGCGCTCCTTGATGGCCAGACAGTCGTGCGACGCGAGATCCGCGAGCGAGCGCGGCGTGCCGCGCCGTGCGAGATAGTCGGGCGATGCACACAGCACGCGGTAGTTCGCGGCGAGGCGGCGCGCGATCAGGTGATCGGCGATCTCGTCGCCGATGCGCACGTCGAGGTCGTAGCCTTCGCCCGCGACATCGACGAGCCGGTCGAACAGATCGAGCCGCACGTTCAGCTGCGGAAAGCGCACGGTGAAGTCGAGCAACGCCGGCGCGACGATGTGCCGGCCGAAGCCGAAGCTGCTCGAAATGCGCAGCGTCCCGCGCGGCACCGTGCGCGTGGTCGACACGTCCTCGACGAGATGATCGACGTCGTCGAGGATCTTCTCGGCGCGCGCGTACACGCGTTCGCCGGCTTCCGTCACCGTCACGCGGCGCGTCGAGCGATGCAGCAGGCGCGTGCCGAGCTGCGCCTCGAGCAGCGCGATGCGCTTGCTGACATAGGCGGGCGATACCGCGAGCTGCTCGGCGGCCGCGCTGAAGCTGGTCAGGCGGACGACCAGGCTGAACACGCGCAGGTCGTCCAGATTCGGCGATTTGTTCACGATTCGTGGAAAGTCGATTAACCTTTCGCACGATTTTAATCTGAATGGAAATAAATAAAATGACGTAACGCGCCGCTACCGCCCCAGGCAGCCGGCCGCCCAGCCAAGGAGATTTGCATGACCGACAGGACTTACAAGATTGCCGTGATTCCCGGCGACGGCATCGGCCGCGAAGTGATGCCCGAGGGCCTGCGCGCACTCGAGGCCGTGACCGCGCGCTTCGGCGTGCGCTTCGACTTCGTCCAGATCGACTGGGCGAGCTGTGACTACTACGCGCAGCACGGCAAGATGATGCCGGACGACTGGAAGGCGCAGCTGTCGGGCATGGACGCAATCCTGTTCGGTGCGGTCGGCTGGCCGGCGACGGTGCCCGATCACATTTCGCTGTGGGGCTCGTTGCTGAAATTCCGCCGCGAGTTCGACCAGTACATCAACCTGCGTCCCGCACGCCTGTTCGACGGCGTGCCGTCGCCGCTCGCCGGCCGCCGCGCGGGCGACATCGACTTCATGATCGTGCGCGAGAACACCGAGGGCGAGTATTCGTCGGTCGGCGGCACGATGTTCGAAGGCACCGAACGCGAGATCGTGATGCAGCAGTCGATCTTCACGCGTCACGGCACCGAGCGCGTGCTGAAATTCGCGTTCGACCTCGCACAGCGGCGCGCGAAGCGCCTCACCGTCGCGACGAAGAGCAACGGCATCGCGATCAGCATGCCGTGGTGGGACGCGCGCACGGCCGAGATGGCCGAACGCTATCCCGACATCGCCGTCGACAAGCAGCACATCGACATCCTGTGTGCGCGCTTCGTGCTGCAGCCTGACCGCTTCGACGTCGTCGTTGCGTCAAACCTGTTCGGCGACATCCTGTCGGATCTCGGGCCGGCCTGTACGGGCACGATCGGCATCGCACCGTCGGCGAACCTGAATCCCGACCGCAAGTTTCCGTCGCTGTTCGAACCCGTGCACGGCTCCGCGCCCGACATCGCGGGGCAATACATCGCGAACCCCGTTGCGATGATCTGGTCGGCAGCGTTGATGCTCGACTTCCTCGGCAATGGCGCCGGCCGCGAACGCGAAGCGCACGACGCGATCGTCGCCGCGATCGAGGATGTGCTGCGCACGGGGCCGCATTCGCGCGATCTCGGCGGCAATGCGGGCACGCAGGAAGTCGGCGAGGCGATCGCCGCGCGCATCGCGGGCTGACGATCATGCCCGGCGCGTTCGCACGCGCCGGATAGTGACTGCGTGAGGCGGTGGGTGAGCGGAGTGCGGAGTGCGGTGAGCGACACGCCACGCATTTGCGCACTCGTGCGGATTCCGTCGCCAGCACGGTGACGTCGAGTGATGAACGACACCGCACCGCCACGCGCGCGGCTCCCGCCATCCGTCTTCGAAGTCGTCACGATCGGTGAGCTGCACATCGCGTGCGTGCACACCGATCGTCAATTCACTGCCGGCCCTGTGCGATCGGTGAGATGCATCGCGCAATAAGGCACACCGTTGCGTGCAAACACGTGCATCACGCGATGCCAACGTGTGCGGCACGCCCGGTTTGCCCGATGCGCCGCCGCGTCGAACGGCTCGTTGCACACAGCCCGACGCGACGTTTCACCTCGTCCCGAAAAATCTCACCTTCAGCGCACCGACTCCCGAATTTCCTCACCGTTGCATGCCGGTGACGTGTTCGTCGATCCGTCGAGTCGAGCCGACGCGCGCATCACAGCCCGAGATCGGACAGCCCCGGATGATCGTCCGGACGGCGACCGAGCGGCCAGTGATAGAGACGATCCTGCTCGCGAATCGGCAGGTCGTTGATGCTCGCGTGACGATGCGCCATCAGGCCGTTCTCGTCGAACTCCCAGTTCTCGTTGCCGTACGAACGGAACCAGTTGCCGGCATCGTCATGCCATTCGTATGCAAAGCGCACCGCGATGCGATTGCCGTCGAACGCCCACAGCTCCTTGATCAACCGGTAGTCGAGCTCGCGCGCCCACTTGCGCTGCAGCAGCCCGACGATCTCGTCGCGGCCGGTCACGAATTCCGCACGATTGCGCCATCGGCTTTGCGGCGTGTAGGCGAGCGACACGCGCTGCGGGTCGCGCGTGTTCCATCCGTCCTCGGCGGCGCGCACCTTCTGGCGGGCCGTTTCGAGCGTGAAGGGCGGAACGGGCGGACGGACTTCGGGGGAAGCGGACATGGATTGCTCCTGTTCAGGTTCTGGCCGCGGACAATCGCGGCCGGTTCGGGATCGCTGCTTCGACTAGCGGGACACCGCGTCGAGCAGCAGTTCGGCCGTTGCGCGCGCGTCGCGCGCGGCGTTTGCATCGCCGGATACGAGTGCCACGCCGATTGCACCGTCGATCAGCACGAGCCACTGGCGCGCCAGTCGCGCAAGCCCGCGGCGCTCGACGCCGGTTTCGTCGGCATACGCATCGAACCGCTCGCGTACGAATGCCAACAGGCGTGCCTTGTGCTCACGAGCGACGACGCGCACGGGATCATCCGCATCGGGAATCTCACCCGATGCGTTCAGGAACGCGCAGCCGTGGAAGTCGGGCTGCCCGAACCAGTCGCGCAGCACGTCGAACATGCCGAGCAACTGCACGCGCGGCGCCTTGCCGCGCGCCAGCGTTGCATCGACGAACCAGCGCATCCAGCGTTCGTCGCGACGTTCGAGCGCGGCCACGACCAGCGCCTCTTTCGATTCGAAATGCGAATAAAAGCTCTTTCGCGCCGCGCCGGATCGCTTGACGATCGCATCGACGCCGGTTGCATGGATGCCGCCCGAATAGATCAATGCTTCGGCTGCATCGAGCAGCCGGTCGCGAACGCCCGGTTCGGCGGAGGAGTCGTGAGGTGTGTTCATGCGTTTACGGTAGAACGATCGTTCTCCGTCGTCAACACCCGCATGCAAAAGCCCTGTCGGCGAGAGGGCTGAATCACGGCCCGGACGGGCGACGTGGGCCGCCCCGTTTACGACATTTTTTCTTGAAGCGGACGCGTGACGCTCACTACACTTCGGTCACCCCGTCTGGGCGAAAGGACATCATGCAGCGACCGGAATCCGCGCGCCCCGTGCGCGCCTATGCGGCTTATGCGAAGCGGCTCGACGGCCGCGTCGTCGTGCGGCGCTTCGACCCGTGCAGCGATTCGTACGACACGTTGACCGCGCTGCTGCATCGCGCGTTCGCACCGCTCGGCGCACTGGGCTTCAACTGCCCGGGCGTCGATCAGCCGCCCGCGACGACACGCGAACGCGTGCTCACCGGCGAGTGCTTCGTCGCGCTCGGCAACGCCCACCTGGTCGCGACGATGACGATGCGGTCGCACGATCCCGATTCCCGCTGCGATCCGTACCGCAGCCGGCACGTCGCGACACTCGGCCAGCTGGCCGTCGATCCTGTCTGGCAGGATCGCGGCATCGGCCGTTCGCTGCTCGCGTTCGCGCAGCGGCGGGCCGCCGCGCGCGGCGCGACGCATCTCGCACTCGACGCACCGTATGCGGCAGTCCGGCTCATCGATTTCTATCGGCGCGAAGGATTTCAACCGGTCGACGTGATGCGCTTTCCGGGACACAACTACGACAGCACGATCCTGTGCAAATCCGTCAGCGTCGGGAGCGGTCGCATCGTTGCCGGCAATACGGCGCAGTTCGACATCGCGCGGCACGTCGGAGCAGTGTCATGAAACACGATATGCCGAAGCGCGAGGGCGGCGACGATCACACCCGGCTTGACGTCCGGCACGCACGCGTGCGCGCGGCGCAGCGGCTGCGCGGTGTGCTGAAGCTGACGTTTCTCACGATCGCGGTCGCCCAGGCGCTGGCGTTCGCGTTCGAAAGCCTGCTGGTGATGGCAGGCTTCGCGCCGGATGCCGCGACGGTGCTGCTGTTCCGCTTCGTCACGTGTGCGCTCGTCAGCTTCTGGCTGCAGGCCGACGCATTACGCGCATATCAATACGCGGCGCAACACGGGTTCGTCACCGTTCCCGGCACGCACGGCGATCCGGCCGACATCGCACCACAGTGCCCGAAGCGCTGGCTCGTCGTGTTGAGTCTTCAGCTCGACCCGCGAGGGTTGAATGGTGAACGGATCAAGTAGCGGCCAGCGCACCGGTCGATATCCATCGATGTCGACTGCTTCCCGCATGAGTGAGTCGCAACGACGCGTGAAGGCTCACGGTTGACGGTGCGGTTCGGCATCGCATCGCATCGCGTGCGTGGCGAACGATCACGCGGGCAGCCAAGAGGGAAGTGCCTGGAAGAGGGGGCAAGTGCCGAACTGCGTGACGGCGGGAAGCGGGACGACTGCCGACAGGTGAAGTGAGCGTGCGATTGCAGGTCACCGATGTGCGATCGTGTCGCGATTCGGCGCGCAAACACGGCTCCCGAATAATCTCACCTTGAGCGCGGATTCGCGTGTTTCGACTCGAAAGCGCAGCCGTCAAACAAACACGGGGCAGGCGGCAAACATGCCGCACCGCCCCTTCTCGGCACTCAGGCCGTCCAGTCGAGAATCACCTTGCCGCTTTCACCAGACAACATCGCGGCGAAGCCTTTCTCGTAATCGTCGGCCGCAAAGCGGTGCGTGATGATCGGCGACAGGTCGAGGCCGCTCTGCAGCATCGCGACCATCTTGTACCAGGTCTCGAACATCTCGCGGCCATAGATGCCCTTGATCTCGAGCCCCTTGAAGATCACCTGGTTCCAGTCGATCGCCGTCTGCGCGGGCGGAATGCCGAGCAGCGCGACCTTGCCCCCGTGGTTCATCGCCTCGAGCATGCTCGTGAACGCGCTCGGCACACCCGACATTTCGAGGCCGACGTCGAAGCCTTCGGTCATGTGCAGGTCGGACATCACGTCGCGCAGCGACTCGCGCGCGACGTTGACCGCGCGCGTCGCGCCCATCTTGCGCGCGAGTTCGAGCCGGTAGTCGTTGATGTCGGTGATGACGACGTTGCGCGCACCGACATGCTTCGCGATCGCGACGGCCATGATGCCGATCGGGCCCGCGCCGGTGATCAGCACGTCTTCGCCGACGAGGTTGAACGACAGGGCCGTGTGCGTCGCGTTGCCGAACGGATCGAAGATCGATGCGAGATCGTCGGAGATCTCCGGCGGAATCTTGAATGCGTTGAACGCGGGAATCGCCAGATACTCGGCGAACGCGCCTTCGCGGTTCACGCCGACGCCGACCGTGTTGCGGCACAGGTGCCGGCGCCCCGCGCGACAGTTGCGGCAGAAGCCGCACGTGATGTGGCCTTCGCCGGACACGCGATCGCCGATCGCGAAGCCGCGCACTTCCTGCCCCATCTCGACGATCTCGCCGACATACTCGTGACCGACGTGCATCGGCACGGGAATCGTCTTCTGCGCCCAATCGTCCCACTTCCAGATATGGATGTCGGTGCCGCAGATCGCCGTGCGGCGGATCTTGATCAGCACGTCGTTGTGGCCGACTTCGGGGCGCTTCACGCGCGTGAGCGTGAGGCCGGGGCCGCGTTCGAGCTTTGCCAGTGCTTTCATGATCGCGCCTCCGTCAGATGATGCCGAGCGACTTGCCGACGCGCACGAACGCGGCGACCGCCTGGTCGATCTGCTCGGGTGTATGCGCGGCGCTCATCTGCGTACGGATGCGCGCGCGGCCGCGCGGCACGACGGGGAACGAGAAGCCGATCACGTAGACACCTTCGTCGAGCAGCTTGTCGGCCATGTTCGTCGCGAGCTGCGCGTCACCGAGCATCACCGGGATGATCGGATGCGCACCCGGCACGAGCGTGAAGCCGGCCTCGGTCATCTGCTTGCGGAACCGCGCGCCGTTTTCGCGCACGCGCTCGCGCAGCTTCGCGCCTTCGTCGCTGCCGAGCAGCGCCAGCACCTTCAGCGAGGCCGCGGCGATGCTCGGCGTGAGCGTGTTCGAGAACAGGTACGGGCGCGAGCGCTGGCGCAGGAGTTCGATGACCTCGCGACGCGCGGCGACATAGCCGCCCGATGCACCGCCGAGCGCCTTGCCGAGCGTGCCCGTGATGATGTCGACGCGGCCTTCGACGCCGCAGTGCTCGGGCGTTCCGCGGCCGTGCGTGCCGATGAAGCCGACCGCGTGCGAATCGTCGACCATCACGATCGCGCCGTAACGATCGGCGAGATCGCAGATGCCTTTGAGGTCGGCGATGATGCCGTCCATCGAGAACACGCCGTCGGTCGCGATCAGCTTGTGGCGCGCGCCCGCTGCGTCGGCTTCCTTGAGCTTCGCCTCGAGATCGACCAGGTCGTTGTTCTTGTAGCGGAAGCGCTTCGCCTTGCAGAGGCGAACGCCGTCGATGATGCTTGCGTGGTTCAGTTCGTCGCTGATCACCGCGTCGTTCTCGTCGAGCAGCGTCTCGAACAGCCCGCCGTTCGCGTCGAAGCAGCTCGAATAGAGGATGCTGTCCTCGGTGCCGAGAAACGCGGCCAGCGCGCTTTCCAGTTGCTTGTGCACGGTTTGCGTGCCGCAGATGAAGCGCACCGATGCCATGCCGAAGCCGTCCTGGTCGAGGCCGGCCTTCGCCGCGTCGATCAGGCGCGAGTCGTTCGCCAGACCCAGATAGTTGTTCGCGCAGAAATTGAGCACGCCGGCACCACCGGCGAGCCGCACGTCCGCCGCCTGGGGACTCGCGATCTCGCGCTCGGTCTTGTAAAAACCGTCCGCGCGGATCTGGTCCAGCGTCCCGCGCACCTGGGCGAGAAAGGCATCACGCATCGCAAAGCTCCTGACAGGGTTTCGCATTCCGCAACGCGCCACTCGTGGCGGCGGCGCAACGGCCTGCTACTGTTATAGTCGGTCGTTCGGTTGACCGCATTTATCCGATATTCCGAACTAGAATTCGAAATATCGAACAACTCTAAGCGAACGGAATCCAAATGGCAAGTTCCTCCGGTTCGCGGCGCACGCCTGCCAGCGCCGCGCCGCAACAGCCGGCCGCAACGCCGCCGCGTGTCGGCGAGCAGATCCAGCGGCTGCGCAACGAACGCAAGCTGACGCTCGACGACCTGTCGCGCGCGGCCGGCGTATCGAAATCGATGCTCTCCGAGATCGAGCGCGACAAGGCCAACCCGACGATCGCCGTGGCATGGCGGCTGACGAACGCGCTCGGCATCACGCTCGACGAGCTGTTCTCGCAGCCGAAGGCACCCGAGACCATCCGGGTAGACGGCCCGCACGACATCCCGACGCTCGCCGGCCATGACGGCCGCTACCAGTTGCGTGTGTGGGGCCCGATCGACCTCGCCGGCAAGTTCGAGTGGTACGAGCTCACGCTGCCGGGCGGCGGCGCACTGATATCGAACGCCCACGAGCCCGGCACGCGCGAACACCTCACCGTGCTGCAGGGTGCGATGGAAATCGAAGCCGCGGCAGCCAGCCGGCGCCTGAAGGTGGGCGACACCGCGCGCTACCCGGCCGATGAGCCGCACGCAATCCGCAATCCCGGCAAGGCCGAGGCGCGGGCATTGCTGATCGTGATCCATCGCTGACGGCGCGACCAGCTGGCCAAACGGCCAATTGCAGGCCAGTTGCGGAAAGTACTGTATGTTTGTACAGTATACGGACATTCCGCCATGCATGGGCCGGAGCCGGCGCACCGAGGCGCCTGCCCGGTCGACAGGAGCCTGCAATGACAGAAGAACAAGATTTGGCCGCGCTCAGCTTCAAGGCTGCCGCGCACGACCTCGAGCTGATCGTCCGGCATATCGCCGGGCGCTACATCCACCAGCGCGTTCCGCTGACGTGGCGGCTACTGCACGCCATCGAGGCCGAGGCGCTTGCCGATCTCGGCTTTGCCAGCCGGCACGACGCCGGCATGCGCCAATTGTTCGAACGACAGTTGGACATGACCTTTCCCGAAACGGACGATCCGATCGACTTCGGGCGCTCGAATGCGCTGCCCGCCGTATTTTCGTTTGCGGTTCTCGCCTATGAAGCAGCGTCAACTGCGTCGAACGACACGGCGTCGCACGCGCGCGTTCATCGCCCGTCCAAGGCATGGGGCGACTGACTCCGAGCCCGGGCCGCTGCGTATGGCGGCCTTGATCAGCCTCTTGCTGCCCGAGACGTTGCGGAAAGGGCTACCATATACGCAACTAACGGAATAAATCACATGTCTCTTCCCGCCTCTCCCGACACGCCGGCACGCCCGGAAGAAACAGATCTGTTCGACCGCGGCGCATCCGACTGGATCGTCTCGCCGGAAGCCGCATTCGATGCCTGGCTCGCCATGCAGGACTATCGCCGCTCGTCAGCAGACGTCTACCGCGCGCAATGGGGCGCGTTTCTCACATGGATGCGCGCGCACCAGAAGAATCTGGCCACGGTCGATACCGCAACCATCGCGAATTTCGTCGGCGAACTGCCGATCCGGAAAACCCAGAGAATGCGCTATTTGCGGCTGATCGAGCGCGTGCTCGATCACATCCGGCGCACCGAATACGCGTCGACCAACCCGGCCCGATTCATTGCTCAGGATGGCGAAGCGAACTGGCGCAAGGCGCGCGACAACGAACCGACCGGTTTCCTCACGCCGGCCGAGCGCGCAACATTGCTCGCGTATCTTTTTTCGCCGATCGGCGTATCCGGTTCCGCATACTGGAAAGAGCGGCGCGACCGCGCACTCGTTGCCGCCTTTCTCGGTGCGGGCATCAAAACCGGCGAAGCGCGAGCACTCACGATTAGTTGCATCAATACAAGCGGAACGTCACTGCGGATCGAGTCGACGCATCCGGATTTCGCACGCGAAACCCACCTGGCATCGTTCGCGATCGCGCTGCTGGAAGCCTGGCTCACCGAGCGCAAGCGCCAGGAGATTCCGGGGGAACTCGTGTTCCCCGCGTCCCATGCCGGGCGGCCGATGCACAAGGCGACGATGCTGCGCGCGATCGATGCGATCGTCGAATCCGCGGGGCTCACGTCGTCGCGCACCGCGCGCGCGAGCCCGCAAACGCTGCGCAATACCTATGCAGCTGAACTGTTCGAACACGACGTGCCGCCCGAGCGGGTCGGCAAATGGCTGGGCTTCATGCGGCCGATCTCGTCGAACCGCCTGCACCGCGCCTGGAAGAACTGGCGCGATGGTCTGGCCGACAGCAACGGTGACGCGTCCGATAGCGACGAAACTCACTGATCACGAATGGGCTGCTCACGCGAAGCGATCCGTGAGCAGCCTTGTGTGGCGTAGCCTCACCGTTTCACAGCTCCCGAAAAACCTCACCCCAGGCTCCCCGGATCGTCTCACCTGTGCGGCATGGCCTATGCGGGCGTCACGTGTGCGCGAATCGCGAGACCGCTTCGAATCGGGACGGCCACGCGCCCGAAGCATGCTCGCACTCGGGGCAGGCCACTTCGAAACCTTCTTCGCTGTGTGACAGCTCAGGCTCACCGTCGCAATGCGGACAATGGGCCGGCACCGGAATCTCCTGATCCAGCGAGGTGCCGATCGCGGCAAACGCGTCCGCATCCAGTTGCCCGGCATCGGCCAGGCGGCGAATCAGCGCGGCGATTTCCGGATTCATGCCGCGGCTCGCGCGCAGCGAACTCACATCGCGCGTCGCACGTTCCAGTTCATCACCCTGGCTGCGCAACTGTTCTTCGAGCCGGTCGGCACGTGCCTTGGCCGAACTCAGTTGCTGCAGGAAATCGAATTCCTTGCGTTGAACGTCGCGCAAACCGCTCTGGTAGGTCGACGCCATGCTGCGCAACGAATCCAGCTCGACCAGCATCGGCTTCACGCGGCGTTCGGCTTCGGCCACGGCATCCTTGATTTGCTGCGCGTAGTGCTCGGTGCGCTGCTGGAGTTCGGCCTGCAGCGCATCGATGCGGTCTCGCAGCGTCGCATTTTGCGTCTGCTCGGCTTCGATGCGGCCGGCGGCCGCGGCCAGTTCCTTTTCCAGTCGGGCGACTGTGGTGAGCAACGACGCTTCACTGGCCGAACCGTGCGTCGTTTGCGACGCAAGCTGGACTTCGAGCTCGGTCACGCGAGCCTGCAACTGCTCGTTTTTTGCTTCGCTCCGCGCGAGCGCGCCTTCAAGCGTCTCCTGGCGGATGGTTGCGTCGCGCAGCCGCTGTTCGGCGTCGGCAACGCCGGCGCGAACCTGCTCGCGATCTTCATCGAGACTGTCCCGCGCGGCTTTCAACGCTTCTTCATAGAGTGCGCCGAGCAATGCCCCCGCCTTTTCCTCGACGGCTTTCGGGATTGCAGCGCCGTCGAGCCTGATTTTGGAGGCGGAACGGATGCGCTCCCAGAAATGGTCGATGTCTTTCGGGATATCGCTGGCGCTGCCGGTCTGGGTGAGATCGCGGACGTTGGCAGCCGACGGCCTGATGCCGAGATCGAAGAACAACCGCTTGCATGCGTGCAGCGACAATTCCTGCCGTCGTGCACCGTTCGCACGCAGCGATTCCAGTTCGTCCCGAATGGCTTGGCGTATTTCGTCCAGGGTCATCGCTGTGCTCACAGACATTGAAATGTGGCAATCATAACGAAATACGTATCTATCGATACCTTTTTCGGCTTGTCGTTGTGAATTTACGTCGCTTTGCACAGAAATCGGGCCTGTGAGCCAATCCGGACGACTGTGGTCCAGGATTCCGTGAAACAAAGCGAAGAAAATTAGCCAAGTCCTTGTCTCACAAGCATTTTCCTGCAGGCCCCGAATTTCGGCATTTGTTTCACATGACGGCGGTTCCGATTGCTCGTGGGTGTTCAGGGGTTGGGGTGTCTGTGGAAAACTCGGCAGCCCGATGTCTTGAGAGTATTAGAAGTAAACACCCTTGAACCCTTAGTTAAAAACGTTAACGCCACGGCACAGCCTTATGCTGCAAGGCTTTCCGGCCGACAAGGTGAAGTTTTACGGGAGCCAAGGTGATCTTCTGCGGGAGCTGAAGTGATGGGGTTCAGGGAGCTGCGTGAGCCGTTGCGGGAAAGGTCGTGAGCGGATTCGGGATCACAGTGAAACACGAGATTTACCAAAGGTGAGGCTTTTCGGGGCCTCACACCCACAGAACCCGCGCGGTGCCTGACTGCACAGTTTTCTGCCTGTGCAGACATAGGTGAGAATTTGCGGGACCTTCTTCGAGCCCTGATTCTGCCCATCTTTTGGGCAGTTTTTTCGAAAGGTGAGATTCCACGGGACTCCACGGGTCTTTGGTGTGAGGATTTCCGGGAAACGCCCGCCATTTTGCACAGCAAAAGCGCTCATGGGGGCCTGTGAAGCCCCAAAGGTGAGGCTTTTCGGGAGGGAAATCCGGGTTTTCCTGCCCGGATCCCCTTGAGGTGAGATTTTTCGGGGCCCCGATCACAGGCTGTGATTCCGGCCACAGGTGAGACTTTTCGGGAATGGAATTTGCCCGAAAAATGGTCAAAGGTGAGGCTTTTCGGGACCTGTGAACGGCTGAATTCGTCGAAAAGCCCGCCAGGACTGGGAGAAATCTCGTTTTTGCTGTGCCACTTTTTGGCACAGGTGAGATTTTTCGGGGCCCGACACGAGGTTGTCGTATGAAGGATTTCCGTCGAAAGGTGAGGCTTTTCGGGGGCTGTCAGCGACGCACAGCCAAATGCATTCTGTGCATAAGTATCGGAACGCATTGAGATTTTTGATACCGAGGCGGTTACGGTGAGATTTTTCGGGAGTCGTTTCCTTGCCTCGGGACGCACAGCGATTTTTCGGTAAGGTGAGCGTTTTCGGGAGACCTTGGTAGCGAATCCCGCGCGTGTCGGGCATTCGCCGATATTCGGACGAATGAAGACACTGTGCTCGAGGTGAGTATTTTCGGGACCCGATACGGTTTGTGCGCTGTACAATGCGCGCCCGGGCCGGCAAAGCACGCCTGATCGGGTCGCGCCGGCCGGTTTCGCAGGCGACTTTCGGGATGCCGGATCCGATTCCGATCTCTCGGTAAGTCGCGCCTGTACATGCATACAGGCCGATGGAGGGTGATCGGGAGGCGCGCCGTCGTGGGATCGCAACCCTGTGCCGAATGCACGGCCGCGCAGTCGTAAAATTACGACAAATCGAAAGGTGAGCCGATACGGGAGGTCATTTCGCACGTGTCGCGCACAGGTGAAATTCTGTGAATCGGCGCATCCCGCAGCACGTCTGGACGAGTCCGGAACGCTGCAAATCCGGAGCGGTGAGGGTTTTCGGGAGCGCCTGGGGTGAGTGCCGTTTTGCACGCGCACTTCACCCGCTATGGTGAGCATGTCGTTCTGGACGCACTTCACCGCAGGCGCTATCCTTCCGGAAAACTTCTCCTCCGACCCGACGTATGGCCACGACGAAGCGCGCCAAGAAAACCGATGTGGATGTGGTGAGTGCCAGTTCAGCCGAATTGCGGAAGGCCGTCGAGGCGATCGCAATTCAGCCGAAGAGCGGCAAGATCACGCTCCTCACTCGCAAGCTGTTCAATGTCCTGCTGGCCGTGGCGCAGCAGGCCGACGACTCGGGCGATACGTATCGCGCGCTGCTGTCGGACATCGTCGCCAACTCCGCCTTCGATTCGAACGACACCGCGCTGGTGAAGGAACACCTGCGCCGCATGGTGTCGGTGCAGGTCGAATGGAGCACGGGGACGTCGAGCCAGAAGCCGGGCCGCAAGTGGGGGATCTCGACGCTGATCGCCGACGCGGAAATTCTCGAGGATCCGGCGACCCGCCGCGTGTGGGTCGAATTCTCGTTCGCGCCGAAGATCAAGAAGAAGCTGCTCGACCCGGTCCAGTATGCGCGTCTGAGCCTGCAGTTTCAGAGCCAGCTGCGCAGCAGCGCCGGTCTCGCGCTGTACGAAATCTGCGTGCGCTACCTGACGAACCCGAGCCACCTGACGATGCGCGAGCCGTGGGAATGGTGGCGGCCGATCCTGTCGGGCACGCCCGACACGGAAGCCGGCGACGAGGCGAAGCGCGAGTACAAGTACTTCAAGCGCGATTATCTGCGTCCCGCGATCGCGGAAGTCAATGCGGTCACCAACATCTTCGTCGAGCTGATCGAGCACCGTGAAGGGCGCCGGGTCGCGGAGATCCAGTTCCGCGTGACCGAACGTAAGCAGCCGATGCTCGCGCTCGACGAACACCCGAACGTGTTCGACAGCACGCTGGTCGACCGGATGGTGAAGCTCGGGATCCCGCTGAAGGAAGCGCAGACGCTCTATGCGGATAGCGAGGAGAACCGCATTCGTGCCGCGCTGCAGATGACCGAGCAGCGGATGCGCAGCACGACGCTGCCGCCGGTGCGCAGCGCGCCGGCGTTGTTCAAGGATGCATTGAAGAAGGGTTATGCGCCGCCGGTCGAGTCGGTCGACGCGCTGCCTGCCGGCACGCCGTCCCCGAAGATTGCAGCAGCCCAGCCGGACGATCTGAAGGCACGCCTGCTGAGCGAGTTCGCGGCGTTCCGGCGCAAGGAAGCAAAGGTGCTGTACGAGGAGCAGGGCGACGCGGAGCGCGAAGTGGCGCGCGAGTCGTTCGAATCGGAGGCGCTGCCGACGATGGGTACGCATCTGCGCGATGACTGGCGCAAGCGCGGCCTCGATTCCAAGCTGGCCGAGACGGCCTTTTTCGACTGGCTGGCCCAGAGGACCTGGGGCGAGCCGACGGACGGCGACCTGCTGTCGTTCACGCTGAACCAGTCGCGGGCCGCCTGAGGCCCGCTCAGGCCCGCTGACGGGCCGCCGCCGGCCCCGCCGCTCGATTGGCGGGCCCGGCATCCTCACCAGGCCCTGCCGGCCGTTTCCATCACTCCGACAACAGCATCCGCTCGAGCTGCTCGAGGATCGCGTCGCGCTTGTCCTTCGGGAGACCGCGCAGGCGCAATTCGATGCGATCTTCACCATACGACTTCAGGTCGCCGACCGACTTGCCGCCGAGCTTGATCTCGAGACGCTGCGCATAGCGCTGACGGCCCGCGGCCTTCGGCGTTTCCTGCGCCGCGACGCGGCCCTTGACGATGTCCGACACCTGGCGCGTGCTGAGATCGTCCGACACGATCTTGTTGATCAGTCGCAGCGTGGCCTCGGTGCCGCGCGCGTTGTGATAGCGGCCGACCTGATACGCCATGTTCGAACCGAAGCGATCAGGGCGCGCGACCATTTCCTGCATGATCGCTTCCGGCAGCTTGCCGATCGACAGCGCGACGGCCACCGTCGATTCGTCGAGGCCGAGGTGCTCGGAGAGCTCCTTCTGACTCTGGAAATGCTTGTCGTCGAGGAAGCGGCGCCACACGACGGCGTTGTCGAACACCGTCTGCGAATCGCGCTGGACGTTGAGATCGTAGCCGAGCTTGTAGCTCTGGATGCCGATCGGCACGTCGATCACGATTGCCTTGACGGATTCCTTGTTCGCTTCCTTCAGTGCCCGCACGCGACGGCCGCCGTCGCTGACGAAATACGTGCCCGGGTTCTCGTAGTCCGGAATCACGTGGATCGCCTGCTGCTGACCTTGCTTCGCGAGGTTGACCGCGAGTTCGGCAATCGACGACTTCAGATAGAAGTGCCGCGGATTGAACGGGCTATGCTTGATCGCCTTCAGCGGCAGTTCGATCACCTGCCCCGGCGCATAGCGGTTCTCGAGACGCCACGCGCGATATTGCGCCGATTCATCGATCGACGGATCGAGCGTGAAGTCGGGAGCGGGCGGCGGCGCGATGTCTTTCTTCGCGGATTTGGTCGGCGCCGGCGTGGGCGTCTCGGACTTGACGATGCCGTCGATCGCATTGAGTCGATCGAGCGCCGTGCGCTTCTCGCTCGTCGTGATATCCGGGCGCGCTTGGAATCCTTTGGCGAATTGGGAGGGTTTCATGTGACTCCTTTGTGCGCATAAAGTCAGGGCAGCATGGCGACGATTTCGTCGGCGCATGCGCGAATTTCTGCGGCGGCCAGCTTGCCGCCACGATCGTTCATCTGCAGCACGGTCTGACCGAGCGCCATCGCCTGCTTGTACGCCTCCCGGGTCGGGATCTGCGTTTTCAGCAACGGGAAGCCGAGTTCCTCGAGCGCACGCTTGAGCTCGCGGGTCAGCATGCGCTTCTCTTCGGTCTTGTTCAGCAGGAAGACGGCGCGGAGGTCTTCGTTCATGACCTGCGCCTGCTGGATCAGTTTGACCAGCCCGACGCTCGACCAGTAATCGGCCGGCGACGACGACGTCGGGATCACGGCAATCGATGCGGCCAGCAGGACCACACCCGATACCTTCTCGGTGATCGACGGCGGGCAGTCCACGACGATGATGTCGTAGTCGTTGATGAACTTCTTGATCTCGCGATGGATCTGGCCATCGGCTTCAGCCAGGTTGACGACCGGAAACGGAATGCCGGTGTCGCTGTCGCCGGATGCGCTCGACCAGTGAACCAGTGTGTTTTGACGGTCTGCGTCGATGACGAGGACGCGCTTCCCTTTTTCATGGAACGCGGCACCGAGGTGCATGGCAATCGTGCTTTTGCCGACGCCACCTTTTTGTTGAGTGACTGCAATGATTTCCGCGGCCAATTTTCACTCCTATTTTGGTCGTTGGAATTCTACAGGACGATATTTGAATTTCAATGAAATTGTCGTTTGACCACTACGCATTGGCCATTTGGGCTATCGGTTTATGCGCATAAACGAAGCGACGATGGCAGATGACTCGATCGGATGGCGTGTCGGATGCCCGAGAGGGCGGTGCGCGACTCGGTGGCGTCGCGTGTGTCGCCGTCGGTGGGAGTAGCGAGTTGCCGCGCGTGCCGCGTGTACTGCCCTATCGTTCGATGGGGTCGCCTCAGCTGAGAGCTGGAGAGTTTGTGCGCATAAACTCTCCGCGGAAAGCGTGGCGCGCGATCGTATCGGGGGAGTAGGCGCTTCTGGTCGGAGGTTGCGAGTAGCATACCCTGGCTGGGTATGCAGCACCGATGTATCCCATCTGACCGGTGTATGTCGACCCAACGCGCTATCCCGGCGCGACGTTTATGCGCATAAACCGTGATCGATCGGGGCGAGTAACGAAGGTCACGTCCCGACCGCCGGAATCCAGTACAGGGCGACCTGCTTGCGAGGCAGCATACGGACGCAGCAATCACACCGGAGCAGGCATGACACCGGAGCAGGCATGACACCGGAGCAGGCATGACACCGACGTGCCGAAGCGTCCGCATTCGCCGCGCCGCGAATCGCGAGGTCCCCGTGATCGGCAATCGCCCGCTTTATGCGCATAAACCAACCGGCCTGCGATGCCACCGGCGACACCCTTTGCAGACCAAACCCCATGGTATTGGCCACGCGTGCGCGACCTTCATTCGCCATCCCGTGAAAGAATCCCGCTCGCCTTTATGCGCATAAACCCACCCATTCATTGAAGCGCACCCCCGACCAGCACTCCCCTCTCGCGGTCCATCGCATTGCCTCGTCGACCTGCCTCTGTGAAGCAGCGAATCCGCGCCCGATCTCCCGATTCCTCACCGCTCGTCCCACCAAGCCCTCAATCCAGACTGGCTACAATACAGGGATCTACCCTCCAGGCCTGAATGATGATCACGATCTACCACAACCCCCGATGCTCGAAGTCGCGCGAGACGCTTGCGTTGGTCGAGTCGCTGAATACCACCGGTGCGCCGTTGAATGTCGTCGAGTATCTGAAGACGCCGCCGACGGTCGAGGAACTGGAAGCGCTGCATCGGCAGCTTGGTCGCCCGGTTCGCGACATGCTTCGCGACGGCGAGGAGCCGTACAAGGCGCTGAATCTTGCCCGTGTCGATCTGACTGATGCGGATGCCTATGCGGCAATTGCCGCTCATCCGATTCTGCTGCAGCGGCCCATCGTCGTTTACCGCGGCAAGGCCGCCGTCGGCCGGCCGCCCGAATCGGTGCAGGCACTGTTCGAATAATTTTTGTCCGCCGTATTTTTCTGATTGCGTCAGCCCGGCGCAAGCACTCGCACGAGCATCGGCAATCGAAGCCAGCCCGATCACCGGGCAGCATGCGACCACGGCCCTGACGATCGCCGTCAACGCGATCCGGGCCTAGCCTTCCCCGGGCGACGCCCCGTCATCATCCGGGGCAGGCCCCCGCCCCGCCGCCGCTTTCGCGGCCGTCCGCAGCAGCGCGATCTGTCCGCGATAGGCTCTGCAGCCACTGCAGGTCGGCAGGTGTATGCGCACCTGCAGGCGCTCATGCAGGGTCAGATGCCGGTCGAGCGCATCCGACAGCAGTCGCGTCACGTCAGTACATTTCCCCGGCAGCATCTTCGGTCGTCAGTCCTTGTTCGCTCAGGCAGGTTCGCAGGCGCGTGCGCGCCCGGTAAAGCAGCACGCTGCAATGATTCGTCGTCAGCGTCAATTCGCTGCAGATGTCCGTCATTTCGAAGTCGAGGAATTCGCGCATCATGAACACGCGCCCGATCTGCTCCGGCAGGTGATCGAGGCACGCCTCGAACAGTGTCCAGAACTGCTGCTGCTGCAACAGCGTGTCGGGGCGTGGCCACGGTCGCGGCTTCGCATGCGCGGCCCAGTGCCCGTTTTCCTTGAACAGCTCGCGATCGAGTACCGATTCGCCGTCGAGCTCGGCATCGAGCGCGGACAGGCTCACCGTCCGCTGCCGCGCGCGCAGCACGTCGATCAGCTTGTTGCGCAGGATGCCGAACACCCAGGTCTTGTGCGCCGACAGCCCCGCGAAATCGCCCGCATGGGACCAGGCGGCGGCAAGCGCTTCCTGAACGGCGTCCTCGGCCGCGTCGGCATCACGGAGCTGGAGCCGCGCGAAGCGCAGCAGGTCGCGCCGCAGTTGCGCGAGATAAACGGGATCGTCGTAGGCGGACGGCATGGATGGGTTGCAAGTGTCTCGAAGCGATCGAGCGTGCGCCACAGGCGGGCGTATCGCAGTGCCAGCAGCTTACTGGGCGCAGTGCCGGCCTGCAATGCATGTTCCGTCACGAATTCACGAAGCCGGCCGACGCGCTGCGCTATGCTTGCCGAACCCTGTGTCGCGTGTCGGCAACGACCCGCGATAGGCAATCTGTAACGTCGGAACATAACGGCCGAGTTATCCACAATTTCTGTGGAAAACCTTGTGGAAAGTCGGCCGTACGGCCCCGTGGGGCGGTTCGCGGGCTGGCTTGCCTATAAACAGACCTTTGTCGCTCGATCGGAAGCAATCGATCCGATTCCTTACTCACCGGAAGGAGAATGCCATGTCCTATCGCATCGCTGTGGTCGTCGGCAGCCTGCGTCGCGCTTCGTCGAACCGCGCGCTCGCACACGCCGTGATCTCGCTCGCCCCCGCGGATTTCTCGTTCGAGTTCGTCGAGATCGGCGAGCTGCCGCTATACAGCCAGGACTACGACGCGGATTTCCCGGAAGTCGCGAAGCGCTTCAAGCAATCGATCGAGGCCGCCGACGCGCTGCTGTTCTTCACGCCCGAGTACAACCGCTCGATTCCGGGCGTGCTGAAGAACGCGCTGGACTGGGGCTCGCGCCCGTGGGGTTCCAACTCGTGGTCGGGCAAGCCGGGTGCCGTGCTCGGCACGTCGCCGGGTGCGACGGGCACCGCGCTCGCGCAGCAGCACCTGCGCAACGTGCTCGCGTATCTCGACGTGAAGACGCTCGGGCAGCCCGAGATGTTCATCAAGCACGATCCGGCGCGCATCGACGACCAGGGCCAGATCGTCAGCGAAGACACCCGCAAGTTCCTGCAGGGCTTCGTCGATCGCTACACGGGCTGGGTGCGCTTGCTGAAGTCGGCCTGAGCGCCACGCCCGATCACGCCGCCGGCACCGGCCCGCTCGCAGCCGGTCACGTGCCGGCGTGCCGCGCGTGTCGAGCATCGCGCGCTTCACGGATGCCCAGCAGGATTTCGTCGAGCAGCGCGATGTCAAACGGCTTCGACAGCACGCGGACGTTGACGGTGCGCGTGCGGTCGAGTTCCTCCGCGTAACCCGTGACGAGTATCACGGGCAGTTTCTCCGGCCGCTGTTCGACCGCTTCGGCGAGGTCGATGCCGTTCAGGCGGCCCGGCATGTGGATATCCGAAATCACGAGGTCGAACGCGTCGTTCGCGGCCGCGCTTTCGATCAGGCGCAATGCGTCGTCGGCGGTGGGCGCGTAGGTCACGCGGTGCCCGAGCAGCGACAGCAGCGCTTCGGTGCCGGCCGCGACTTCGCTGTTGTCCTCGACGAGCAGCACGTGCAGCCCGGCGAGCGCCCCCGCCCCCCCATCGTGCACGACCGCCGGCGGCCGCGCGACGACATCCTCGACGCGTGCGCGCGGCAGGTAGAGGCGCACCGACGTGCCGGCGCCGACCGCGCTGTCGATCGTCGCGAGGCCGCCCGAGCGTTCGCAGAACGCGAACACCTGCGGCAGGCCGAGCCCCGTCCCCATCCCCTGCGCCTTCGTCGTGAAGAGCGGTTCGAACGCGCGCGCGAGCACGTCGGGCGCCATGCCCGAACCCGTATCGTCGAGCGAGATCTGCACGAAATCGCCGGTGAGCGGAAAGCCGTCCTCGCGGCGCAGCGTCACGTTGCGTGCGCCGACCGTGAAGCGCCCGCCCGTCACCATCGCGTCGCGCGCGTTGACCGCGAGGTTGATCACCGCGAGTTCGAGCTCCGCGACGTCGACGCGGATCGGCCAGACACCCGGCTCGATCGCGACGACCAGCGACGATTTCGAACCGAGCGATGTCTTCAGCAGTTCGTGGCACGTGCCGATCCAGTGCCCGACGTCGATCGTTTCGTTGTGCAACGGCTGCTTGCGCGCGACACCGAGGAGCTGGCGCGTGAGCGACTGCCCGTTCTTCAGCGCGCGTTCGATCGCGCCGAGCTCCTTGTCGAGATGCTGGACCCCGCGCCGCCGCGCGATCTGCACGTTGCTCGAAATGATCATCAGCAGGTTGTTGAAGTCGTGCGCGACGCTGCCGACGAGATTGCCGAGCGCCTGCATCTTGCGCGACTGCCGGTACGCCGATTCGATCGAGCGCCGCATCGACGCTTCGGCCTGCCAGCGGTCCCACGCCTCCTCCTCCGCCTTCAGCCGCTTGAGCGACAGCCAGATCACGGACCACAGCGCGACCGACGGTGCGAACATCGAGATGAACAGCACGCTCAGGTGTTCGTACCATTCATGCCAGATCGCCGACGTGCGGTACGAGCATGTCACGTAGACGGGATAGCTGCCGACCTGGCGATACGCGACGATCTCGCTGCTCGCGCCGTCGTGGCGCACGTGCACGACGCCGGCGCGCGGATCGTTGCGCGCGTCGCCGAACGTGACGGCGCGATCGGTGTGCGCGAGTGCCGGCGGCGGCGGATACGATGCGATCACCGCGCCGTCCGAGCGCGCGAGCGCCATCGTCATCTGCGTGCTCGCGCCGCCGAGCAGGTCTCGGTAGAACGCGTTGAAATACGACGACTTCAGCGCGATCGACACCATCCCGGCGAACGAACCGTCGCTATGGCGCCGCGCGACGCCCGTGTTGAACACGGGAATGTTCTCGAGCTTGAGCGGCCCCATCATCAGCCGCGAGATGTGTTCGATGACCTTGCCGTCGCGGATGCCGGCGAAGTCGTCGCGGTTCGCGATCGACGCATAGGGCGCCGGATAGTAGAGGCTGTTCGCGAGCAGCATCCCGCTCGCGCCGAAGATCGACACGGCAGCCACCTGCGGATAGCCGCCGCCGATCGTGTTCAGCGCTTCGTGGATGTCGGACTCCCGGTTGCGCACGGTCGCGTCGTCCATGTCCTGCACGAGATCGACGATGCGCGCATCGAGCGTCTCGCTCAGGTCGAACACCTTGAGCGCGTGCTCCTCGGCCACCCGCACGGTGCGCATCGTCACGTCGCTCGCGGCTGCCTCGCGCGTCTTCAGGTCGTTGTACGCCATCACCACGACGTAGATGCACGGCAGCACGATCGCCGCGACGAGCAGCACGATCAGCGTCACGCGGCGCACCGCGAAATCGTGCTCGGGCGCACCGGACGCATAGTTGCCGTCGTCCTGCCAGTCGTCGGCAGGTGGGGAGGCGGGAGCGTGGGAGTCGGCAGGCCGGTCGGACGTCATCGAGGAAGCGGGTGAGGCAGAGGTGCCTGCCATCATAAACGAGTTGCGACGGCCCGCCGCACGGCCCCTGACGCCAGCCATCCTGTCGATTTCGACAGGGGGAAATTGTCAGATTGAAAACGCGACGAATCCGGCAGCGCAAACGTACACAAGGAAAAATTTTGCGTGCTTATCTCGAAAATGATCGTGGCTGTTTTCGGAATGGCGCGTGTTCGGATCGATTCTGTTCGAAATGGTGAAAATGGCGAGTTGCATCGCCTCCGGTTTACTCAGAGAATCGCGCCTTGCTTTCCCTATGACAGATATATGCGCCCGCCGGCGTTCGCCGTGCGGTGCGTCGCGCGCACCCGCGTCGCGGCGCCCGCGCGTGGCCGCCAGACGGTTGCCCGCACCCGAACGCATGGCGCCTAAAGAAGTGCGCCGCGCGGTCGTTAACGCGAGAGAGACCATTCCGTATACCGCATCGCCCCATGCCTTTGCCGATTGTAATTGCCGACGATTCGCTGCTCGCTCGCAAACTTCTGACAAAGGCGCTGCCGGGAGGCTGGGACGTCGAAGTCGCGTATGCCGCGAATGGTCGAGAGGCCCTGGCGCTCTATCGTGACGGCAAAGCTTCCGTGATGTTTCTGGACCTGACGATGCCCGACATGAGCGGATATCAGGTGCTCGAGACACTGCGCCACGAAGATCTGAACACGTTCGTGATCGTGGTATCCGCCGATATTCAGCCGCAGGCGCAAGCACGCGTGCGCGAATTGGGCGCGATCGCATTCGTAGCCAAGCCCGTGACGTCGGAGGCATTGCTGCCCATTCTCAAGGAGTATGGGTTGTATGCCTGACTCGGTGTTCACGGCGGAGCAACGCGACGCGTTGCAGGAAATCGCCAACCTCGCTATGGGCCGCGCCGCTGCGCGGCTCGCGTTGTTGCTCGGGCACTTCATCGAGCTGTCGGTGCCGCGCGTGCGGGTCGTGAAAGCGACCGACGCGGGTGACGCGCTGCGCGAGATGACGGGCATTCACGACAACGTGACCGCCGTGCGCCAGGGCTTTCGTTCCGACATCAAGGGCGAAGCGATCGTGTTGTGCCGCACCGCGAGCATCGCGCGGCTCATGTCGGTCGTCGACCGCACGTTCGGCGATGGCGTGTACGGCGGGATGGCGACCCCCGACGAAGTCGTGTTCGACGTCGCGAACGTGCTGATGGGCGCGTGCGTCGCGTCGATCCTCGACGAGCTCGGCCGCAAGCCCGTGTTCTTTCCGCCGGGGCTGCTCGGCGCGAACGTGTCGTTCGACGACGTATTCCAGCCGACCGAGCTGGCATGGAGCGTGGCATTGCTGCTGGAAGTGAACTTCGGGCTCGAGGACCACGCGTTCCGGGCTCATTTCGTGATGCTGATGGCCGAGGATTCGATCCGGCTGATGGGCGACGCGCTCGACGCGTTGCTGTCCGCGCTATGACGGCCGCCACCTCGTCGCTGAGCGACCTCGTGATCGAGCGGGTGGGCTTCGGCCTGTTCGTGCTCGACCGCGCGATGACCGTGCTGATGTGGAATCGCTTCATGCAGGACCACAGCGGCATCCCCGCCGCGGACGTGATCGGCCGCAACCTGTTCGACTGTTTTCCCGACCTGCCGCGCGCGTGGCTGTCGCGCAAGCTCGAGAGCGTGTTCCAGCTCGGCAGCTTCGCGTTCAGCTCGTGGGAGCAGCGGCCCTACCTGTTTCGCTTCGAGCACGACCGGCCGATCACGGGCGGCGTCGACTACATGCAGCAGGACTGCACGTTCATGCCGCTCACGCGCGGCCGCGACGTCGAAGCCGTGTGCGTGACGATCTCGGACGTCACGCACGTGAGCGTGATGCAGCGCGAGCGCGAGGAAGCGGTCGCGAAGCTGCGCGAACATGCGAATCGCGATGGCCTGACCGGCATCGCGAACCGGCGCTTCTTCGAGGCGCGGCTCGGCGACGAATTCGCGCGCTGGCAGCGCTATGGCGGCGACCTGTCGGTGCTGCTGTTCGATCTCGACCACTTCAAGACGATCAACGACCGTTTCGGGCATGCGGCCGGCGATGCCGTGCTGCGCGAGACCGCGCGCCGCGTCGCGTCGATCGTGCGCGCGCAGGATACGTTCGGCCGCTTCGGAGGCGAGGAATTCGCGCTGCTGCTGCCGTGCACGAATCTCGACGAGGCGATGCTGGTGGCCGACAAGGTGCGCGATGCGATCGGCAGCGTGCCGGTCGATGCCGAAGGAGTCAGCGTGCCGGTGACGGCGAGCGTCGGCGGTGCGTGTGCGAAGGCGGGCGCGCCGACCTGCGACGTGCTCGTCAACGAGGCCGACGCCGCGCTCTATCGCGCGAAGCGGCTCGGGCGCGACCGGTCGGTCGCGTATGCATAGGTAGCGCATCCGCCCCGCCGTGCGGGGAGCGGATGCCCTGGGCGCGTGCCGCGCTCAGCTTTTCGCGATGTCGGCCAGCACGCCGGCGAGCACGGCCGGCTGCGACATGAACGGCGAATGGCTGCTGTCGAGCTGATGCACGTGGGTCGGGTTGCCGGGCACGAACGCGTCGGCTTCGTCGATGAAGCGCTGCTGCAGCGCGGGCAGGACCACGCGATCCTGCAGGCACTTGATGTAGTGACGATCGATCGCGCCCCAGCGCGCGGCGGTCGTCGGGATCGCGGTCGCGAACGGCGCGGCCGGCACGTCGCAGCTCATCAGGTTCGCGACGGCCTCGAAGTCGGCCTGCGGCACGTCTTCGTACAGCGCGCGCTTCGCGAGCTCGCGATACGCGCTGTCGCCGCTGCGCGGATCGATGCGCAGCGCACCGGCAACGCGTGGGCTCGCCAGCATCAGCGGGGCGAGCATTTCCCCCTTGTTTTCAGGTGCGCGCACGTAATCGAGGCCCGGCACGCCCGACGCGGGCATGAAGGCCGCGAGATAGACGATCTTCGCGATCTTGTCCGGCGCGCGCTCGGCGGCCGCCGTGATCGCAAGGCCGCCCATGCTGTGCCCGACGAGCACGACCTTGCCGTGGCCGAGCGCGTACGCGTCGTCGACCGCCTGCATCACCTGCGTGGCGTAATCGTCGAGCGTCGTGTTCGCGACCGGCGACGGCTCGGCGCCGAACGCGTCCTTGTCGAGCGGGCGTGCGAAGTAGGAGGCGGGAAAGCGGGCATGGATCCCGTGCGCGGGCAGGTCACGCGCGATCGACAGGTGGCCGCGCGCGGCCAGCGCGGCCGCGACGTGCGCGTAACACCACGCGCCGTGCCAGGCGCCGTGCACGAGCACGAAAACGGGATGATCGGACTGCGGGGTGGCGCTTGCGTTCGTCTCCATGATGTCCGGCTCTTCAGATTTTGGGAAAGGTGTCATCTTAGACGAACCCGTGCGCCCGGACGGGCCGGCTTCGATCTGTCCTCTTGTCTCGTACAGGCCACATTTCGTGCGTATCTGATTTGAATTTATCGCGAACCACGCTAATTTGTTGCTTTGCTTCCGATTGCGCCCCATGAACGTCGACTATCTCTTCTACCGGAGGCCGGACAAGCCCGGCCCCTATTCGCTCGACGATCTCGGCGACATCGCGCCGCCGATCGGCCCGGGCGACCTGGTGCGTGCGGGCATCGCACGCGTGTTCGCGCAGATCGACTGGCACGAATCGCCTGATGTGCCGGGTGCGTGGTTCGGCACGGGCGGCGCGACCTTCCAGTTCACCGCGGAGCCCGACGGCCGCGTGACGAGCTTCATGGGCTCGCGCCTCGAACGCCGTTCGATGCTGCAGCTCACCCGCGAAATGGGGCTCATTGCGCTCGACCTGCAACGCGACATCGTTTACGGCTGACGCGCGGCCGGCACCGGGGCCCGCCCGCGCCTGCCGCGCTTGCCGGCCAACGGCTTCCGGCATGCCGCCGCCCGTGGCGCGTGTCCGCCATCGAACTTCAAAGATTGCTATACTTTCGCCCAATTCCGGCTTCCGGCCGGTAATTTGTGCATGTCTGCGTCGATCGTTCGCACATCTCGCATGCATTTGACACCCTGACCATCCCCGCCGGGCATGGCTTCTTCAATCGCCCCGCGTGGGTGTCTCCGTGGAGCTCGTCTTGGCCGTTTCCAATTCCGTCGTGGACGAACAAGAAACCGACGCCGCTGCCGTCACATCGGGCAGTTCTTTCTATCTGGCGATGCGCATCCTGCCGGCCGTGCAGCGCGATGCGATGTTCCAGGTCTACGCGTTTTGCCGCGCGGTCGACGACATCGCCGACAGCGACCTGCCGCGCGCCGAGCGCAACGCGGGCCTCGATCGCTGGCGCGCGGACATCGACGCGTGCTTCGCCGGCCGCCCGCCGCGCCACCTGGCCGCGCTCGACCGCGAGATCCGCGCATTCAACCTGCAGCGCGACGACTTCCACGCGATGATCGACGGGATGGCGATGGATGCAGTCGAAGACATCTGCGCACCCGATGAACCGACGCTCGACCTCTTCTGCGACCGCGTGGCGAGCGCGGCCGGCCGTCTGTCGGTGAGGATTTTCGGGATGCCGGAAGCCGAAGGGATCACGCTGTCGCATCACCTCGGCCGCGCGCTGCAACTGACGAACATCCTGCGCGACATCGACGACGATGCCGCGATCAACCGTTGCTACCTGCCGCGCGAACTGCTCGCGCGCGAAGGCATCGCGATCACGGCCCCGGCGACGATCGTGCGTGATCCGGCGCTGCCGCGCGTGTGCACGACGCTCGTCGAGCGCGCGCTCGAGCACTTCCGCCAGGCCGACGCGGTGATGGATACCTGCCCGCGTGCGCAGGTGAAGGCGCCGCGCATCATGTCGGGCGCGTATCGCTGCATCCTCGAAGCCGCGATCGCGCGCGGCTTTGCCTTCCCGCGCGCGCCGCTGCGCAAGCCGAAAGCGCGCATGCTGATGATCGCGGCGCGCTACGCGCTGTTCTGAGCCAACCGAGTCGATGCCCAGAACCGTCCACGTGATCGGCGCCGGCGTTGCCGGCCTGTCGGCCGCGGTCGAACTGCAACGCCGCGGGCGGCGCATCGTGCTGCACGACGCGCACGCGCACGCGGGCGGCCGCTGCCGCTCCTGGTTCGACGGGATGCTGAACACGACGCTCGACAGCGGGCTGCACACGGTGTTCGCGGGACAGCCCGCGACGCAGCGCTACCTGCGCGCGATCGGCGCGGCCGACCAGCTCGCGGGGCCGGCGCTGCCTGAATTCCCGGTCGTCGACGTCGCGTCGCAACAGCGCTGGACGCTGCGCTTCGGCAACGGGCGCTGGCCGTCGTGGCTGTTCGATGCCGCGTCGCGCGCGCCGGACACGACGCCGCTCGACTACCTCGCGCTCGCCCCGCTCGCGTTCGCGCGCATGGGCCGCTCACTCGCACAGACGATGCGATGCGACGGCATGTTGTGGGAACGTTGGCTGCGGCCGTATTTCCTCGGTGTGCTGAACGTCGAGCCGCGCCATGCGAGTGCGGAACTCGCACGCGCGGCGCTGTGCAGTACGTTTTCCGCGGGCGGCGCCGCTTGCCGTCCGCTCGTCGCGCGACACGGCCTCGGCAGCGCATTCGTCGAACCCGCGCTGCGGATGCTGCAGCACGGCGGCGCGCAGATCCGGCTGAACTCGCGGCTCGACGCGTTCGAATTCGGCGCGCACGGCAACGCGGTCGATGCGGTTTCGGTCGGCGGCGAGCGGATCGATCTCGCACCGGGCGACGCCGTCGTGCTGGCCGTGCCGCCCGAGGTCGCACAGCCGCTGGTACCGGAACTCACCGCGCCCGACACGTTCAGCGCGGTCGTGACCGCGTATTTTGCGGCTGAAGCGCCGGCCGGCAATCCGCTGCAGACCACCGTCATCAACGGCGTCGTCGATGCGGTGCGCACCGGCGGCGGCCAACTCGCGGCGACGATCCGCGACGCGGGCCGCTGGCTCGACACGCCGCGCGATACGCTCGCGCGGCGCATCTGGGAAGACGTCGCGCGCGTGACCGGCGCGAATCCGGAAGCCATCCCCGCGTGGCAGCTCGTCGTCGAGCCGCGCGCGGGCTTTGCGGCGGTGCCGTCGCAGGAAATGAAACGTCCGGCCGTACGTACGCGCTGGACCAATCTTGTGCTGGCGGGCGACTGGATTGCCACCGGCTTGCCCGCCACGATCGAGGGTGCGATCCGCTCCGGCCAGCTGGCCGCGGACGTGCTCCAGACACAGTAAGTAAAAGAGGGACCGATGAACGATCTCACCGAAATGGCTACCCTGTCCGCCGGCGCCGTGCCGGCCGGCGTCGATACGGCCGTCGCGCGTGCGACCGACGCGCTGCTGGCCGCGCAGAACGCGGATGGCCACTGGGTCTACGAACTCGAAGCCGATTCGACGATTCCCGCCGAATACGTGCTGCTCGTCCACTATCTCGGCGAGACGCCGAACCTCGAGCTCGAACAGAAGATCGGCAAGTATCTGCGCCGCATCCAGCAGGCCGACGGCGGCTGGCCGCTGTTCACCGACGGCGCGCCGAACATCAGCGCGAGCGTGAAGGCGTATTTCGCGCTGAAGGTGATCGGCGACGACGAGAACGCCGAGCACATGCAGCGCGCGCGCCGTGCCATCCACGCGATGGGCGGCGCCGAGATGTCGAACGTGTTCACGCGCATCCAGCTCGCGCTGTACGGCGCGATTCCGTGGCGCGCGGTGCCGATGATGCCGGTCGAGATCATGCTGCTGCCGCAGTGGTTCCCGTTCCACCTGTCGAAGGTGTCGTACTGGGCGCGCACGGTGATCGTGCCGCTGCTCGTGCTGAACGCGAAGCGCCCGCTCGCGAAGAACCCGCGCGGCGTGCGCATCGACGAACTGTTCATCGATCCGCCCGTCAACGCCGGGCTGCTGCCGCGCCAGGGCCACCAGAGCCCGGGCTGGTTCGCGTTCTTCCGCGTGGTCGACCATGCGCTGCGCGCGGTCGACGGGTTGTTCCCGAACTACACGCGCGAACGCGCGATCCGCCAGGCCGTGTCGTTCGTCGACGAGCGCCTGAATGGCGAGGACGGCCTCGGCGCGATCTATCCGGCGATGGCCAACGCGGTGATGATGTACGACGTGCTCGGCTACGCGGAAGATCACCCGAACCGCGCGATCGCGCGCAAGTCGATCGAGAAGCTGCTCGTCGTGCACGACGACGAAGCGTATTGCCAGCCGTGCCTGTCGCCGGTGTGGGACACGTCGCTCGCCGCGCACGCGCTGCTCGAAACGCGCGACCCGCGCGCCGAGGATGCCGCGATCCGCGGCCTCGAATGGCTGCGCCCGCTGCAGATCCTCGACGTGCGCGGCGACTGGATTTCGCGCCGCCCGCACGTGCGGCCCGGCGGCTGGGCGTTCCAGTACGCGAACGCGCACTACCCGGACGTCGACGATACGGCGGTGGTCGCGGTGGCGATGGAGCGCGCGCAGCAACTCAAGCAGAACGATGCGTATCGCGATTCGATCGCGCGTGCGCGCGAGTGGGTCGTCGGGATGCAGAGCAGCGACGGCGGCTGGGGCGCGTTCGAACCGGAAAACACGCAGTACTACCTGAACAACATCCCGTTCTCGGATCACGGCGCACTGCTCGACCCGCCGACGGCCGACGTGTCGGGCCGCTGCCTGTCGATGCTGTCGCAGCTCGGCGAGACGCCGCTGAACAGCGAGCCGGCGCGTCGCGCACTCGACTACATGCTCAAGGAGCAGGAACCGGACGGCAGCTGGTATGGCCGCTGGGGAATGAACTACGTGTACGGCACGTGGACGGCCCTGTGCTCGCTGAACGCGGCCGGCCTGACGCCGGACGATCCGCGCATGAAGCGCGGCGCGCAGTGGCTGCTGTCGATCCAGAACAAGGACGGCGGCTGGGGCGAGGACGGCGACAGCTACAAGCTGAACTATCGCGGCTTCGAGCAGGCGCCGAGCACCGCGTCGCAAACCGCGTGGGCGCTGCTCGGCCTGATGGCGGCCGGCGAGGTGAACAACCCGGCGGTGGCACGCGGCATCGACTACCTGATCGCCGAGCAGAACGAAGAAGGCCTGTGGGACGAGGCGCGCTTCACGGCGACCGGCTTCCCGCGCGTGTTCTATCTGCGCTACCACGGCTATCGCAAGTTCTTCCCGCTGTGGGCGCTCGCCCGCTATCGCAACCTGAAGCGCGACAACACGACGCGCGTGACGGTCGGGCTGTAACGCGTGGCGCCGCAATCCACCGGCTCGTTGCCCGTCATCGCCGTGACGGGGATGGCGTTCGAGGCGCGCATCGCGCGCGGCGACGGCGTCGAAGCCGTCTTTGCCGCGCGGGCCGACCGCCTCGAACGCGCGCTGACCGAGGCGACCGCACGCGGTTGCGCGGGCATCGTGAGCTTCGGCACGGCAGGCGGGCTCGCGCCCGACCTGGCACCCGGCGCGCTGGTGGTCGCGAACGCGATCGACGGGCCGTTCGGCCGCGTCGAGACCGACGTGGGCTGGAGCGCACGGCTCGTCGCCGCGCTGCACGACACGCCGGTCTGGGCGCGCGTCACGCGCGGCACGATCGCGGCCGTCGGCGCACCGGTCATCAGCGAACAGGACAAGTCGTCGCTGTATCGCGCGAAGGACGCGCTTGCCGTCGACATGGAGTCGCATATCGCGGCGGCCTTCGCGGCCGCGCGCGGCGTACCGTTCGCTGTGTGCCGTGCGATCGTCGATCCGGCGTGGCGCACGCTGCCGAGCGCGGCGACGGCCGGCCTGCGCGACGACGGCAGCACGGCGATCCTGCCGATCCTGCGCGAACTGCTGAAGCAGCCGTCGCAGCTCGGCCCGCTGCTGCAGGTCGCGAGCGACGCGCGCGCGCGCGCACGACGCTGATCCAGGCGCGGCATGCGTTCGAGCGTGCCGGCGCGATGCGGATCGCCTGAGCGGCGCGCGCCGCCTGTCTCACCCTTCTCCCCGGTCTTCCGTTTCTCGCGGACAAAAGAGCGCTGCAGCTGCAGCGCTCTCTGTCTTGGCGGCGACGGCCGGTGCAGCGTTACTGCGGCACGGCCGGCGCGCTCGCAGGCGTCGCTGGTGCGGCCGCCGATGCCGCCGCCGGTGCAGCGGCCGAAGCAGCGGCAGGCGCGCTCGCCGGCATCGCGTTGTCCGCGCCCGGATCGTCGTACTGCGGCAGCCCTGGCGCGGCCGGCGCGTTGTTCGGCGTAGCACCCGATGCACCGCCCGACTCGCCCGGATCCTCGTAGTTCGGCAGCCCCGGCACGGCCGGCGTTGCGGCCGGCACGGCGCCCGCTTCACCCGGTTCGTTGTAGGTCGGCAGCGCGGCCGACGACGACTGGCTGCGATACGTCAGCGACTTGCGCTGCTGCAGGTAGGCGTCGCGCACGAACGAATACGGATCGAGCGCGGCCTGCTTCAGCAGGTCGGTCGCACCGAGCAGGTCCGAGCGCGCGCTGATGAACTGCGCGATGTACATCGGGTTGCGCGCGGCCGGCTCGATGTAGTTCAGCAGGTTGAAGCGCACGTCCACCGCGCGGCCGACGCCGTCGCGGATCGTGCTCGGCCCGAACACGGGCAGCACGAGATACGGGCCCGACGGCACGCCCCAGCGCGCCATCGTCAGGCCGAAGTCCTGGTGATGCTTCGGCAGCCCGGCCGGCGTCGCGATGTCGATCAGGCCGGCCACGCCGAACACCGAGTTCATCGCCACGCGCATCAGATCCTCGGTGGCATCGGTGATGCGGAGCTGCAGCAGGTTGTTCGCGATGTTGCCGAGATCCCCGAGGTTCGAGAAGAAGTTGCTGATCGCGGTGCGCACGGGCGTCGGCGTGACCTTCTGGTACCCCTTCGCGATCGGCTGCGCGATGTTCGTGTCGACGGTGTCGTTGAACTTGTACATCGCCCGGTTCATCGGCTCGAGCGGGTCGTTGGGGTTGCGGTCCGGTCCCGTCGCGCAGCCGGACAGCACTGCGCTGGCGGCAACGGTCGCCGCAATGATTCGCACCTTATTCATTGATTCCTTGCGATTGGTTCTTGGCGCGTTTGACGCGCGGTTTGCCCATCAGGACGGGCTGGAACACCACGGCGCCGATCAGCGTGCAGGTCAGGGCCAGCGCGAGCAGCTTGCCCATGCTCGACGTGCCCGGGTGGTGCGACAGCCACAGGCTGCCGAATGCGGTCGCCGTCGTCGCGGCGCTGAACAGGACGGCATGCGTGAGGCTCGAGTGCAGCAACCCGGTTTGCCCCGCGCGCCACGCCATCACGAAATACACCTTGAATGCAACGCCGACGCCGAGCATCAGCGGCAGCGCGATGATATTCGCGAAGTTGAGCGGCATGCCGAGCACGACGCACAGCTCGAGCGTCACGACGCCCGACACGAGCAGCGGCACCAGCGTGCGCAGCACGTCGCCGAAGCGGCGCAGCGTGACCCACAGCAGGACCGTGATCGAGATGATCGACCACAGCGCCGCATGCAGGAACGCGTTGATGATCGTGTCGGCCGAATGCAGGATCGAGATCGGCCCGCCGGTCGTGCCCGGCTCGGCGGCTTTCACGGTCTTCGCGAAGCGGCGCAGCATCGTGTCGTCGTTCGGGTCGACGCCCTTCGGCACCTTCGGCGAGATCTGCACGAGCGCATGGCCGTCCGGCGCGACCCAGTCGCGCACGAGCTGCGGCGGCAGCGATTCGCGCGTGACGTCCTGCGGCTGCAGCAGCGACGCGAGCTGGTTGAGCGCGATGCGCAGCGTGTCGGAGAACGCACGCTCGGCGCGGTCGCGCGTGGCGGCATCCGCGGCGGCGAGCTTCGCGAGCGACGCCGACAGGTGCTGCGCGGCGGCCGCACCCGGGCCCGGGTGATCCTCGGCCGCGTAGCTCAGCAGGTCCGACACACGCTTGAGCGCGGCGACGCGCTGCGCGTCGGTCGCGGGCGGCGCGGGCGGTTGAGTCAGCGCGGGCAGCAGGTCGCTCGCGGCGGCGGCGATCGCCGCGCGCTTGGCCGGCTGGTCGGCGGGGATGAAGGTCGACAGCGTGGTCGTGCGGCCGACCTCGGGCAGTGCGTCGAGGCGCTTCGCGGCCGCGTCGGCGTCCGCGAGCGTCGGCGCGAGCAGCGCGACGTCGTTGACGGCCGCTTCCGGCGAATCCTTCAGGGCGAGCAGCGTCGCCATCGATTCGCTGTTCGGATCCTTCAGGTGCAGCGGGTTGAAGTCGAAGCGCAGGAACGCGAGCAGCGGCAGCGCGCCGACCACGACCACGAGCGTGCCGATCAGGATCGGCTTGCGATGGCGGTCGAGGTAATCGTCGACCGGCGCGAGCCACGGGAAGCCCGGCGTCTTCGATTCGCCCGGCGGCGCGAACAGGCGCAGCAGCGCGGGCAGCAGCGTGAGCGTGGTGAGCAGCGCGACGAACATCCCGACGCCCGCGATCAGGCCGAGTTCGGACACGCCGCGATAGGCGGTGGGGATGAACGAGAAGAAGCTCGCCGCGACGGCCGCGGTGGCCAGCGCGAGCGGCATGCCCATCGAGTGCGCGGCGCCGATCAGCGCATGATCGATGCGCGGATCGCGGAAGCGCTCTTCGCGGTACTTCACGCCGTACTGGATCGAGAAATCGACGCCGAGGCCGACGAACAGCACCATGAACGCGACCGAGATCATGTTCAGCGAGCCGACCATCGCGAGGCCGAGCGCGGCGGTCACGACGAGGCCGACGAACAGCGTGACGAGCACCGAGCCGATCATCCGCTTCGAGCGCAGCGCGAGCCACAGGATGACGAGCACGGCAAGCAGCGTGAAGACGCCGTTGAGCGCCGCGCCATCCTCGACCGACGCGAATTCGTCGTCGGCGAGCGGCTGTTCGCCGGTCAGGCGCACGACGGCGCCATAGCGCTTCTCGAGGTCGATCGAACGGGCCGCGTCGCGGATCACCTGGCTGGTTGCCGCGCCGGCCTTCAGCGCGCCGTAGTTGACCACCGGCTGCACGGTGACGAACGCGCGCGCGGGCTGCCGCGCGGCATCGTTGTCGACCAGTGCGCGCCACGAGAACGCGGCCGGCTTGCCGGCGAGCACGTCGTCGACCGTCGCGGCGCTGCGGGCGAGCAGCTTCGCCATCGTGGGCAGCTTCACCTGGCCGGTCAGCAGCGGCTGGCCGAGCGTGGTGGACAGCGTCGTGGCGAGCCCGGTGAGGCTCGGGTTCTTCGCGAGTTCGTTGACGAGCGGGCGCGCGCTCGCGAGCTGCGAGGTCGTATCGGTGACTTCCTGCGGCGACAGGAACAGCAGCCCGTTGTGCTCGAAGAACGGCCCGCCGCCGGGCTCGGCGACGTGGCCGATGCGGCCGGCGTCGGCATCCTTCTGCAGTGCGTCGGTCAGCGCCTGCGCGGCGGCGGTCGCGAATTCGGGTGCGGGCGCCTCGACGACCGCGAGGATCGTGCCGTTGCGTTGCGGGAACGCCTTGTCGACAGCCTGGCCGAGCGCGGCGAATTGCGGTTCCGCATCGACGAGCTTGCTGATGTCGGTGTTGATCTTGAAATGCTGCGCGACATAGACGCCGCTGAGCGCGGCGATGACGAGCGACAGCACGACGACCCAGACGGGGCGGCGTACCGACCATGCAACGAGTCGGACGATGAGAGATGTCACCATGTGGCGGTGGGGAGCGGCTGGCAAGGGCAAAGTAGCCAAGTATACCGGCGCAGCGTGGCGGCGGTCGTGACGTTGGGGGTTTCGGGGAGGGAAGGAGATTTGTTCGCGGCGGCGGAATCGATACCGGTGGCCGGCCGGTTTGTAAGGGGATATTTACATAATCGGCGCCATGCTGCTTCGACGCGCCGCTGCACGCCTGTGACAAAGGGGGCTGAAAGGTAACAGTCGGTCACGTCGGCACACCGAGGCGCCGGGCCCGGTATACTTTGCTTCGTCGGCCGGTGCAATGAACCGGTCGTTTTTTCTCATCGAGCGATATTCGTATGAAACGTCATCTGTTTGCTTTCGTCGCGGCGGCCGCCGTGTCGGTTTCCGCTTTCGCGCAGAGCGCGCCGGTCGATATCGTCCGCAATGCGGTCGAGGGCACCGTCAACGCGATGAAGGCCGATCCGGCCGCACGCGGCGGTGACATGGCGAAGGTCTCGGCAGTCGTCGAGCAGCGCTTCCTGCCCGCGACCAACTTCGAGCGCACGACCCGCATCGCGGTCGGCGACGCGTGGAAGCAGGCCACGCCGCAACAGCAGCAGGAGCTGTACAAGCAGTTCAAGCTGCTGATGACGCGCACCTACGCCGCATCGCTCGCGCAGCTCGGCGGCCAGGATGCGAAGTTCTCGTTCAAGGCCGGCGGTGCGTCGGGCGCCGACGCGCTCGTCCAGTCGACGGTCACGACGCCGGGCGACAGCCAGTCGGTCGGCTATCGTCTCGGCAAGGTCGGCAACGACTGGAAGATCTACGACATCGACATGTCGGGCGCGTGGCTGATCCAGGTCTACCAGGGCCAGTTCAAGAGCCAGCTCGCATCGGGCGGGATCGATGGGCTGATCGCGTATCTGCAGAAGCATAATTCGCGGACGAATTGATCGGCCGCTGAGCGGTCCGGAATCCGGATGCACGAAGGGCGCCCTCGGGCGCCCTTTTTCATGGCTGGGGGCGATCGTGGACTTTTGCTCCGGGTATGGGGGTAGCCGTGATGCCGATGAGGCGGCGTGACGGGGCGACGGGGAAACGCGAGCGGTCGAGTCATGCGTGAGATCTTCACAGCCCGAACGACGCGGTGCGCCTACTTTCGCCGATGTTCGACCGCGAACTTGATCAGCTCCGCCTGCCCTTCGATTTCCAGCTTGCGCTTCAGATTGAGCCGGTGCGTCTCGACCGTGCGCACCGACAGCCCCGTCTGCTGCGCGATCTGCTTGCTCGACAGCCCTTCCGCCAGCGCGTCGAGGATGTCGCGTTCGCGCGGCGTGAGCCGGTCGAGCGGCGACGCGGTCGCGCTCGCTTGGATCATCCGTGCGGCGAGCCCTTCGCTGAAGAACGTCTGGCCGGCCAGCACCGCGCCGATCGCGCGCACGATCTCGCTCGCGGGCGAATCCTTCAGCAGGTAGCCGCTCGCGCCGGCACGCACGGCCTGCGTCACGTATTCGACGTTGTCGTGCATCGACAGCATCAGCACGCGGATGCCCGGAAAGCGCTCGTGGAACACGCCCGCGAGCGTGATGCCGTTCATCCCGTTCATGCCGACGTCCATCAGCGCGAGATCGGGTTCGAGCGACGCGGCGAGCGCGAGCGCCTCGTCGGCGTTGCCGGCTTCGCCGACCACGGACAGGTCGGCCGCTTCGAGCCGCATCCGCAAGCCGTCGCGCACGAGCGGGTGATCGTCGACGAGCAACAGTCGGGCGACGGGCCGGGCGGTGTCGGGGGCGCTCATGCGTGAAAGGTCTCCTGTTATGGGGCGCGTCATGACGCGGCGCCGGGCAGCGGTACGTGCGCGGCGACGATCGTGTGGCCGACCTGCGACGTGATCGTCAACATGCCGCCGAGCGCGTCGAGGCGCTCGCGCATGTTGCGCAGGCCGATGCCGCGGCGCGCGTCGGCCTGCGAGCGTTCGGCGTCGAAGCCGCAACCGTTGTCGGCGATGGTCAGCGTGACGGATTGCGCGCCGACGTCGAGCGTGACGGCCGCGCGCGATGCCTGCGCATGATGCACGATGTTGCTGAGCGCCTCCTGTGCGATCCGGAACAGCGCGGTGTTGACGGCTTCGGGCAGCGGCCGGGCGCCGCTGTGCGCGACCTGCGTATAGCCGATGTCGATGCCGCTTTCGGCGCCGAGCTCGCGCACCAGTTGCTCGAGCGCGGCCGCGAGACCGAGGTCGTCGAGCATGGACGGACGCAGCGCATGCGAGATGCGCCGCACTTCGCGCAGCGTGTCGCCGAGCCGCCCGACGCCCGACGCCAGCGCCTGCTCGGCTTCGGGCATGCGCGCCGAGCCGCGTTCGAAGCGTGCGAGCGCGGATTCGAGCATCAGCTTCGCGGACACCATCATCTGGCTGATCCCGTCATGCAGCTCGCGTGACAGCCTCGCCCGCTCCTGCTCCTGCGATTCGACGACGCGCTGCGCGAGCAGCTTGAGCTTCGCGTCGGCGCTGCGCGACTCGCTGACGTTCAGCACCAGCGCGCACACGGCGATCGCCGCCGCGCCGGTGAGCGCGATCGCGGTGAGCCAGCTCATCGTGCGCTCGATGTTCGCGGACGCGCGTGCGTCGATGCGCTGCAGCGCGGTGTCGACATCGTCGAGATAGATGCCGGTGCCGACCATCCAGCCCCAGCGCTCGAGCGCGACGACGTAGCCGAGCTTCGGCGCGACGCGGCCCGTCGACGGCCGCTGCCATGCGTAGCGCACGTAGCCGCCGCCGCTCGACGCGGCGCCGATCAGCTTCTGGATCGTCAGCGCGCCCTGCGGGTCGCGCATCGACCAGTAGTTGTGGCCGACGCGCTCGGGCTCGCGCGGATGCATCAGCGAATTGCCGTGCAGGTCGTACACGAAGAAATAGCCGTCGGGGCCGAAATCCATCTTTTGCAGCATCGCGAGCGCCTGCGTGCGCAGCATCGCGTCGTCGCGCGCGTTGCGGCCGCTCGCGTCGTAGAGCGGCATGATCGCGCTCGTCGCCAGCTCGACATAGTGCTTGAGCTCGACTTCCTTGCTCGACAGGTACGCGGCCTGGATCGTCGCGTGCTGCGTGCGCGCGAGGGACGTCGCCTGCTGGCGCACGCCGAAGCCGATGCCGGCGATCGCGAGCAGGAACGGCACGATGGCCAGAAGGAAGATCTTTGCCTTGAGTCTCATGGTGGTGCGAAGCAGCCGCGCACCCGCGCGGGCCGCGCCGGGCGCGTCAGCCGTGCGGCGGCATGTCGAGGCGACATTGTCGGCGATTTTGCGCGCGGGCGGCGACGGCTGCGCGGCCGTCGCTCGGCGGCGTGGCGCGTCCGGCCGCTCAGGCCCGCCGCGCCGCGAGGCCGCCGGAAGCGGCCGGGTGCACGACGATGCGGTTGCGCCCGCCTTCCTTCGCGCGATACAGCGCGTCGTCGGCCAGCTTCAGCGCGCCCTGCATGTCGTCGTCGTGTTCGGGATAGCTGGTCGTCACGCCGATGCTCACCGTCAGGCGGCCGGACGCACCGGCGTCGTGCCGGATGCCGAGATCGAGGATGCCGGTACGGATCGTTTCGGCGATCGACACCGCGCCGTCCGTGTCGACGTCGGGCAGCACGACGACGAACTCTTCGCCGCCGTAGCGTGCCGCATAGTCGGCCGGGCGGCGCAGGCAGCCGGCGATGCAGTGGCCGACCGCGGCAAGCGCGTCGTCCCCGGCCTGGTGCCCTTGCGTGTCGTTGTAGCGCTTGAAGTAATCGACGTCGATGAACAGCAGCGACAGCGCGTGCTGCGAGCGCGCGGCACGGCGCCATTCACGCGCGAGCGTGACGTCGAGCATCCGCCGGTTGTCGAGGCCCGTGAGGCCGTCGGTGCGCGCGAGCGCCTGCAGCTCGGTTTCCGCGCGGTGGCGCTTGCGCAATTGCACGTCGAGCAGCAGCGACAGGCCGACGAAGCCGATCGCGAGCGCGACCATCGCGGAGCCGATCGGAATCGCGCGGTCGTACCACGCGGCGTAGGTATCGGCTTCCGAGCGCGCGACCATGATGATGAGCGGCAGGTGCTCGAGATGCCGGAACACGTACAGGCGCCGCACGCCGTCGATCGACGCGGTGTCGGCGAAGCTGCCTTCATTGGCGGTCATGAACCGCCGGAACGTGCTGGCACGGCGGATGTCGCGGCCGACGATCTTCGGGTCGTACGGCTCGCGCGCGAGCATCCTGCCGTCCGTGTTGATCAGCGCGATCGAGCCGCGATCGCCCAGCGACAGGCGCGAGAACAGGTTCTGGAAATACTCGAGCCGGATCGACATCACGGCGACGCCGCCGAACGAACCGTCGGGCTTCGTGATCCGCCGGCTGAGCGCGATGCTCGGCGAGCCGCCGCGCAGCCGCGAAAAGTACGGGTCGCTGACGTGGAGGCCGACGTCGGGGTGGTCGCGGTGCACGGCGAAGTAGGTCGCATTGCCCAAGTTGGCCTTGCGCGGCACGTCGCTCTTGCCGTCGACCGCGATGTCGCCATTGGCGTCGAGTACATAGATGCCGCCGAGATATTTGGCCGTCGTCGCGCGGTCGAACAGCACCTGCCGGCGCAGTGCCATCGGCAGCGCAGCGACCGCAGGGTCGTTCATGCCTTCGACGACGGCCTGCAGCGACAGTGAATAGATCTCGATGTTGCGCTCGATGTCCCACGACGCCATCAGCGCGAGGTTCTGCTGCATGGCGATCGAGCGCTCACGCGCGTCGATGCGGCCCTGGTACAGCACGAGCGCGCACAAAAGCAGCAGGACGAGCGCGATCAGCAGCCCGGTGTAGAAGATCAGGTGCGGCAGCAGGAACCGGCGCAGATGTGCGGCGACACGGCTCGTCAGGCCGGATTCGCTGGGCATTGCGTAGTCGGTTTCTGCCATGATCTGTGGATCGGTGGGCATTGCCGCCGGGAGGCGGGCCGATGCGATTGTTCGTATGTCGTGCCGGCGGCGATCCGTGACGCGGCCATTCCGACGCCTTCCTGCCGGCCGGCGGGAAAATGGGCGCCGATTATCGGTAATCGCGGCCAGATATGCCGGTAAATCAAGCATTTACTGGTGACATCTGCGCCGATTCAACGATCCGACGAATCGGGCAACGCGAATTCAACGGAGTATAACGCGCGCGTCCACGCACGCGAAAAATGTTGCGGGCGGTTGATCAGGATCAAATTACCGGGTATTGCCGTCCTTCCGAATCCCGTGCAAAGCGTTGTGGCGCAAGGCTTCGAGGCACGAAGGGCCGGAGCGGGCGGCATGCCGCTGTCGATTCCACACGGTTATCGGCAAACGCATGCGAAAAATGAAGGCGGGCGATATGCGCCGATTATCCGTTTCAACCGCCGGGCGAACACGAATATGAAAAACGGGCGGCCGTGGCGGCCGCCCGTTTCGTGAAGCCCGCCGACGCCTAACCGCCGTGCTGCTGCGCCTTGAACGCGAGGCGGAACCGGTGCAGCAGCGGCTCGGTATAGCCGCTCGGCTGCGACGTGCCCTGCAGCGCGAGCGCGCACGCGGCCTTGAACGCGGTCGACTGGTCGTAGCCGGGCGCCATCGGGCGATAGTTCGGGTCGCCGGCGTTCTGCTGGTCGACGACGCGCGCCATCCGCTTGAACACGTCGAGCACGAACGCCTCGGTGATCACGCCGTGGCGCAGCCAGTTCGCGATGTGCTGGCTCGAGATGCGCAGCGTCGCGCGGTCTTCCATCAGGCCGACGTCGTGGATGTCGGGCACCTTCGAGCAGCCGACGCCCTGTTCGACCCAGCGCACGACGTAGCCGAGGATGCCCTGCGCGTTGTTTTCGACTTCGCTCAGGATCTCGGCCTCGCTCCACGCGGCGCGCTCGACGACCGGCACGGTCAGCAGGCCTTCGAGCAGCGCGTCGCGTTCGCTTGCGTACGGCGTCTTCTCGAGCTCCTGCTGGACGGCCTGCACGTCGACGAGGTGGTAGTGCAGCGCGTGCAGCGTCGCGGCGGTCGGCGACGGCACCCACGCGGTGTTCGCGCCGGCGCGCGGATGCGCGATCTTCTGCTCGAGCATCGCGTGCATCAGGTCCGGCATCGCCCACATGCCCTTGCCGATCTGCGCGCGGCCGCGCAGGCCGGCCGACAGGCCCGCGAGCACGTTGTTGCGCTCGTACGACTGGATCCACGCCGACGACTTCATGTCGCCCTTGCGGATCATCGGGCCCGCTTCCATCGCGGTGTGCATCTCGTCGCCGGTGCGGTCGAGGAAACCGGTGTTGATGAACGCCACGCGTGCGGCAGCCGCGGCGATGCATGCGGCTAGGTTCACGCTGGTGCGGCGCTCCTCGTCCATGATGCCCATCTTCAGCGTGTTGCGCGGCAGGCCGTACAGATCCTCGATGCGCGCGAACAGCGTATCGGCGAATGCGACTTCGGCCGGGCCGTGCATCTTCGGCTTCACGATGTAGATCGAGCCGGTGCGCGAGTTGCGCTTCGCCTTCAGGTCGTGCAGCGAGCACAGCACCGTGACGACGCCGTCGAGGATCCCTTCCGGAATCTCGTTGCCGTCGCGGTCAAGCACTGCGCCGTTGGTCATCAGGTGGCCGACGTTGCGCACGAACAGCAGCGAGCGGCCGTGCAGCGACAGCGTGCCGCCGGCGGGCGTGGTGTACTCGCGATCGGCATTCAGGCGGCGCGTGAAGGTCTTGCCGCCCTTCGCGACTTCCTCGACCAGCGTGCCCTGCATCAGGCCGAGCCAGTTGCGGTAGAGCTGGACCTTGTCTTGCGCGTCCACCGCCGCGACCGAATCCTCGCAGTCGATGATCGTGCTGACCGCGGCTTCGAGCACGACGTCCTTCACGTTCGCGAGATCGGCGCGGCCGATCGGCGTCGATGCGTCGATCTGGATCTCGAGGTGCAGGCCGTTGTGCTTCAGCAGGATCGCGGACGGCGCGTCGGCCGCGCCCTGGTAGCCGACGAACTGCGCCGGCTGCGCGAGATGCACGACGCCCTTCGCGGTTTCGACGGCGAGCTGGCCGTCCTGCACGCGGTAGCGCAGCGCGTCGCGATGCGAGCCGCTCGCGAGCGGCGCCGCGTTGTCGAGCACGTTGCGCGCGTAGTCGATCACGCGCTGGCCGCGCGTCGGGTTGTAGGCCGTGGTGCGTTCGGCGCCGCCGTCTTCAGGCAGCGCATCGGTGCCGTACAGCGCGTCGTACAGGCTGCCCCAGCGGGCGTTCGCGGCGTTCAGCGCATAGCGCGCATTCGACAGCGGCACGACGAGCTGCGGGCCGGCCTGCGTGGCGATCTCGCTGTCGACGTTCGCGGTGGCTGCCGCGACGTTCGACGGGACCGGCACGAGGTAGCCGATTTGTTCGAGGAAAGCGCGATACGCGGCGTGGTCGCGCACGGGGCCGGGGTGCGCGCGGTGCCAGGTGTCGAGTTCCTGCTGCAGGCGGTCGCGTTCGGCGAGCAGCTCGCGGTTGCGGGGCGCCAGGTCGTGCACCAGGGCCGAGAAACCGCTCCAGAACGCGGCCTTGTCGATGCCGGTGCCCGGCAGCGCTTCGTTTTCAATGAACTGGCTCAGCGCTGGCGCGACTTGCAGTCCTGCTTGGTCGATCATCGTGATTCCTCCCGGGGAATGAAAAACGCGCGTGCGTTGGCTGGCTAGGCCACGACGCTTTGTGTGCCGGCGCGGGCGATTTGCGCGTCCTGTTCGGACTTTACGCCAGACACGCCGATCGCGCCTGCGATCCGGCCGTCGACCGTGATCGGCACGCCGCCTTCGAGCAACCCCGTCAGCGGCGCGCTGAGAAACGCGGTGCGGCCACCGTTGATCATATCCTCATACGCCTTCGTCTCGCGCCGGCCGAGCGCCGCCGCACGCGCCTTGTCCTGCGCGATATACGTGCTGGCCGGCGATGCACCGTCCAGGCGCGCAAAAGCGAGCAGGTGGCCGCCGTCGTCGACGACGGCGATCGACACGGCCCAGCCGTGACGCTCCGCTTCCGCGCGGGCGGCGGCGAGCATGCGGTCGGCATCGGCGAGTTCGAGTTCGGGTTTCGTCTGCATGGCATTCCTCCGGAATCTGGTCAGTTGACGAGGCGGTTGTCGACGAGCTCGATCCAGTGGCGCACAGGCGTGCGGCCCGCGCCGTTCAGGTGAGTCTGGCAGCCGACGTTGGCCGTGACAATCAGGTCCGGCCGCGCGGCTTCGAGTGCGTCGAGCCGGTTGTCGCGCAGTTTCGTCGCGAGTTCGGGCTGTGTCAGGGAATACGTGCCGGCCGAGCCGCAGCACAGATGGCTGTCGGCGACATTCGTCAGATCGAAGCCGAGCTGCGTCAGGATGCGTTCGACCGCGCCGCCGAGGCGCTGTGCGTGCTGCAGCGTGCACGGGCAATGCACCGCGATGCGGCGTGGCGTCGACCCGGCCAGCGCGTCGAGCGGCTCGGCCGCGATCACTTCGGCGAGATCGCGTGCGAGCGCGCTGACGCGTTGCGCTTTCTCCGCATAGACGGGGTCGGAGCGCAGCAGGTCGCCGTATTCCTTGACGAACGCACCGCAGCCGCTCGCCGTCAGCACGATCGCTTCGGCGCCCGCTTCGATCGCGGGCCACCATGCGTCGATATTGCGGCGTGCGCGGGCGAGGCCGGCATCCTGCGCATTCAGGTGATATTCGGTCGCGCCGCAGCAGCCGGCTTCGCGCGCCGGACTCACGCTGATGCCGAGCCGGTCGAGCACGCGCGCGGCGGCCGCATTGGTGTTCGGCGACAGCGAAGGCTGCACGCAGCCTTCGAGCATCAGCACGCGCCGAGCGTGGCGCACGGGCGGGCGCGGTGCGACCGCGGAGACGGCGGCCGGGATCTTGGCCTGCAGCGTGCCGGGCAGCAGCGGGCGCAGCGCGCGGCCGGCCTTCAGCAACGCGGCGAACGTCGCCGGGCGCGGTATGACGTGGCGCAGCCCCGCGCGCAGCAGGCGCTCGCGCGCGGGCCGCTGCACACGCTTCTCGGCTTCCGCGCGGCCGATGTCGAGCAGCGTGTGATAGCGCACGCCGGACGGGCAGGTCGTCTCGCAGTTGCGGCACGTGAGGCAGCGGTCGAGATGCTGCTGCGTGCGCTCGCCGCACGGCTCGCCTTCGAGCAGCTGCTTGATCAGGTAGATGCGCCCGCGCGGCCCGTCGAGCTCGTTGCCGAGCACCTGGTAGGTCGGGCAGGTCGCATTGCAGAAGCCGCAGTGCACGCACGCGCGCAGGATCGCTTCCGCTTCGTCGGCCCGGGCGAGGGCCTTGCTTGCTTCGCTGAGATTGGTTTGCATCGGCGGGTTGGAATCGGGTTCGCGTCAGAAGTCGGCGTACAGGCGGCCGGGATTGAAAATCGCGTGCGGGTCGAGCTGCGCCTTGAGCTGCCGGTGCACGCGCAGCAGCGCGGGCGGCAGCGGCTGGAACGGCTCGCGCGTCGCGCCCGGCGTGCAGCAGGTCGCGTGGCCGCCCCATTGCGCGGCGAACCGCTGCACGTCGGCCGGCGCCGCGTCGCTCTTTATCCAGCGCTGTGCGCCGCCCCAGTCGGCAAGCAGCGCGCCGGGCAGTGCGTCGAGCGGTGCGGAGGCCGGCACCGATACGCGCCACAGCGGGCGCAGATCGTCGAAGAACGGCAGCGCCAGGTCGCGCAGCCGGGCCCAGAACGCATCGTCGCGATCGTCCATGCGCTCGCCGCCGATCGTGTCGCGCGCGGCTTTCACCGAGCCCTCGCCGCCTTCGATCCGCACGCGCAGCACACCGTCCGCATGGCAGGCGCCCGCGAGCGGCAGCCCTGCGCGTCGCCATGCGGCGACGCGCTGCACGGCTTCGTCCACGGCAAGCTGTAATGCGAGATCGCCCGTCGCGCGCGGCTTCGGCAGCACCTTCAACGACACCTCGGTCACGACGCCGAGACAGCCGAAACTGCCCGCGAGCAGCCGCGATACGTCGTAGCCCGCGACGTTCTTCATCACCTCGCCGCCGAAGCGCAGGTGCTTCGCGTGGCCGGTGATCACGCGGCAGCCGAGCACGAAGTCACGCACCGCGCCGGCCCACGGGCGGCGCGGGCCCGACAGTGCCGCCGCGAACATGCCGCCGACCGTTGCCGCGCCGCCGAACGTCGGCGGCTCGCACGGCAGCATCTGGCCGGCCGCGTCGAGCATCGCGTCGAGATCGGCGAGCGGCGTGCCCGCGCGCGCGGTGACGACGAGTTCGGTCGGGTCGTACGACACGACGCCGCGATGCGTGCGCACGTCAAGCGTGCGGCCTTCGACGGGGCAGCCGAGGAACGCCTTCGTGCCGGCGCCGCGGACGTACAGCGGCTGGCGGTCGTGGATCGCCGCGTCGACCTGCGCGACGAGCGCCGCGCTGTCGTCGATCGATTCGATGTCGCGTCGCATCAGAAGCGCTCCAGTTCGGGAAACGGCAGCTTGCCTTGATGAACGTGCATTGCGCCGAATTCGGCACAGCGGTGCAGCGTCGGGATGTTCTTGCCGGGATTGAGCAGCCCTTGCGGATCGAACGCGGCCTTCACCGCGTGGAAGAACGTGATCTCGTCGGCGTTGAACTGCACGCACATCTGGTTGATCTTCTCGCGGCCGACGCCGTGCTCGCCGGTGATGCTGCCGCCCGCCGCGACGCACAGTTCCAGGATCTTGCCGCCGAGCGCTTCCGCGCGGTCGAGTTCGCCGGGCCGGTTCGCGTCGAACAGGATCAGCGGGTGCATGTTGCCGTCGCCCGCGTGGAACACGTTCGCGACCGGCAGCCCGTATTCGGCGGACAGCGCGGCAATGCCTTCGAGCACGCGCGGTAGCTCGCGGCGCGGGATCGTGCCGTCCATGCAGTAGTAGTCGGGCGACATGCGGCCGACTGCGGGAAATGCGTTCTTGCGGCCGGCCCAGAAGCGCTGGCGCTCGGCCTCGTCGCGTGCGACGCGGATCTCGGTTGCGCCCGCGTCGCGCAACAGCGCGGCGACGCGTTCGGTGTCTTCGTCGACGTCGGTCGGCGAGCCGTCGAGCTCGCACAGCAGGATCGCCTGCGCGTCGACCGGGTAGCCCGCGTGGATGAAATCCTCCGCCGCGCGGATCGCAAGGTTGTCCATCATCTCGAGGCCGCCGGGGATCACGCCCGCGCCGATGATCCGTGCGACCGCCGCGCCGGCTTCCGCGACGTCGTCGAAGCTCGCCATCAGCACCTTCACGCTCGGCGGCTTCGGCAGCAGCTTCACGGTGACTTCCGTGACGATGCCGAGCATTCCTTCCGAGCCGGTGAACAGGGCGAGCAGGTCGAAGCCGGGCGCGTCGAGCGCATCGGCGCCGAGCGTGAGCGTTTCGCCGTCGATCGTCAGGATCTCGACCTTCAGGATGTTGTGTACCGTGAGCCCGTATTTCAGGCAGTGCACGCCGCCCGCGTTCTCGGCGACGTTGCCGCCGATCGAGCACGCGATCTGCGACGACGGATCGGGCGCGTAGTACAGGCCGTGCGGCGCGGCCGCCTGCGAGATAGCGAGGTTGCGCACGCCGGGCTGCACGCGCGCGATGCCGGCATCGGGGTCGATGTCGAGAATCCTGTTGAACTTCGCCATCACGAGCAGGAGGCCTTTTTCGAGCGGCATCGCGCCGCCCGACAGGCCGGTGCCCGCGCCGCGCGCGACCACCGGCACGCCGAGCGCGGCCGCGACGCGCAGCACCGCGCGCACTTGCTCGACCGTATCGGGCAATACGACCGCGAGCGGCACCGTGCGGTATGCGGCGAGGCCGTCGCATTCGAACGGCTTGAGCGCCTCGCGTTCGTGCAGCACGTCGAGGCCGGGGGCCGACGCGTGCAGCGCGGCGACGAGTGTGTCGCGGCCGACGGTCGCCAGCGGGCCGTCGATCCGTTCGTCGTAGGTGAAACTCATCGGGGTTGTCTCCACCATGCAGGCGGCTGCGCGAGACGCGGCGCGCCGGAAGGAAGGGATTCTTGGCGGGCGGCGCGCGCGTGTCCAGACGTGTCTGGCATGGTCATACCAGTTTTTGTGAGGCGGCCGGAAAGCAGCTTTGTAGATCGCCATGAAACTGAATGTCTAAAAGGGTTTGTGGGAAAATCGCCGATATCCTTCCGAAGTGGTCATACCAGTATGGAAATGCAGGAACAGGCGGGCCCGGCGCGGAACGTGGCCGACGTCGTTGCCGAGCGCATCGAACAGTTGATCGTCGACGGCGTGCTGAAGGCCGGGCAGGCATTGCCGTCCGAACGGCGGCTGACCGAGAAGCTCGGCGTGTCGCGCACCGCCGTACGTGAAGGGATGAAGTTGCTGCGCGCGCGCGGCATCATCGACACCACGCACGGCAAGGGCTCGTTCGTTGCGAGCCTGACCCCGCAACGCGAGATCACGCCGATGATGCATCTGCTCGGCTCGCAGCCGCGCACGCTGTACGACCTGTTCGAGGTGCGCGGGATGCTCGAGACGGAGGCCGCGCGGCTCGCGGCGCTGCGAGGCACGCCGGCCGATTTCATCCTGATCAAGCGTCGCTATGAGGAGATGACCGCGGCCGATGCGCAGGATCTCGACCCGGCCGCGCGCGCGAAGCTCGATCACGCGTTTCATCTCGCGATCTGCGAGGCTTCGTATAACCCGGTGCTGGTGAATACGCTGCAGTCGCTGACGGATCTGCTGCTGAGTTCGGTGTTTGCGTCGGTGAACAATCTCTATCACCGCGAGCCGTTGAAAAAGCAGATCGACCGGCAGCATGCGCGGCTTTATAACGCGGTGACGGGGCGGTTGCCCGAGCAGGCGCGCAAGGCGGCTAGCGAGCATATTCGCCAGTGTGTCGAGTATCTGCGGGAGATCGAGCAGGAGGAGCAGCGGCTGGTGCGGTCGACGTTGAGGCTTGAAGGGTGGACGTGATGTCGGCTGTGCGTGGCGGTGTGGCTTGAGGTGCATCATGCGCGACGGGCCGCCTGGCAACGCGTGTCACAGGGCTATGTCAGACTTGTGAGCCATTCTTTGTTTGGCCGCGCTGTCGTCTGCGTGATGCGTGGACGCTGTCATGTAGGCAGCGCCTGACGGAACCACGTTGGACGAACCGGTGCGCCACGCTTCCTGAACGGAGGACATCGCATGTCGAACCGGACCCGTGACGACGGGCACGACGCCCGTCCGGCGACATCGGCGGACGATTACGCCGATGCGCAGCGCGACGCGTTGCTCGCGTTGCTGAATGAGCTGCTGGAAGCCGAGCGCGCAGGTGCGTGGGTTGCGTCGGAGACGGCGGCGGAAATCGGCGATCCCGAACTTCATCGGCTGGTGGTCGGTATTCGGCAGGACGAGGCGCATTGGTGCGCGGTACTGGTCGACGCGATCCGGTCGCTCGATGCGACGCCGACGCATGCCACCGGTGCTTTCTATGAGAAGGCGATGGCGATCGACGGTCTCCCGGAGCGGCTGGCGTTTTTGAATCGTGGACAGCGGTGGGTTGTGCGGAAGCTGCAGGCGTTGCTGCCGACGCTCATGCAGCCCGACATGCACCATGCACTCACGCAGATGCTCGTGGCGCATGAGAAGAACATCGGGTCGGTCGACGCATTGCTGCGGCTCAAGGGCTGCGGCCCGAGCTCAGGGTCGCAGTAGCGGCCAGGGGAATCGTTCATCGCAGATTTCCGTGGATGTCGTTTCTCGACCCTGAACGGACTACTGACGTGCCGAATCGTCAATGACTCGTTCCGGGAGAAATGGGACATAGGCGCGGGCGCTAAAGTACTTTGAACTGCTAAACGTAGCTGGACAGAAGCACTCAGCCCATTCGCCATCCTCCATTGACGGCAATAACAGTGCCGGTTACGAAGCTCGCGGCCTCCGAGGCAAGCCAGAGCACCGCAGCGGCCACGTCGTCCGGGGTGCCGGGGCGACCGACAGGCGTTTCTGCGACGATGGCGGTAACGCGTTCTTCGGACCACCCGCCGGTGAATCCCGTCCCGGCGATGAAGCCTGGCGCGATAACGTTAGCAGTGCAGCCGTGTGGCGCCAGTTCTCGCGCGAGCGCAAAGGTAAGGCCGTGTAAGCCCGCCTTCGCTGCAGCATAGGCCAGCCCCCCCGGCCTGCTGCCGCCAGTTTGTGCACCAATCGAACTGATATTGATAACTCGCCCCCCAGGACGGGGCAACAGTGGCGCGACGCAGTGCGCCATCAAAAAGCTGCCTTTGAGGTTGGTTTCGATGACCGCGTCCCAATCCGGCTCGACCTGGTCGAGCGCAGCATCGAGACTCACGGAACGTACGAATCCCGCGGCATTGACCAGCAGATCTACGCGCTCGACGTTCGCGAGTGCGGACTCGACATCCGCGCGCTGGCCTACGTCAGCGCGTTGGCAGGTGGCCGCAGGCCCCAGCTTCGCAACGGCGTCTCGTAACCGTTGGTCGTTTCGACCGACAATTGTCACGCGATAGCCCGCGTTGATGCATGCGCGCGCGATGCCCAAGCCGATGCCGCTCGCGCCACCGGTTACAACTGCATGTTTTTTCTCCGTCAATTTCCGGCTCCACTCGTTTGCGTTGGATGCAGGTTAAAACCGGAAATACGATACGTCTAATACGATTGAACAGCTGTTCTGATACTCTTGTCGTATGGCAACCCTCACTCTTCGGCAGTTCGAACAGTTTCTCGTCGTCGCAGAGACGATGAATTTCCGTCGTGCTGCAGAGCAACTCAACATGGCTCAGCCGCCACTGACGGCGGCGATCCGACAGATCGAATTGCTGTTGGGCGTGCGCTTGCTGGAACGCGGCAATCGCGTGACGTCTTTAACCGCGGCCGGCAAGGTTTTGCGCGAAGAGGCGCGCAGGACACTGGAACAGTCTCAGCGCGCCGTTGAGCTCACCCGGCGTGCGGGCCAGGGGCTTATGGGTTCTCTCAGAGTCGGTTTTGTGGCGAGCGCCACGCGGCACGTCTTGCCTCCTTTGATTGCGCGCTTTCGACAGACGCATCCCGATGTCGCGCTTGACCTGGCTGAGGCGACCACTAGTCAGCAGCTCGCTGCGCTCGACGAAGACCGTCTCGACGTCGCCATTGTCGTGCTGCCCCTTGATGTCAACGTCGACCGGCGCATTGCAAAGCGCAAGCTGTTGAAGAGTCGCATGGTCGCTGTCATGTCTGCGAAGCACGCGCTCGCTACTTCTCCTGGTCGCTCCGTGCCGCTTGCGGCGCTCGCGCGCGAGCCATGGATTCTGTTTCCGCCGACGGAAGGGCCCGGCTTGTACGCGACAATCCTCGACGCGTGTGCTGCGGCCGGATTTGTCCCGCGGGTGGTACAGCACGCAATGCAAATGGACACGATCATCGGACTTGCGGCTGCGAACCTAGGCGTTGGGCTCGTACCGGAACCGCTTGCGTCGAAGGAGGTGTCGGACGTGAAATTCACGCGACTTGCCGGACGAGGGACGCCGGTGCCATATGAAGTCGCGCTTGCGTGGCGGCGTACAGACAGCAATCCAACAGTGGCGGCATTAGTCGATTCGTGCGCGGGTTGAGGGCGTTAATCGACCAGTGCAGCCTTCGGACGCTAGAGATCGGCACGCATGTCAAAATACTTCGAACGAGCACCAGTCGGGCACAAGCCCTTCGAAGACGAAAAAGTCGTCGATGTATGTCAGCCCAAGCCGCTCCAATGACCTTGTACATTCGTCGGCCGCATCGCCGCCAAAGAACGGGCCAAGCGAGATAAGGCTATTGGATTCGTCAAAGTCACAGACGACCTGTACCTCCCCCCGGCCAATTCCCGACAATAAAAAAGCCCGCCGAAGCGGGCAACCTCACGATGCGGAGGGGGAGATACGAATACGCGAAGCTGCGCGTTCAGCCTTTGGTCGCCCCGAACGTCAGCCCCGCCACGAAATGCTTCTGCATCGCGAAGAACATCGCGACGGACGGCAACGCCGCCAGAATCGACCCGGCGGACACGAGATTCCACGACGTCGTCCACTGCCCCTTCAGTGCGGCAACGCCAGCCGTGATCGGCGCGGCCTCATCCCCTTGCGTGAGACACAGCGCCCAGAAGTAGTCATTCCACACGAACGTAAAAACGAGAATCGCCAGCGCGGCCAACGCGGGCCGAATCAACGGCAGCACGATCCGCCAGAACACCGTCCATTCCCCCGCCCCTTCGATTCTTGCCGCTTCGATCAACTCGAACGGCAACTGCTTGATGAAGTTGCGCAAAAACAGCGTGCAGAACCCCGTCTGAAACGCGACATGAAAAAGAATCAGCGCCTCGACCGTATTGAACACACCGAGCCTGAGCGACAGATCCCGCACCGGAATCATCAACACCTGCACGGGCACGAAGTTACCGGCAACGAACGTCCCGAACAGCGCCGTACTCCCGCGAAACTTGTAGGTCGCCAGCGCAAAGCCCGCCATTGCCGCCAGCGCAATCGACCCGACCACGGAAGGCACGGTGATCTGCACGCTATTCCAGAAGTAATGCAGCATCGGCGACGTCGTCAGCGCGTCGCGATAGTTCTCGATCATCGAGAAGTGCCGTGGCCAGCCCCAGTAGTGACCTTCGACCAGTTCCTCGGTCGAGCGCACCGACGTGACGAACACCGCGATCATCGGCAGCAGCCAGATCAGCAGCGCAACCGGCAACGACAGCTTGTACAGCCTGCGCGAGACAGGCTTCCATTGAGCAACGGGAGTCGGAAACATGATGGCCACCGGTCAGGTTATTGCTCGTTGCGCAGAAGGCGGCGCAACTGGAACACGATGTAGACGAGCATGATCGCGAACAGCACGACCGCAATCGACGCGGAATAGCCGAGCCGGTAGTACTTGATCGCCTGGTCGTACATGTAATACGCGAGCACGGTCGAGCTTTCGAACGGGCCGCCGCTCGTCATCACCGAGATCAGGTCGAAGCTGCGCAGCGCGCCGATCACCGTGACGACGATCGCCATGAAGGTGGTCGGCCGCAACTGTGGCAGCACCACGTGCCACAGCAGCGCGAATCCGCGCGCGCCTTCCATTCGGGCGGCTTCGATCTGTTCCGGGTTGAGCGACGTGAGGCCGGTGAGGTACAGGATCATGCAGTACGCGGTCTGCGGCCACAGCGCGGCGAACACGATACCGAACGTCGCGTAGCGCGCATCGCCGAGCACCGGGATGCCGTGTCCGGCGATCAGCGCGAGCAGGCCGAACGTCGGATCGTAGAACCACGAAAAGATCAGCCCGACGACCACGCCGGACAACACGAACGGCGCGAAGAACAGCGACTTCACGAGCCGGATGCCGGCCACCGCCTGATTCAGGTACAACGCGAGCGCGAGGCCGAGCGGCGGCGCGAGCATGAAGAGCGCGAGCCAGATCACGTTGTTGCGCAGCGCGGTGTAGAACGTCGGCGCATGCAGCAGCTCCGCGTAGTTCGCGAGACCGACGAAGGTGCGCTCGGTCATCCCGTCCCAGTTGTACAGGCTCAGCCACAGCGTCGACAGGATCGGCCAGATCACATAGACGGCAACCATCGCGCAGGCCGGCGCGAGAAAGAGCCACGCGGCGCGCTGCTGGCGCCGCAAGGCGGGCGACGGGCGACGCGCGGGCAGGGCGGTGGCGGCGGATGCGCCGCGTGGCGGCGGCGCGGCGCCCGCGCCGGCGGGCGGGGGACGTGATCGGACTGGACACGGCAAGCCTCCTGAACGGGCACGGCGGCACGCGGCCGCCGGTTGGGTCACGCGGTTACTTCTTGTAGATGCGCTTGCGGGTCTGTTCGAGTTGCGCGAGCACCGTATCGAGCTGCGCGGGATTCGCGAGGAACTGCTGCATCCCCTTCATCCCCTCGTCGGCCATTTCCTTCGTCATGTCGCGGTCGTAGAACTGCGCGACGCCGCCCTTCGTGTCGGCAAGGATCCGGAACCCGACGCGCGAGATCGGATCGGCCGGCTCGGGCGACTTGCTGTTGGCCGACAGCGAGCCGAGCCCTTCCGCGAGCTTCGCGCCCATCTCGGGCGTTTCGACGAATGCGAGGAACGTGTGCGCGTCGGCCTTGTTCTTCGCCTTCGTCGGGATATGCAGCGATTCCACCGGGCCGTCCTCGGCGGTCGGCACCTTCGGGTCGATGATCGGGAAGCGGTAGTAGCCCATTTCCGGCTTCACGTTCGGCGGAAAGCCCGCCGCGATGAAGGTGCCCATCAGCATCATCGCGGCCTTGCCCTGGAACAGGAACGGCTGCGCGCCGTCGAGATCGTAGGACAGCGCGTTGTCGATGAAGTAGCCTGCGTCGATCAGCGATTTCCACGTCGTGTAGACCTTCTTCACGCGCGGGTCGGTGTACGGCACGTCGCCGGCCATCAGCTGCTGGTGGAACGCGTTGCCGTTCACGCGCAGGTCGAGATAGTCGAACCAGCCGGCGAGGGTCCACGCGTCGCGGCCGCCGACCGCGATCGGCGTGATGCCGGCCGCCTTCAGCTTCTTGCACGCGTCGAGAAACTGGTCCCACGTCTTCGGCTCGTCGGCGATGCCGACCTTGCGGAACAGGTCCTTGCGATAGAACAGCCCCCACGAGTAGTAGACGGTCGGCGCCGCGTACTGCTTGCCGTTGTACGACGATGCGTCGCGTGTCGACGCATACATCGCGCCCCAGCCGTTCTTCGTCCAGTCGCCGCTCAGGTCCTCGAACAGCCCGCGCTTCGCGTAGTACGCCATCCGTTCGCCCGCGTGCCAGTTCACGACGTCCGGTGCGATGGTCGTGAGCCAGGCGGGGAGCTGCACCTTGTACGCTTCCTCGTCGACGAAGGTCGCCTTCACGTCGATGTCGGGATGCGCCTTGCGGAACGCTTCGAGCGTCGACTGCCAGACCGCGCGCTGGCTGGCGCCCTTGAACGCGATGTTGATCGTCAGCGTGCCGGCATCGGCGGGCGCCGTCATGCCGAGCGATGCCAGTGCGACAGCGGCGGCCGTGGCGAGCCGGGCGGCGGCGCGAAGGGGGCGATGGGTCATACGTGTCTCCAGTTCTGGGTGTCGTTGTACGTGACCGGCGTGTCGTGGCGCCGGTAGCGGGTGCTACGAACGGCTTCGATACACGGCCACGTCTTGCGGCCCGACTTGCGCCGTGCCGAGCACGAACGCCGACGGCGGCACCGCGTCGATCGTGTGCGGCGCGTCGCCATAGTTGAAAACGTAGGTCAGGCCGCCGCGCCGGCTCACGCGCACGCCGTCGCCGAGCGGGGCGGGCGCGAGGCCGGCTTCGGCCGCGACGTCGGCGAACAGCCGGACGGTAGTCGCGTCGTCGAACAGCGCGGCCCAGTAGTGCAGCATGCCGTGCGACACGCAAGCCGGATGACCGTCGGCGAAGCGTGCGCGCACGACACTGTGGGTGTCGTCGTGCAGTTCGACGAAGTCGCGCCAGTGGCGTGCGTTGCCGGCGAGCGGCGCGCCGTCGCGCAGCGTGCCGTCGATCTGCTCGGTCACGTTCGGCCGCAGCGATTCGACGCGCCACACGCGCACCGGCAGGATCGACGCAAGCGGGCCGGGCGGCAGCGTCGGCGGGATCTGCAGGTCGACGGTCTTCGAACCGGTGCGCGGGCCGAGCACGACATGCGCGCCGGACGCCGCGAGCCGCGCGGCGAAATCGTCCGGGACGACCGGCAGCGGCGGCACGACGACGAGGCGGTAGCCGTCGAGCGGCGCGTGCGCGGAAACGATGTCGACGTCGAAGCCGAGCGAGCGCAGCGCCGAGTAGTACTCGAACGCGAAGCGCGGGTAATGGAAATCGGCGCCCTGCGGCTGCACTTCGAACAGCCACTTCGCTTCGTAGTCGAAGACCAGTGCAACGGGGGCGCGCACGGTGCCGTCCGCATCCGCGCCGGCGTCGTGCACGGCCGCGATCTCGTTCGCGACGCGTTGCGCCTCGCGGCCGCCTTCGTCGAGTTGGTCGTCGGGGGTGTGCAGGCCCGCATGCATCTGCTCCTGCGCGAACGGCGCCTGCCGCCAGCGGAAATACGACACGCAGCCGGCGCCGTGCGCGAATGCTTCCCAGCTCCACAGGCGCACCATGCCCGGCAGCGGCGCGGGGTTCCATTGCGCCCAGTTCACGGGGCCCGGCTGCTGCTCCATCACCCAGAACGGCAGTTTCGACATGCCGCGATAGAGGTCGTGATTGAACGACGCGAAATCGGGATGGCCGGTGCGCAGCCAGCGCGCCTTCACGTCGGGTGCGAACCATTGCTCCTCGAGCGCGCCGAGCGGATAGCTGTCCCAGGTCGCGACGTCGAGGTCGCGTGCCACTTTGTAGTGATCGAACTCGGTGAACAGCTGCATGAAGTTGTGCGCGACCGGGCGGCCCGGCGAGTGCGCGCGAATCACGTCCACCTGCATCCGGTGATAGCGCGCAACTTCGTCCGACGCGAAGCGCCGGTAGTCGAGGCGGTGCGACGGGTGAGCCTCGGTCACGGTGCCGACGGGCGCGTCGACCTCGTCGAAATCGCGATACTCCATGCTCCAGAACACGGTGCCCCACGCGCGGTTCAGCGCGTCGATCGTGTCGTAGCGCGCCTTCAGCCACGCACGGAAGCGCACGAGCGCGGCCGGCGAGTAGCTGACGACGGTCTGGTGGCAGCCCAGCTCGTTGTCGGTCTGCCAGTAACGCACGGCCGGGTGGCGGCCGTAGCGTTCGGCAACCGCCGTGCAGATCTGGCGCGACGCGTCGAGATAGGTCGGCGACGAGAAGTCGTAGTGGCGGCGCGAGCCGAACTTGCGCGGCCGTCCGTCCGCGCCGATCGCGAGGATGTCGGGATGGCGGTCGACCAGCCATTTCGGCGGCGTGGCGGTCGGCGTGCACATCACGATCTCGAGGCCGGCCGCACCGAGCACGTCGACCGCGCGATCGAGCCAGCCCCAGTCGTATTCGCCCGGCGACGGCTCGATCCGGCTCCACGCGAATTCGGCGATCCGCACCTGCTCGATGCCAAGCGCTTTCATCCGGCGGGCATCGTCGGCCCACATCGTTTCCGGCCAGTGTTCCGGGTAATAACAGACTCCGAGGCGCATGCCCGATCCTTATGCGTAGTGGTGAACGTGGACGTCGGCGCACGCGGGCACCGCGCGGCCGTCTTCGGTGAAGAGATGGCAGGCCGCGGCCGGCGCATGCACGAGCACGCGCTCGCCGCTGCGCACCTGCGCGTCGCCGGGCACCTTCGCGATGAGCGAGTGGCCGCCGGGCTGCTCGAGATGCACGTAGGTCTGTTCGCCGAGGCGTTCGACGAGTACGACGTCGCGTGCGAGCGACGTCGCGTCGTGCGCGGCGCCGAGCGTCAGGTGTTCGGGGCGAATGCCGAGCGCTACGGTGGCGCCCGCACCGAGCGCCGAGCCATCGCGTGGCAGTACGAAGGTTTCGCCGGACGGTGTGAGCGTGACGGTCGTGCGATGCGCATCGCAGGCGGTCACGACGGCCGGCAGGAAGTTCATGCGCGGCGAGCCGATGAAGCCTGCGACGAAGCGGCTGGCCGGGTGGTGGTAGAGGTCGAGCGGCGCACCGACCTGCGCGATGCTGCCGTGCTGCGCGGTATCGGCGCCGGCATGCAGCAGCACGATCTTGTCGGCGAGCGTCATCGCTTCGGTCTGGTCGTGCGTCACATAGACGACGCTCGCGCGTTCGAACTGGCGGTGCAGCTTCGCGATTTCGATGCGGGTCTGACCGCGCAGCGCGGCGTCGAGATTCGACAGCGGTTCGTCGAAGAGGAACACGCCGGGCTCGCGCACGATCGCGCGGCCGATCGCGACGCGCTGCCGTTGCCCGCCCGACAGCGCCTTCGGCTTGCGATCGAGCAGCATGTCGAGCTGCAGGATGCGCGCGGCATCGCGTACCTTCCGGTCGATCTCGGCCTTGGGCACGCGCGCGAGCTTCAGCCCGAACGCCATGTTCTCGTAGACCGTCATGTGCGGAAACAGCGCGTAGCTCTGGAACACCATCGCGACACCGCGCTCGGCGGCGGGCACGTCGTCGACGCGGCGGCCATCGATCGACAGCTCGCCCGCGCTCAGGTCCTCGAGCCCGGCGATCATCCGCAGCAACGTCGACTTGCCGCATCCGGACGGCCCGAGGAACACGCAGAACTCGTGCGCGCCGATTTCCAGATCGACGTCGCGAATGACCGGCGCGTGATCGCCGTAGGCTTTCTGCACGCGCCGCATCGAGATGCTCGCCATTGTCTCCGCTCCATGTTTTAATGCGCTTTCATCAGTGATTAAGCGCTTAATCATCGCGATCAAAAAAAGAGGCGATGCGATCGCGGCCGAGTCGCGCCCGTCGGTCGGGCGGCAGGGTGTGCGGCGATAGTGCGCCGCTTCGGTGAGCGAAGCAAATATTGAATAGACGTCTCATATAGTGAGCAAGCGATGGCAACCCTGGATGAAGTGGCGCGCCGCGCCGGCGTGACGGCCGCAACCGTGTCGAACGTGCTGCGCGATCGCGGCCGGGTGGGCGAGGCGACGCGCGCGCGGGTGCTGGAAGCCGTGGAGGCGCTCGGGTATCGGCCGCATCTCGCCGCGCGGGCGCTGGCGGAGGGCGCGCGCCGACGGTCGCGCTGATGGTGTCGAGCATCGCGAACCCGTTCTACCCGGAGTTCGCGCTGGCGGTCGAGCGCGCGGTGCGGCGTAACGGGCAGTTCCTGATCGTCTGCAACACGAACGAAGATCCGTTGCAGGGGCGTGCGTATCTCGACCAGATCGCCGGCACGATCTCCGAAGGGATTCTCGTGACGAATGCGAACCTGCATCTGCCGGATCTTCTCGATGTGGCAGCGCGTGGCGTGCCGGTCGTGCTGTGCCTGTGGGAGCGGCCGGAGGCGCCGCCCGATGGATTGCCGTGCGTGGCGGTGGATTTCCGCGAGGCGGGGCGGATCGCGACGCGGCATCTGGTCGAGCTCGGCCATCGCGAGATCGGCGTGATCGTCGGCGGGTCGGCGAGCGGCGTGCAGGCGGCGCGCTATGACGGCTTCGTCGACGTGATGAGCGAAGCGGGGCTCGATGCGTCGATCGTCGCGGCCGAGCCCGATTCGATCGAAGGCGGCGTGCGCGCGGCGGGGTGGTTGCTCGACGAGCACCCGCAGTTGACCGCGCTGGTCGCGACCAACGACCTGCCGGCGATCGGCGCGATGCATGCGGCGGCCGATCGCGGCCGGCGAGTGCCGGATGATCTGTCGATCGTCGGGATCACCGACATTCACCTGGCGAGCGACACGCGGCCCACGCTGACGACCGTCGCGATCCCGACCGCCGAGGCCGCCAGGTTGGCGGTCGAGCTGCTCAATGCGCTGCGCGAGGCGGGGGGGCAGCGCGACGCGGCGTCGAGCGTGCGTGTCGCGTCGCTACCGAGGCTGGTGGTGCGGGGTACGACTGGCCGCGTGCCGGGCGGGGGCGCGAAGCCGCCGGTTTGATGCGAGGCTGCATCGAGTGCCTCGAGGTTGTCGCCGCAACCGGCGCGACCCGGTTCGGAGCCGCGCGCCGTGTTGAAAGCGGTAATCGCAGCGCGCCGGCCTCACCCGCCTTCGACGAGCCGCATCACGATGCGCCTGGCCGATTCGAGATGCGCGACCGTCATCGAGCGCGCCGCGCGTGCATTGCGATCACGGCACACCTGCAGGATCTCCTCGTGCTCGACCTGGAACGACGGCGTATCGGCGAGCAGTGTGGCCTGCAGGCGCTCGTACCGTTCGACCTGGCTGCGCAGTTCCGCGATCGTCTTCAACTGCCGCGCGTTGCCGCAGCATGAATACAGCAGCGCGTGGAATTCGCGGTTCAGTTCGCCTTGCCGGCGCGGCACGGCCGCATCGCCGAGCAAACGATGGACGAGCTCGGCGCGCGCCAGCGTCTCGTCGTCGAGCCGCTTCACGCTCCGGTAGATCGCGTCGCCTTCGAGCAGCGCGCGCAAGTCGTAGATTTCCTGCACGTCCGATGCACTCAGCATGCGCACGACGGCGCCGCGATTCCTGAAGATGTCCAGCAAGCCTTCGCGCTCGAGGCGTTGAATCGCCTCGCGCATCGGAATCCGGCTGATGCCGAACCGGTCGGCCAGGTCGCGCTCGACGAGCCGTTCGCCGGCTTCCAGCTCGCCGTTGATGATCATGTCCCGCAACGAGGCGGCGACCGCGTCCGCCGTGGAATCGAGTTTGGCTTCCATGCCTGCATGTTCCGTCAGTTTGGAATAATGGTATACCAAATGGGAATCCAGTGCCAAAATGGCGATCGCAGGCGGGCTTCGTCAAACGACATCCGGCCCGGCCGAAGCAACCCACATCCATGGAGAGCGAGATGGCATCTGGCGAACACAAGTATCGCGTCGCAGTAGAGTGGACGGGCAATCGCGGCACCGGCACGTCGGGGTATCGCGAGTACGGCCGGGACCATGTGATCCGGGCTGGTTCCAAGCCGGACATTCCCGGTTCGTCGGACGCGGCGTTTCGCGGCGATGCCGCGCGCTGGAATCCGGAAGACCTGCTGCTGGCGTCGGCATCGGCGTGCCACAAGCTCTGGTACCTGCATCTGTGCTCGGAAGCCGGTATTCGCGTGCTCGCCTATGTCGACAACGCGGAAGGCACGATGCTCGACAGCGCCGATGAAGGCCGCTTCACCGAAATCGTGCTGCGCCCGCATGTGACGATCCAGGCCGGCGACGATCGCGAACGGGCCGCGCATCTGCATCACGATGCGCACGCGAAGTGCTATGTCGCGAATTCGGTCAATTTTCCGATTCGTTGTGAACCGGTGGTCGAGTATGCCGCCGCGTAGTCGGCCGGAACCGCTGCGACGACGTCACAGCGCGACCCCGTAAACCTCCCGCGCCGCCCCGCGAATCGCATCGGCCATCATCGCGACGGCCGGCGAATGCAGCCGGTCGGTGCGCGTGATGATCCCGAAATCGTCCATCCGGCAATCCATCTCCAGCGGCAGCACCGTGACGATCCCGTGCCGCGCGTAGTAGCGCGCGACGTCCTCGGCCAGCACCGCGATCATGTCGCTCTGTTCGAGCAGCTGCGTGATGAACAGCAGCGCGGACGTCTCGACGAGGTTCGCCGGCGGCGCGAGGCTCGCGCGCTGGAACACGAGATCGAAGCGGTGGCGCAGCACGCTGCCGGCCGGCGGCACGACCCACGCGGCGCGCTGCACGTCCGCGAGCGACAGCGGCGCGTGCGCGAGCAGCGGATGGCCGGGCCGCACGACGGCGGCCACCGGCTCGCCGGTCAGCGGTTCGTAGCGCAGCCGCAGCTTGTCGTGTTCGGCGGAGAGCCGGCCGATCACGATGTCGATCTTCTCCTGCGCGAGATGTTCGAGCAGCACGTTGCTGGTGTCGATCTCGACCGACACGTGCAGGCCGGCATGCGTGCCCTTCACCGCGGCGACCGCCGGCGGCACGAGCCGCAGGCCCGGTGACGTGATCGCCCCCACCGCCACATGGCCCAGGTGGCCGGCCTTCAGCGCGGCCAGCTCCTCGTGCGCCTGGTCGAGGCTGCCGAGCGCCGCGCGCGCATGGCGGATCAGCGCGTCGCCGTAGAGCGTCGGCCGCATCCCGCGCGGCAGGCGCTCGAACAGCACCGCGCCGATCGATTCCTCGAGTTCGCGCAGCAGCTTCGACGCGGCCGGCTGCGTCATGTTCAGCGCGGCCGCCGCGCGGTGAATGCTGCCTTCGTCCGCGAGCGCGACGACCAGCAGAAGCTGGCGCGTCTTCAGGCGGCCACGGTTTCCCCACGGGCTGGCTTCGGTCATCGTACGGGTTTATATCGATATCGGAATCGATATCGTAATCGCCAAAAACGTCATTAGCCAGTTATCAAAATTCTGCCTAGACTGCGCCGGTATCCCGTCACCACAGGACTGACGATGTCGGCAACGAAACCCAGGCTGCGCTCTACCCAATGGTTCGGCACGAACGACAAGAACGGCTTCATGTACCGGAGCTGGATGAAGAACCAGGGCATCCCCGATCACGAGTTCGACGGCCGGCCGATCATCGGCATCTGCAATACGTGGTCCGAACTGACGCCGTGCAACGCGCACTTCCGCAAGCTCGCCGAGCACGTGAAGCGCGGGATCTCCGAGGCGGGCGGCTTCCCGGTCGAGTTCCCGGTGTTCTCGAACGGTGAATCGAACCTGCGCCCTTCGGCGATGCTCACGCGCAACCTCGCGTCGATGGACGTCGAGGAGGCGATCCGCGGCAACCCGATCGACGCGGTCGTGCTGCTCGCCGGCTGCGACAAGACGACGCCCGCGCTGCTGATGGGCGCGGCGAGCTGCGACGTGCCGGCGATCGTCGTGTCCGGCGGCCCGATGCTGAACGGCAAGCTGGAGGGCAAGAACATCGGCTCCGGCACCGCCGTGTGGCAGTTGCACGAAGCGCTGAAAGCCGGCGAGATCGATGTCCATCACTTCCTGTCGGCCGAAGCCGGGATGTCGCGCTCGGCCGGCACCTGCAACACGATGGGCACCGCGTCGACGATGGCGTGCATGGCCGAGGCGCTCGGCGTCGCGCTGCCGCACAACGCGGCGATTCCGGCCGTCGATTCGCGCCGCTACGTGCTCGCGCACATGTCGGGCATCCGCATCGTCGAAATGGCGCTCGAAGGGCTCGTGCTGTCGAAGATCCTGACGCGCGCGGCGTTCGAGAACGCGATCCGCGCGAACGCGGCGATCGGAGGCTCGACCAACGCGGTGATCCACCTGAAGGCGATCGCGGGCCGCATCGGCGTGCCGCTCGAACTGGAAGACTGGATGCGCATCGGCCGCGACACGCCGACGATCGTCGACCTGATGCCGTCGGGGCGCTTCCTGATGGAAGAGTTCTATTACGCGGGCGGCCTGCCGGCGGTGTTGCGCCGGCTCGGCGAAGGCGGGCTGCTGCCGAACCCGGATGCGCTGACGGTGAACGGCAAGTCGCTGTGGGACAACGTGCGCGAAGCGCCGAACTACGACGAGGAAGTAATCCGCCCGCTCGACCGGCCGCTGATCGCGGACGGCGGCATCCGCATCCTGCGCGGCAATCTCGCGCCGCGCGGCGCGGTGCTGAAGCCGTCGGCGGCGAGCCCCGAGTTGCTGAAGCATCGCGGTCGCGCGGTCGTGTTCGAGAACCTCGACCACTACAAGGCGACGATCAACGACGAGGCGCTCGACATCGACGCAAGCTCGGTGATGGTGCTGAAGAACTGCGGGCCGCGCGGTTATCCGGGGATGGCCGAGGTCGGCAACATGGGGCTGCCGCCGAAGCTGTTGCGCCAGGGCGTGAAGGACATGGTCCGGATTTCCGACGCGCGGATGAGCGGCACCGCGTACGGCACGGTCGTGCTGCACGTCGCGCCGGAAGCCGCTGCCGGCGGGCCGCTCGCGGCCGTGCGCAACGGCGACTGGATCGAGCTCGACTGCGAGGCCGGCACGCTGCATCTGGACATTACGGACGACGAACTGCATCGCCGCCTGTCGGACGTCGATCCGACCGCGGCGCCGGGCGTGGCCGGCCAGCTCGGCAAGGGCGGCTATGCGCGGCTGTACATCGATCACGTGCTGCAGGCCGACGAGGGGTGCGACCTCGACTTCCTGGTCGGCACGCGCGGCGCTGAAGTGCCGAGCCATTCGCATTGAGCGGCTGCGCGGCAGCCGGTCGCGGGCCTTCCGGGCCCGTGCAACGTGAAACCGTAAACGCATGACGGCCGGTCGTGACCGAGGCCGAAGCAGGACGCGAACCATGACATCGAGCAGCACGCCGCGCCATCGCGGCATTTTCCCCGTCGTTCCGACGACGTTTGCCGATACCGGCGAGCTGGACCTTGCAAGCCAGAAGCGCGCGGTCGATTTCATGATCGACGCGGGCTCGGACGGGCTGTGCATTCTCGCGAACTTCTCCGAGCAGTTCGCGATCACCGACGACGAGCGCGACGTGCTCACGCGCACGATCCTCGAGCACGTGGCGGGCCGCGTGCCGGTGATCGTCACGACGTCGCACTACAGCACGCAGGTGTGCGCGGCGCGCAGCCTGCGCGCGCAGCAGCTCGGCGCGGCGATGGTGATGGCGATGCCGCCGTATCACGGCGCGACGTTCCGCGTGCCCGAAGCGCAGATTTTCGAGTTCTATGCGCGCGTGTCCGACGCGATCGCGATTCCGATCATGGTCCAGGACGCGCCCGCGAGCGGCACCGCGCTATCCGCTCCGTTCCTCGCGCGGATGGCGCGCGAGATCGAGCAGGTCGCGTACTTCAAGATCGAGACGCCGGGCGCCGCGAACAAGCTGCGCGAGCTGATCCGGCTCGGCGGCGATGCCATCGAAGGGCCGTGGGACGGCGAGGAGGCGATCACGCTGCTTGCCGATCTGCACGCGGGCGCGACCGGCGCGATGACGGGCGGCGGGTTTCCGGACGGAATCCGGCCGATCCTCGAAGCGTGGCGCGAAGGGCGCCATGACGACGCCTACGCGCGCTACCAGGCATGGCTGCCGCTGATCAACCATGAGAACCGCCAGTCCGGGATCCTCACCGCGAAGGCGCTGATGCGCGAAGGCGGCGTGATCGCGAGCGAGCGGCCGCGGCATCCGATGCCGGAACTGCATCCGGACACGCGCGCGGAACTGCTCGCGATCGCGCGCCGGCTCGATCCGCTCGTGCTGCGCTGGGCGCACTGAACGGTCACCGAACGATTCGCGAAGGAGGCATGCACGATGAGTGATCAGGTTTCGCTGGGTGTCGTCGGCATCGGCAAGATCGCACGCGACCAGCATCTGCCGGCGATCGACGCCGAACCGGGTTTCAAGTTGACCGCGTGCGCGAGCCGTCACGCGGAAGTCACCGGGGTGCGCAACTATCGCGACCTGCGCGCGCTGCTGGCCGCCGAGCGCGAGCTCGACGCCGTGTCGCTGTGCGCGCCTCCGCAGGTGCGCTACGCGCAGGCGCGCGCTGCGCTCGAAGCCGGCAAGCACGTGATGCTCGAGAAGCCGCCGGGTGCGACGCTCGGCGAAGTGGCCGTGCTGGAGGCGCTTGCGCGCGAGCGCGGCCTCACGCTGTTCGCGACCTGGCATTCGCGCTGCGCGAGTGCGGTGGAGCCCGCCCGTGAATGGCTCGCGACGCGCGCGATCCGTGCGGTGCAGGTGCGCTGGAAAGAGGATGTGCGGCGCTGGCATCCGGGGCAGCAATGGATCTGGGAGCCGGGCGGCCTCGGCGTGTTCGACCCGGGCATCAACGCGCTGTCGATCGTCACGCGGATCCTGCCGCGTGAGCTCGTGCTGCGCGAGGCGACGCTCATCGTGCCGAGCGACGTGCAGACGCCGATCGCCGCCGAGCTCGATTGTGCGGATACCGACGGCGTGCCGGTGCGTGCGGAATTCGACTGGCGGCACGGCCCGGTCGAGCAATGGGAGATCGCGGTCGACACGGCCGACGGCGTGCTCGCGATCAGCCGCGGCGGCGCGCAGTTGTCGATCGCGGGCGAGCCGGTCGAGCTCGGGCCCGAACGCGAGTATCCGGCGCTGTATGCGCACTTCCACGCGCTGATCGCGCGTGGCGAAAGCGACGTCGACGTACGGCCGTTGCGGCTCGTCGCCGATGCATTCCTGTTCGGCCGGCGCGTGCAGACCGACGCGTTCGGCCGCTGAACCTGCGCGCTTCCGCATGAAGCGCGACGAATGACGGATTACGGCACACATCACGGCACCAGCCGATACAAAGGAGACACCTCATGAACCGCACGATTCGCCGCCATACCCTACGCGCGCTGCTGGCCGCGCTTTGCATTGCACCGCTCGGCATGCAGGGCGCCGCGCGCGCCGACGCGCCGCTGAAGATCGGCTTCCTGGTGAAGATGCCCGAGCAGGCCTGGTTCATCAACGAGCAGAATGCGGCGTCCGCGCTCGGCCAGAAGGAGAATTTCTCGGTCGTGAAGATCGGTACGCCCGACGGCGAGAAGGTGCTGGCCGCGATCGACAACCTCGGCTCGCAGGGTGCGCAGGGCTTCGTGATCTGCGCGCCGGACGTGCGCCTCGGCCCGGCGATCGCCGCACGCGCGAAGCGCTACAACATGAAGTTCGTGACCGTCGACGACCAGCTCGTCGATTCGACCGGCAAGCCGCTGCCGAACGTGCCGCACCTCGGGATGTCGGCAACCAAGATCGGCAACCAGGTCGGCCAGGCGATTTCCGACGAGATGAAGCGGCGCGGCTGGAAGCCCGAGGAAGTCGGCGCGCTGCGGATCACGAACTACGAGCTGCCGACCGCGAAGCTGCGCACCGACGGCGCGACGCAGGCGCTGCTCGCGAACGGCTTCCGCAAGGAGAACATCTTCGACGCGCCGCAGAAGACGACCGACGACGAAGGCGGTTTCAGCGCGGCCGCGCCCGTGCTCGCGCGCCATCCGAACGTGAAGAAGTGGGTGGTCTACGCGCTGAACGAGGAAACCGTGCTCGGCGCGGTGCGCGCGACCGAGCAGCTGCATATCCCGGCGGCCGACGTGATCGGCGTGGGCATCAACGGCGCGGGCGAGGCGTTCGCCGAATTCCAGAAGAAGGAGCCGACCGGCTTCTACGGGACGATTGCGGTCAGCTCGACGAACCACGGCAAGGACAGCACGCAGAACCTCGTCGAATGGATTCGCGACGGCAAGACGCCGCCGGCCGACACGCAGACGAGCGGCAAGCTGATGACGCGCGCGAACTGGCAGGCCGTACGCGCCGAACTCGGCATCTGAGCGCACGAGGCGAGAACGCGATGACGACGCAGACGATGACGGCCGTATCCGGCAACGATGGCGACACCGGCGGCGATGCCGCCGAGTCGCCGCCGGGCGGCCCGCTGCTCGCGCTCGACGGCATCACGGTGACGTTCCCGGGCGTGCGTGCGCTCGACGCCGTGTCGCTGTCGGTGCGCGCGGGCGAAGTGCACGGGCTGATGGGCGAGAACGGCGCGGGGAAGTCGACGCTGCTGAAGGTGCTGTCCGGCGTGAACCAGCCGCAGGCCGGCACGCTGACGCTGAACGGCACCGAGCAGCGCTTCGCGTCGACGCGCGCGGCGCTCGAGGCCGGCATCGCGATCATCTACCAGGAGCTGCATCTGGTGCCCGAGTTGACGGTGGCCGAGAACCTGATGCTCGGGCAGCTGCCGAGCCGGCTCGGCGTGGTCGACGAACGCACGCTTGCCGCGCGCGCGCTCGATGCGCTGGAGCGACTCGGCGAGCACATCGATCCGGGCATCCCGGTGAAGTACCTGTCGATCGGCCAGCGCCAGATGATCGAGATCGGCAAGGCGCTGATGCGCGACGCGCGCGTGATCGCGTTCGACGAGCCGACGAGTTCGCTGTCCGCGCGCGAAACCACGCAACTGTTCCGGATCATCCGCGCGCTGCGCGCGGAAGGCCGCGCGATCATCTACGTCACGCACCGGATGGAAGAGGTGTACGAACTGTGCGACCGCGTGACGGTGTTCCGCGACGGCCGCCGCATCGACACGTTCGATTCCGTCACCGATCTCGACCGCGACCGGTTGATCGGCTGCATGGTCGGCCGCTCGATCGAGGACGTGTACGGCTACCGGCCGCGCGCGGCCGGTGACGTGCTGATCGAGGCGAAGGGGCTGGCGGGGCCCGGGTTGTCCGAGCCCGTGTCGTTCACCGCGCGGCGCGGCGAGATCGTCGGCTTCTTCGGGCTCGTGGGCGCGGGCCGCTCGGAGTTGATGAAGCTGCTGTACGGCGCCGCGCGCCCGAGCGCGGGGCACGTCGAACTGAACGGCAAGCGCGTGGCGTTCGGGAGCCCGCGCGACGCGGTGCGCGCCGGCCTCGCGCTGTGCCCGGAAGACCGCAAGCAGGAAGGCATCGTCGCGATCGCGTCGGTGGCCGACAACCTGAACATCAGCGCGCGCCGGCATTTCAGCCCGGCGCGGGTGCTGCTCGACGGGCGGCGCGAACGCGAACTCGCGCAGCGCTACATCGAGCGGCTCGCGATCAAGACGCGCGATGGCGACACGCCGATCGGCGCGCTGTCCGGCGGCAACCAGCAGAAAGTCGTGCTCGCGCGCTGGCTGGCCGAGCGCATCGACGTGTTCCTGATGGACGAGCCGACGCGCGGCATCGACGTCGGCGCGCGCGCGGAAATCTACAACCTGTTCTACGAACTCGCGGAAGCGGGCCGCACGGTGATCCTCGTGTCGAGCGACCTGGCCGAGGTGATCGGCGTGTCGGACCGGATCATCGTGATGAAGGAAGGGCGGATCGCGGGCGAGGTCGCGAAGGCGCACGCGACGCCCGACGCGCTGATCAAGCTCGCGCTGCCGCGCTAGCGCCCCGCAACGATCAACCGGATGCAAACGACATGAGCCAGGCAATGCAACCCCAACGCACTTCCCCGTCCCCCGATGCCGCCATCGCACCCGCGCGAGCGCGCGGCGGCGTGTGGCAGCTGATCAACCGCTCCGGCATCGTGATGGTGTTTCTCGTGCTGTTCGCGACGCTTTCGCTAACGGTGCCGGACTTCCTCACGCCGCGCAACATCCAGGGCCTGCTGCTGTCGGTCACGCTGATCGGTTCGATCGCGGTGACGATGATGTTCGTGCTCGCGCTCGGCGAGGTCGACCTGTCGGTCGCGTCGATCGTCGCGTTCTCGGGCGTCGTCGCGTCGACGCTGATCACCGCGACGCACAGCGTCGTGCTCGGCATCGCGGGCGGCGTGCTCGCGGGCGGTGCGGTCGGGCTCGTCAACGGTGTGCTGATCGCGCGCTGGCGGATCAACTCGCTGATCGTCACGCTCGCGATGATGGAAGTCGTGCGCGGGCTCGCGTTCATCACGTCGAACGGCGACGCGGTGATGATCTCCGAGGAACGCTTCTTCGATCTCGGCGGCGGCTCGTTCCTCGGCATCTCGTATCCGATCTGGAGCAACATCGTCGGCTTCGTCGTGTTCGGCTTCCTGCTGCGCAAGACGGTGTTCGGCAAGAACGTGCTCGCAGTGGGCGGCAATGGCGAGGCCGCGCTGCTCGCCGGGCTGCCGGTGATGCGCATCAAGATCACCGTGTTCGTGCTGCAGGGGCTCGTGACGGGTTTTGCCGGCGTGATGCTCGCGTCGCGGATGAGCCTTGGCGACCCGAAGACGTCGGTCGGCCTCGAACTCGGCGTGATTTCCGCATGCGTGTTGGGCGGCGTGTCGCTGACGGGCGGCGTCGCGACGATCTCCGGCGTGCTGGTCGGCGTGCTGATCATGGGCTCCGTGCAGGACGCGATGAGCCTGCTGAACGTGCCGACGTTTTACCAATATCTGATACGCGGCGGAATTCTGTTGCTCGCGGTGCTGTTCGACCAGTATCGTCGCAACCAGCGGCGCGCGATGAAGATCTGACCCTGGCGAACGCGCGGCCGCCCGCATAAGCGACAGATATCGGGAGACGGCATGCAACAGATTCATCCGGCCGGGCAGGCGACGCTGCTGGCCGACACCCGCAACACGCTCGGCGAAGGCGCGACGTGGTGCGACAGGACGCGCGCGCTGTACTGGGTGGACATTGAAGGTGCGCAACTGTGGCGCTGTCGTGCGGATGGCTCCGACCTCACGCCATGGCCGATGCCCGAGCGGCTCGCGTGTTTCGCGCTGACCGACGATCCGGACGTGCTGCTCGTCGGGCTCGCGACGCACCTCGCGTTCTTCGACCTGCGCAGCGGCGCGTTCACGCGGATCGTCGAAGTCGAGCCCGAGCTGCCGACGCGGCTGAACGACGGGCGCTGCGACGGTTCCGGCGCGTTCGTGTTCGGGATGAAGGACGAAGGCGCCGAGCCGCCGCGCGCGGTCGGCGGGTTCTACCGGCTCAATGCCGATCTCACGCTCGAACGGCTCGCGTTGCCGCCGGCCGCGATTGCGAACAGCATCGGGTTCTCGCCGGATGGGTCGAAGATGTACTTTTGCGATTCGCTGGTGCGCGAGATTTTCGTGTGCGATTACCGGCCGGGCGGCGAAGTCGCGAACGTGCGGCCGTTCGCGCGCCTGACCGATCCCGACGGCGATCCGGACGGCTCGATCGTCGATCGCGACGGCGGCCTGTGGAATGCGCAGTGGGGCGGCAGGCGGGTGGTGCGTTATGGGCCGGACGGTGTCGAGACGGATCGCGTGGCGGTGCCGACCGCGCAGCCGAGTTGCACGGCGCTCGACGGTGAGGGCCGCCTGTACGTGACGAGCGCGCGCGTCGGGTTGAGCGACGATGCGCTGGCCGACGACCCGCATGCGGGCGGCGTGTTCGTCGCGCAGACGCGGCACGCGGGGATGGCGACGGCGCGGTTTGCGGGGACGCCGCGCGGCTGATCGCGTACGGGATGCCGTTCATGGGATGTCGCTGACGCAGCGGATTTCTCGGCCAGGCCGGCAGTCCGCGACGCGCGCGCGAGTGCGCTGCGGTTGCCCGGCATGCCTGGAACCTCCCGTTCGCGCTCTGACGTGCTGGTAAGATGGCCCGCAATTCCATCCCGCCCGCACCATGAGTTCCGCACCGACCAAACCCGCGAATCCGAAGAACGCCACGAAGCCCGCCACCCGCGCGACCGGCGACAAGCCGAAGGCGCGCGTGCAGCAGCGCCTGACCTACGTGATCGGCGGTCTCGACCGGTTGCTGCGCCGCCACATGACCGACGCGCTCGCACCGCTTGGCATCACGCTCGCGCAATACACGGCGCTGTCGGTGCTCGAGGCGCGCGGCGCGTCGTCGAACGCGCAACTGGCCGAGCGCTCGTGGATCACGCCGCAATCGGCGAATGAAGTGATGAGCGTGATGGCCGCCCGCGGCTTCGTCACGCGTGAAGCGGACCCGTCGCACGGCCGCATCATCCTGCTCAAGCTGACCGACGAAGGCGCGGCGATGCTGCGCGAATGCGAAGCCGTGCTGCGCCCGCTCGAAAAGCGCATGCTCGGCGACATATCCGCCGACGACGCCACGCACGTGCAGCGCGCGCTCGAACTGTTCTCGCGCAACCTGCGCGGCTGACCCCATTCCGAACCCTCGTCGCGCGGGCCTGTGCGCCCCGCGTTCGCTCTGCCGGTCGCCTGACCGTTCCCCGATTCCGTCGCTTTCACCGCTTTCCGATCCGGGTTTACACCGGCGCTCATGCCGCTTGCAATATCAGGTAGCCTGATATTAAATGAAGCCGTCCGCAGCAGGAATGCTGCGCACCGAATCGCACAGGAACGAACGACAGGAAACGATATGAGCAAGTACGACAACCGCTGGCAGACCGTTGATGTGAAGGTGGAGGCCGGCATCGCGTGGGTCACGCTGAACCGCCCCGAGAAGCGCAACGCAATGAGCCCGACGCTGAACCGGGAGATGCTGGAAGTCCTCGATGCGGTCGAGTTCGACGACGAGGCGAAGGTGCTCGTCCTCACCGGCGCGGGCGCTGCATGGACCGCCGGCATGGACCTGAAGGAGTACTTCCGCGAGATCGACGGCGGCTCCGACGCGCTGCAGGAAAAAGTGCGCCGCGACGCATCGGAATGGCAATGGCGCCGCCTGCGGATGTACAACAAGCCGACCATCGCGATGGTGAACGGCTGGTGTTTCGGCGGCGGTTTCTCGCCGCTCGTCGCGTGCGATCTCGCGATCGCGGCCGACGAAGCGGTGTTCGGGCTGTCGGAGATCAACTGGGGGATCCCGCCGGGCAACCTCGTCAGCAAGGCGATGGCGGATACGGTCGGGCACCGTCGCGCGCTGCACTACATCATGACGGGCGATACGTTCACCGGCGTGGAAGCGGCCGGGATGGGCCTCGTGAACAGCAGCGTGCCGCTGGCCGAACTGCGTGACGCGACGATCGCGCTCGCGGCCCGCCTGATGGACAAGAACCCGGTCGTGCTGCGCGCGGCGAAGCATGGCTTCAAGCGCGCGCGTGAACTCACCTGGGAGCAGTGCGAGGATTACCTGTACGCGAAGCTCGACCAGGCGCAGCTGCGCGATCCGGAACGCGGCCGCGAACAGGGGTTGAAGCAGTTCCTCGACGACAAGACGATCAAGCCGGGCCTGCAGGCATACAAGCGCTGATACAAGCGCGGACGCAGCCGCCGGCATCACCGCCGGCGTAATCGCAAGAAACAGGCAAGGCAGGAGACAACATGACCGACAGACGGATGCTGATCGCCGGCGAGTGGTGCACCGCCCGCGATGGGCGCACCTTCGACCGATTCAATCCCGCGACGGGCGCGCTGGCGTCACGCGCGCCGGCGGCCGGCGCAGCCGACGCCGACGCGGCGATCGACGCCGCGCACCGCGCGTTTCCGGCATGGTCGGCGCTTGCGCCGACCGAGCGCCGCCGGCTGCTGCTGAAGGCGGCCGACCTGATGGACGCGCGCATCGACGCGTTCATCGCGACGGGCGTAGCCGAAACCGGCGCGACGCCCGGCTGGATCGGCTTCAACGTGACGCTCGCGGCGAACATGCTGCGCGAGGCCGCGTCGATGACGACGCAGATCGCCGGCGACGTGATCCCGTCCGACGTGCCCGGCAATCTCGCGCTGGCGATGCGCGTGCCGTGCGGCGTCGTGCTCGGCATCGCGCCGTGGAACGCGCCGGTGATCCTCGGCACGCGCGCGCTGGCGATGCCGCTCGCTTGCGGCAACACGGTCGTGCTGAAGGCCTCCGAAGCGTGCCCCGGCGTGCATGCGCTGATCGGCGCGGTGCTGGACGAAGCAGGGCTCGGCGCGGGCGTGGTCAACGTGGTCACGCACGCGGCGGCCGACGCACCCGAACTCGTCGAGCGCCTGATCGCGCATCCGCACGTGAAGCGCATCAACTTCACCGGGTCGACGCATGTCGGGCGCATCATCGCGCGCCACGCGGCCGCCCACCTGAAACCGGTGCTGCTCGAACTCGGCGGCAAGGCGCCCGTGCTCGTGCTGGACGATGCCGATCTCGACGCGGCCGTCGACGCGATCGCGTTCGGCGCGTTCTTCAACCAGGGGCAGATCTGCATGTCGACCGAGCGCGTGATCGCCGCGCGGCCGATTGCCGATGCGCTGGTCGAACGCCTCGCCGCGAAGGCGCGCACGCTGGTCGCGGGCGATCCGCTGGCCGGCCATCCGCTCGGCACGATGGTCGACGCGTCGGCCGCCGTGCGTGCGGCGTCGCTGGTCGAGGATGCGCGGGCGCTTGGCGCTCAACTGCCGCTCGGGTGCCGCGTGGAAGGCGCGACGATGCAGCCGGCGATCGTCGATGGCGTGACGCGCGACATGCGGCTGTATCGCGAGGAGTCGTTCGCGCCGGTCGTCGCGATCCTGCGCGCGGACAGCGACGACGAAGCGGTCGCGCTCGCGAACGACAGCGAGTTCGGGCTGTCGGCGAGCGTGTTCAGCCGCGATGTCGCGCGCGCGATGGCGGTCGCGCGCCGGATCGAATCGGGAATCTGCCACATCAACGGGCCGACCGTGCACGACGAGGCGCAGATGCCGTTCGGCGGTACCAAGGCGAGCGGCTACGGCCGCTTCGGCAGCCGTGCGTCGATCGCCGAATTCACCGAGCTGCGCTGGATCACCGTGCAGACCACGCCGCGGCATTACCCGATATGAGCGAGGCGACGATGAATGTAGCGAAGCCTCCGGGCGAGGCCGCACACGACACGGGCGGCGTGCGCTATCGCGCAGCGGCCGTCGCCGTTGGCGCGGCCGAGATTCGTCGCGCGGAAAACGGCGCGTGGTACCTGCGTTCGCGCGAACCGCTCGGCGACTACCCGACGCGCCTGACCGATTGCCTCGTGAACGGCGCGCAAGCACACCCCGACCGCGTGCTGGCCGCGAGGCGCGGCGCCGACGGCCGCTGGGTCGAGATCACCTACGCACAGATGCTTGAACGTGCGCGTGCAATCGGCCAGGGCCTCGTCGATCTCGGGCTGTCGGTCGAGCGTCCGCTCGCGGTGCTGTCCGGCAACGATCTCGAGCATCTGCAGTTGATGTTCGCGGCGATGCTGGCCGGCGTGCCGTACTCGCCGATCTCGCCCGCGTATTCGCTGGTGTCGACCGACTACGGCAAGCTGCGTCACACGCTCGGCGTGCTGAAGCCGGGTGCGGTGTTCGTCGCCGAACGTGCGCCGTTCGCACGTGCGCTCGACGTCACGTTGCCGGCCGATGCGGCGCTGATCGTCGCACGCGACGACGATGCCGATGCGAACGGGAGGGTCGGCGCGGTGCCGCTGTCGCAGCTTCTTGCGACCGTCCCGCGCACGATCGACGCACTCCACGAAGCGGTCGGCCCCGATCATCTCGCGAAGATCCTGTTCACGTCCGGCTCGACGAAGCAGCCGAAGGCCGTGCCGACCACGCACCGGATGCTGTGCAGCAACCAGCAGATGCTGCGCCAGACGATGCCCGAACTGACGCGCGAACCGCCGGTGCTGGTCGACTGGCTGCCGTGGAATCACACGTTCGGCGGCAGTCACAACCTCGGCATCGCGCTGTACAACGGCGGCTCGCTGTACATCGACGACGGCCGCCCGGTGCCGGGCCGCTTCGACGAAACCGTGCGCAACCTGCGCGAGATCGCGCCGACGATCTACTTCAACGTGCCGAAGGGCTGGGAAGAGCTGACCGTCGCGCTCGAACGCGATGCCGAGTTGCGCGCGACGTTCTTCTCGCGCGTGAAGCTGTATTTCTTCGGCGGCGCGGGCCTGTCGCAGGCCGCATGGGACCGGCTCGACCGCGTGACCGAAGCGCATTGCGGCGAGCGGATCCGGATCATGGCGGGCCTCGGGATGACGGAGGCGTCGCCGTCGTGCCTGTTCACGACGGGGCCGCTGATGCGCGCCGGCTATATCGGGCTGCCCGCGCCCGGCTGCGACGCGAAGCTCGTGCCGTGCGGCGGCAAGCACGAACTGCGCTTCAAGGGGCCGAACGTGATGCGCGGCTACTGGCATGCGGACGTCGATCCGCGTGACGTATTCGACGACGAAGGCTATTACCGCAGCGGCGATGCGGGGGTCTTTGCCGATCCGCAGCGGCCGGAGCTCGGGCTGCTGTTCGACGGGCGGCTGACCGAGGATTTCAAGCTGAGCAGCGGCACCTTCGTCAGCGTCGGGCCGCTGCGCGCGAACGCGGTGTCGAGCGGTGCGCCGTACGTGCAGGACGTGGTCGTCACCGGGATCAATCGCGACGACATCGGGCTGCTGGTGTTTCCGCGCGTCGACGCGTGCCGTTCGTTGGCGGGACTCGCCGCCGATGCGTCCGTGACCGACGTGCTGCGCGCGCCGGCCGTGCGTGCGGTGTTCGAGCAATGGCTCGTCGAGCTGAACCGGCATGCGAGCGGCGGTTCGACGTTCGTCGCGCGCATCCGGCTGATCGACACGCCGCCGTCGCTCGACCTCGGTGAAGTGACCGACAAGGGTTCGCTGAACCAGGCGGCCGTGCAGCAGCACCGCGCGGCGACGATCGACGCGCTGTACGACCCGGCGCGACGCGATCCCGACGTGATTTACGCGTAACCGGAAGCACATCGCATCAAGCAGACACAACGACCTGCCGGCCACGATACCGGCAGGCATGCTTGCGGCCAGTGAATCAGGTTGCCTGATAAAGGCGCCCGTTCAGACGACAACGTGCGCGCTGCTTCGCCACTGGCCGGCGACGGCGCGCGGCGGCCGTCAGCGGCCGACCGACTACAAGACATGGGACTGGAGACAGGATGAACACTTACGTTGCCGAAAAACCCACGGTCGCGACCACGCTCGCGCTGTGTTTCGCGATTGCTCTCCTCGAGGGGCTCGACCTGCAGTCGGTCGGTGTCGCCGCGCCGCGCATGGCGCGCGAATTCGGGCTGAGCGTGTCGCAGATGGGTATCGCGTTCAGCGCGGGCACCTTCGGGCTGCTGCCGGGCGCGATGCTCGGCGGGCGGCTCGCCGACCGGATCGGCCGCAAGCGCGTGCTGATCGCATCGGTCGTGCTGTTCGGGCTGCTGTCGATCGCGACCGCGCAGGTCTCGACGTTCGCGATGCTCGTCGTCGTGCGCGTGCTGACCGGCATCGGCCTCGGCGGCGCGATGCCGAACCTGATCGCGCTGTCGTCCGAAGCGGTCGAGCCGCGCTCGCGCAGCAGCGCGGTGGCGACGATGTACTGCGGTATCCCGTTCGGCGGCGTGATCGCGTCGCTGATCGGCGTGCTGCTGGCCGGCGACACCGAATGGCGACACATCTTCTACGTCGGCGGCGTGGGGCCGCTGCTGCTCGTGCCGCTGCTCGTGTGGTTCCTGCCGGAATCGCGTGCATATCTCGACGTCGCCGGCACGCAGGCCGCGCGCACGAGCGTGGCACGCACGCTGTTCGGCGACGGCCGCACGACGTCCACGGTCGCGCTGTGGGTCAGCTACTTCTGCACGCTGATCGTCCTCTACTTCCTGCTGAACTGGCTGCCGTCGCTGATGGCCTCGCGCGGGCTCGATCGCGCACACGTCGGCCTCGTGCAGATCGCGTTCAACGTCGGCGCGGGGCTCGGCGCGCTCGGCATCGGCGCGGCGCTCGACCGGATGCGCGCATCGCGCGTGGTCGGCGGCATGTATATCGGGATCGTGCTGTCGCTCGCCGCGCTCGCGGCCGCGCCCGGTTTCGCGTCGCTCGCGGCGGCTGCGTTCGCGGCGGGGATGTTCGTGGTCGGCGGGCAGTCGGTGCTGTACGCGCTCGCGGCGATCTACTACCCGACCGCGATGCGTGGCACGGGCGTCGGCGCGGCGGTGGCGGTCGGCCGGCTCGGTTCCGTCGTCGGGCCGCTCGCGGCCGCGACGCTGCTGGCCGCGGGCCGCAGCGCGCCGGTCGTGATCGGCGCGAGCATCCCCGTCACGCTCGTCGCGGCCTTCGCTGCATTCGTGCTGATTCGCCGCCCGCAAGCCGGCGACTGATGGTTCGATTTTTTCAATGCGCGCCGTCAGAGCGCGCTTACTCAAGGTCTGGAGACGCAACGATGAAGACGAAGACAAGGAACGGCCTGCTGGCCGCCGGCGCGTGCTGCGCGCTCGCCGCGCCCGGTGCGCATGCGCAGTCGAGCGTGACGCTATACGGGATCATCGATACGGGCGTCGAATACGTGTCGCACGCGAACGCGGCAGGCGACCACGTCGTGCGCATGCCGGGCGTGACGGGCGAACTGCCGTCGCGCTGGGGGCTGCGCGGCACCGAGGATCTCGGCGGCGGCTATCAGGCGGTGTTCACGCTCGAAAGCGGCTTCAACGTGCGCGGCGGCGATCTCGGGCAGGGCGGCCGGCTGTTCGGGCGGCAGGCGTTCGTCGGGCTGAAGAGCGGCTTCGGCACGCTCGCGTTCGGGCGCCAGTACACGATGACCTATCTCGCGCTGCAGGGCGCGGACATCATCGGCCCCGACATCTACGGGCTCGGCTCGTTCGACGCGTACGTGCCGAATGGCCGCGCCGACAACGCGGTGACCTACGTCGGCGCGTATCGCGGCGTGACGTTCGGCGCCGCGTATTCGTTCGGACGCGACGGCGCGGGCACCGGCAACTCGCCGGGCCAGGGCACGTGCGCGGGGCAGGTGCCGGGCGACGCGGTGCAGTGCCGCAACTGGTCGGTGATGCTCAAGTACGACAGCGCGTACTTCGGTGCGGCGGCGTCATACGAGGAACAGCGCGGCGGCACCGGCGCGGCCGCGAACTTCTTCGACGGCGTGGCGCCCGTTCCCTTCACCAGCAGCGGCGGCAAGGACGCGCGCGCTCACGTGAGCGCGTATGCGCAGGCGGCCGGCGCAAAGATCGGCGCGGGCTGGATCGGGCGGCGCGTGTCGACCGGTTCGCCGGCCGCGCCCGGCGCGCATTCGGACCTGTTCTTCGTCGGCGCGTCGTATGCGGTGAAGCCCGATTTCGTCGTCGACGGCGAAGGCTACCGGATCGTCAACAGCGCGCACGACACGCGCGCGACGATGGCCACGCTGCGCGCGACCTATCTGCTGACCAAGCGCACGGCCGTCTATGCGCAATCGTCGTATCTGTGGAACAGCGCGCATGCGCGCTACTCCGTCAGCGGCGGCGGGCCCGGCACGACACCCGGCGAAGGGATGGGGCAGCTCGGCGCGATGGTCGGCGTGCGGCACATGTTCTGATTCACCGGCGTGACGAACCGAAGGGAGATATCTTGAACAGGAAATCTGCATTCCTCTGTATTGCGCCGCTGTCCGCCGCCGCCCTGCTCGCCGGTTGCGGCGGCGACGACTCGGTGAATTCAGCACCGACGCACCTGAGCGCCGCGACGCCGGCCGCGATGTCGCAAACCTGCGACGCGCTCGCCGCGAAGCTGGCGTATGCGAACACGTCGTTCACGTCGGTGACGACCGCGGCTGCCGGCGCGCTCACGGTGGCGGGCAAGCCGATCGCCGAGCACTGCGTGATCGCAGGGAAGATGAACGAGCGCGTGAGCACGGTCGACGGCAAGACCTATGCGATCGGCTTCGAGATGCGCCTGCCGAAGGCGTGGAACGGCCGCTTCTTCTACCAGGCGAACGGCGGCCTCGACGGCAACGTCGTGACCGCGACCGGCGAGATCGGCGGCGGCGGGCCGCTGACCGACGCGCTGAACCAGGGCTTCGCGGTGATCAGCTCGGATTCCGGGCACAGCGCCGCGCAGAATCCGCTGTTCGGCCTCGATCCGCAGGCGCGCATCGACTACGGCTACGGCGCGGTCGATGCGCTCACGCCGATGGCGAAGCAGGTGATCCGGCTTGCGTACGGCAAGGCGCCCGACCGCAGCTATTTCGGCGGCTGCTCGAACGGCGGCCGTCATGCGATGGTCACGGCGGTGCGCAACCCGGCCGACTACGACGGCATCATCGCGGGCGATCCGGGTTTTCATCTGCCGAAGGCGGCGATCGGCGAGATGTACGGCGCGCAGCAGTTCGCGAAGATCGCATCGGCGACCGGGTCGAACGGGCTGCCGGATATCCGCAGCGGCTTCACCGACGCGGAGCGGCAGTTCGTCGGCGCGAAGATCCTCGAGAAATGCGACGCGCTCGACGGCGCCGCCGACGGAATGGTGCAGGACGTTGCCGCGTGCCAAGCGCACTTCAGCGTCGACGCGGACATCCCGACCTGCGCGAACGGCACGCGCACGGGCGCGTGCCTGACGCCCGCGCAGAAGACCGCGCTCGGGAACGTGTTCACGGGCGCCCGCAACAGCGCGGGCACGGCGCTCTATGCGGGCTTTCCGTACGATCCGGGCATTGCCGGCGGCGGCTGGGCCGCGTGGAAGCAGTCGAATTCGATCACGCTCGACCCGGCCGCGATGGCGTTCACGTTCATGTCGCCGCCGAAAACCGCCGCGGTGCTCGCGAACCTGCCCGGTTTCGCGCTCGGCTTCGACATGGACAACGACGCGCCGGCGATCTTCGCGACCAGCGGCGTGTACACGCAATCCGCGTGGTCGTTCATGACGCCGCCCGACGAGACCAACCTGTCCGCGCTGAAGGCGCGCGGTGCGAAGCTGCTCGTCTATCACGGCACCGGCGACCCGGTGTTCTCGTTCGACGATACGCGCGACTGGTACGCGCGGGTTGCGCAGGCGAACGGCGGCGATGCGTCGGATTTCGCGCGCTTCTATCCGGTGCCGGGGATGAACCACTGCTCGGGGGGCCCGGCGGCCGACCAGTTCGACCTGCTGACGCCGCTCGTGGCCTGGGTCGAGCAGGGGCAGGCGCCCGGTGCGGTGGTGGCCACCGCGCGCGACGCGACGAACGCGGTGCCGAATGCGGACGTGCCGGCATCGTGGGGCGCGGGACGCACGCGGCCGCTGTGCGCGTATCCGCAGGTGGCGCGCTACAACGGGTCGGGCGACGTGAATTCGGCAGCGAGCTTCAGTTGCCGCTGACGTAGCCGTCGATGGGAGGCGATCGGTGCATGCATTCGCGCACCGGTCGCCTCATGTGTGCAACCGCTCACTCACTTACACTCACTCGCCCGGTTCGACCGGCACCTCGAGCCCGACCTTCACGCGGCTCATGCTCACCAGCGTCTTGAACCGCTTCACGTTGTTGTTCGCGAAGAACAGCTCGCGCGTGAGCGCGTTGTACTGATCCATGTTGCGCACCGCGAGGATCAGCACGAAATCCCATTCCCCCGTCACGTAGTAGCACTGCTGGATCTGCGGGCAGCGCTCGAAGGTGCGCTTCATCGCGTCGAGCTGGTCGATCTGCTCGCTTTCGACCTCGACGTTGACGACGATCGTCAGCGGATGATCGACCTTGTCCGGCGCGACGACGGCCGTGTAGCGCTCGATCACGCCGTCGTCCGCGAGACGTTTGAGGCGCCGGTTCACGGCCGCGGTCGACAGGTTGACGCGCGCGCCGAGCTCGCTTTGCGGCGTTTGCGCGTCGCGCTGGATTTCCATCAGGAGCTTGCGATCGAACGCATCGAGTGGGGTGGTCATGATGGCGCGTGAAGCCTCGGAAGAATGAGAATTTTTTGCGTTGCAGGCGCCGATTTGGCGATTTTATTGACCCGCATGCGCAATATTATTTTTCGAACCGGCGGCGCGCGCAACCCGTGCGCGACCGACCCGAACCGACTCACGGAGTGCTGCCCGCCATGCTGATCGCCAACCCCCGTGCCTCGCGCACCGCCTATCCCCACGCGCTGCGCCGAGTGATGAACATCGCATCGGCCGACGAAAGCGGCGCGTGGCTGTCGCACTGGCCGCTCGTCGGCAACGCGCGCACGCCGTTGCGCGCGCTGCCGGATCTCGCCGCGCGGCTCGGCGTCGCGAGCGTCAGCGTGAAGGACGAGTCGTGCCGCTCGCCGCTCGGCAGCTTCAAGGCGCTGGGCGCACCGATCGCGCTGGTGCGGCTCGTGAAGCGCTTGCGACGCACGCAGGATCTCGATCCTCAAGGGCTCGTCACCGGCCGCTACGCGGCCGAACTGGCCGACCTGACGGTGATCAGCGCGACCGACGGCAATCACGGCCGCGCGCTGGCCGCCGCCGCGCGTGCGATCGGCTGCGGGTGCGTGATCGTGCTGCACGCGAACGTCGAGGCCGAACGCGAACGCGCGATCTCGGCGTACGGCGCGCGGATCGTGCGCATCGAGGGGAACTACGACGAGTCGGTCATTTGCGCGGCGCAGCTCGCGCAGGCGAACGGCTGGTATGTCGTGTCGGATACGTCGTACGACGGCTACGAAGCGATTCCGCGCGACGTGATGCAGGGCTATGGCGTGATCGCCGCCGAGGCCGCCGCGCAGGCGGCCGAGGACGACGGGCGGCCGTTCACGCATGTGCTGCTGCAAGGCGGCGTGGGCGGCCTCGCCGCGGGCGTCGCGAGTTACCTGTGGGAGCGCGACGGCGTGCAGCGGCCGCGTTTCATCGTCGTCGAGCCGCGCCAGGCCGACTGCCTGTACCAGAGTGCACTCGCAGGTCGCGCGTCCAGGGCGACCGGCAGTGTCGATTCCGTGATGGCCGGGCTGGCGTGCGGCGAGGCGTCGCCGCTTGCGTGGGACTTCCTCGAGATGTGCATCGACTATTTCATGCTGATCGACGACGAAGACGCGGTGCAGGCGATGCGCAACCTTGCGGCCGGCAGCGAACGCGACGTGCCGCTCGTGGCCGGCGAATCGGGCGCGGCCGGCGTCGCGGGGCTCGACGTGCTGATGCGCGACCCTGCGCTCGCGCGACAGGTGGGGCTCGATGCGCATTCGCGCGTGCTAGCGATCAATACGGAAGGCGCGACGGCGCCGTCCGTGTACCGGAACTGCGTCGGCGAGACGGCCGACGTCGTGCTCGCGAGGCAGCGCGCCTGGCTGGAGCGCGCGGCGGTCGCGGCCTGAACGACATCCCGACCGACGACGACCGACCACGACCAACGACGACCGACGAGGCCCACGCCATGAACGCAACCGAAGAAAGCACGCTGCAGGGGCAACTGAAGACCTGGCGCCGCCATCTGCACCAGTTTCCGGAGACGGGATTCGAAGAGGTGAACACGTCGGACTACGTCGCGCGCATCCTGACGACGCTCGGGCTCGACGTGCATCGCGGGATCGGCGGCACGGGGCTCGTCGCGAACCTGACGGCCGGCACCGGCAAGCGCGCGATCGGCATCCGCGCGGACATGGACGCGCTGAACATCGTCGAGCATGCGCCGGGCCGCGAACATGCGTCGCGCATGCCGGGCAAGATGCATGCGTGCGGGCACGACGGCCACATGTCGATGGTGCTCGGCGCCGCGCAGCTGCTGGCCGAGCGCAAGGATTTCGACGGCACCGTGCGCTTCATCTTCCAGCCGGCCGAGGAGCATGGCCGCGGCGCGAAGGCGATGATGGCCGACGGGCTGTTCGAGCGCTTTCCGGTGGACGCGATCTTCGGCGCGCACAACATGCCGGGGATGCGCGCGGGCACGTTCGCGACGCGCGCGGGCGGCATCATGGCGAGCGAAGACAATTTCGTGATCCGGATCGACGGGCGCGGCACGCATGCGGCGCGCCCGCACATGGGCATCGATCCGATCGTGATCGGCGCGCAGGTCGTGCTCGCGCTGCAGACGATCGTGTCGCGCAATCTCGATCCGGGCGAGCAGGCCGTGATCTCGTGCACGGAGTTCATCACCGACGGGCTGCGCAACGTGCTGCCGTCGACGGTGACGATCAAGGGCGACACGCGCAGTTATTCGCGTGACGTGCAGGCGCTGCTGGCCACGCGGATGCGCGAGATCAGCGAAGGGATCTGCCGCACGCACGGCGCAACCTGCACGTTCGAGTACACGCACGAGTTCGCGCCGACGGTGAATTCGCCGGAATGGGTCGACACGGCCGTGCGGGCCGCGGCGCAGGTCGCGGGCGCAGAGAACGTGAACGCGAACGTCCAGCCGATGATGATCTCGGAAGACTTCGGCGCGTTCCTGCAGGCGGTGCCCGGCAACTTCGTCTTCATCGGCAACGGGGAGGCGGCCGGTCGGGGCGGCGTGCCGCTGCACAACGCGGGCTACGACTTCAACGACGAGATCCTGCCGGTGGGGGCGCGGTATTTCGCGGAAGTGGCGCGGCGGGCGTTGAAGGCGGCGGAGCGCATCGCTGCATGATGCGGATGCGACGGGAAACGGCCCGCTGTGCGGCGTTCCGTTTCACTGTCAGGCGACACGAGCGGCGCGGCAGGCCACACATCGTGGCCGCGCTCGCGCGATGTGTGGCCTGCCGCGAATGTCACTGCATCACACCAACTCGCCGAGACACGCGTCGAACTGCGCGACGAGCCGGTCGACATCATCGGCCGTCGTCTGCGGACACACGAGCATCATGTTGTGGAACGGCGTGATCAGCACGCCGCGATTCAGCAGGTACAGGTGCACGATGTGTTCGAGTTCGCTGTCGAGCTGCGCACCGGCGAGCGTGCCGTTGCGCGGCGGCGTGGAAGCGAACTGGAATTCGGTGCGCGCGCCGATGCGCGTCACGCACCACGGCAGCCCGTGTTTTGCGATCGCCTGTTCGAGCCCCGCCGCCAGCCGCGCGGCGAGTTCGAACATGTGCGCATACGCCGCGTCGGTCGCAACTTCGGCGAGCGTTGCACGCATCGCATGCATCGCGAGCATGTTCGCGGTGAGGGTCGTGCCGATCCCCGAATGGCCGGGCGGCGCATTCAGCTTCGCCTGCTTCGCGCGTTCCGCAAATTCCGCGCTGAACCCGTACACCGCGCACGGCACGCCGCCCGCGATCGGCTTGCCGACTACCAGCATGTCCGGCTCGAGATCGTGCGCGACCGCATAGCCGCCCGGGCCGCTGCTGATCGTGTGCGTTTCGTCGATCACGAGCAGCGTGCCGTAGCGGCGCGTCAGTTCGCGTGCCGCCTCCCAGAAGCCCGGATCGGGCAGCACCATCCCGATGTTCGTCATCGCGGGCTCGGCGAGCACGCAGGCGACATCGCCGCCTTTCAGCGCCGCTTCGAGCGCGGCGAGGTCGTTGAATTCGACGACGCGGGTGTTCGCGAGCAGGTCGTACGACTGCCCGAGCAGGCTGTCGCGCTGCACGGGGCGGCCATCGACGAGATCGACGAACACGTCGTCGACGGTGCCGTGATAGCAGCCGTTGAACACCACGATCGTCTTGCGGCCGGTGGCCGCGCGCGCCCAGCGCAGCACGAAGCGGTTCGCGTCGCTCGCGCTCAATGCGAATTGCCAGACCGGCAGCCTGAAGCGGCGCGCGAGTTCGCGCGACACCCACGTGGCGTCCTCGCTCGGCAGCATCGTCGTGTAGCCGCGCGTGGCCTGCTCGACGAGTGCGCGCGCGACGGGTTCGGGCGCATGACCGAACATCGCGCCGGTGTCGCCGAGGCAGAAGTCCACATAGCGATGGCCGTCGACGTCGGTGAACGTCGCGCCGCGCGCCTCTTTCACATACAGCGAAAACGGTGTCGACCAGTCCTGCATCCAGTGCAACGGCACGCCGAACAGCAAGTGCTCGGAGGCTTCCGCGGACAGGGCGCGGGAGACCGGCATGGCTTCGGTGAACGCGTGGCGCTCGCGATCGAACAGCGCGCGGGCGCGAATGAGGTCGACTCCGTGGCGGGAAGGCAAAGGCAGCTCCTGGGCTGTGAAGGTACGGAAACGATAGCGCGGGCGGTGGGGGGATGAACAGGGGCGAAATTACCGAGGCGGATGGGCGCCCGCCGGATAGTCGGGCAATGGGCGAGCGTGTTTTATTTGATTTGGAGATAGCACTGGTAAATGGAAACCGAAAAGAATCGTGAAGGTTTCCATGGATTTTTAATGGGCTTTTCTCGACCTATCGTTATTGTGTGCCGTAGCGCGATGGAAGCGCCCAAGCAGGCCGGACTGGGCTGACAGGCGAATCCCGGAAGCGATGCGATGGCATTCGGCCGACGCGATCGCGCACGCATACGGCAGGGCATAGCGAATTCCACGGGGATATTGCCGGTGAATTTCGGGATAAGGGAATTCAGGATTTCTGGGCGATGGCGGAATCGGGTGCTCGAATATCAACCATTCGAAATGCGGAACCACACCATGAAGATCGGAACACAGCTGGCCGTACTCGTTGCGTGCGGTGCATTGGCAGGCATCGCTCACGCAGGCCCGGCGTCGCCGCAAGCGGTCGTCAAGAAGATCACGCTGACCGCGCATATCGGCGACAGCCTGTTCGTGTCGAATCCGGACAACGCCGCGTACGGCGTGGTCGAACTGAACGCGACGGACGCCCAGCAGCAGGCATTTGCCGCGGCGCTGCCGATTCGCGTCCGTACGACGAATCCCGACATCAACGTCACGCTGCTGCAGCCGCTGCGGCTGTCGAACGGCCACGACGATCTGGTCAGCGCGAAGGTTCTGCTGACGGGTAATGCGGGCGATGCGGAAATCGCGTCCGATGGCGCTCGCACGCTCACGCTGGCCAAGCCCGCGCACGACGGATTTGACGGCTACGACGAAGTCCGCACGCTGAAGATCAGTGCAAAAGCGCCGGTCCGCGGCGGGGCAGCGCCGGCCAACGGGCCTTATCGCGGCGATCTGGTGCTGATGTTCGAACCGGTTGCTTCGGCGGGACGCGAGCCGGTGATGGGGGCAGTCGCGGTGGCCGCCGAGTAGGCATTCGCCCCGGCTGACGACGTCGGCCGGGGAACTTCTAGTTGAAGTTTTTGCGCATAAACATACGACAACTTATCTCGAACGCCGTCCACTCGAATGTGAGTGTGCGCACACATACAGGTCATGGATTCGGTAAAAACGGGGATGCGACAAATGCATGCCTTGCGTCGCTCACGTCTCGACTGAGTTAAGCAGTCGGACGACGTATGAGTCGTGATTCGTGCGTCCGATGCGTTCGATTCGCCCCCAGCGTTTCTCGCGGGGATCGGCGCGGTGCTGCCCCGAAGGCGCAGGCCGGGGCGTCGTGCCGTCCGGCAACGGGTATTGCGCCGGGCCGGCCGATCGTGCTGCGGAGCAACGTCACGTTCCGCATTGAGATGTGACGGTCGCCGGGCAAGGCCGTCAACAAGACGATCACCGACAAGCGACAACGCGACGCGCAGAGGGGGAAGGTCGTTCGCGCGCGATCGATCGATGCGCGCGAACGCAGGTTCGAACGCGTTACCCGAGCGTCTTGACCATATGGTGTTCGTCATAGAAGCGGCCATCGACGAACAACGAGCGCGGTTCCGTACCGAACCGCACGAACCCCTGCGACGCATACAGCCGCTCCGCATTGGCATTGATCTCGTTCACGCACAGCATCAGTTGCTTGCAGTCCCATTCCTGCGCCGCGTGCGCGGTCGCGCATTCGAGCAGCGTTTGCGCGATGCCTTGCCCGCGATACGCGGGATCGACGAACACGCCCCAGATCGTCGCCTTGTGCGCGATCTTCACGCGCGCATCGCGGCGTACGCCCGTGATGCCGACGAGCGTATCGCCGTCGAACGCGCCGAACACCGCACGTTCGTGAGTCGGCGTGATGCGCGTCGCGAATTCGTCGACGGGCACCTGCGATTCTTCGGCGAGCGTCGGCAGGAAGGAGGTGGGGGCGGTGTCGACCGCACGCAGGCGAACGGTCTGGAAACGGGCGGCGTCGGCCGCATCGAGCAGGCGGGTCGTGATCGTCATCGGGGGCGTTCCGGTTGAAGGTCGTGCATGCCGGCGCGGGCCGCTGGGGCCGCGGGATGCACCGTCCTCATCGTAACGGGAATCCGGTTGTCGGGTGGCGACGTTCGGCACCGCCGCGTGATCGAATGCAGATAGTCTGATCGCGTCGCGCGGCCGCTTTGCATCGCTGTCGACGCAGCATGTGAGCGCCGCGGCATCGGTGTCGCAGAGGCTCAGGTACACGTGTCCGACCGCGCTGTCGAGCTTCGACGGCATCGTGTTCAGCGGCGCGCGCGTGCTGTCGGACATGGCGGCAACGGCGTCGCACTCGTGTCGGGCGCGGCGTCGAGCGTGTATGGCGGCGAGGCGTCGGGTCGCGACCGTAAGTGCAGGCGAGAGGTCGTGCGACGGCGTGCGGTGGAGACGGGCGCGTGGTGTCGCCGAGATATCGGCGGCGCGTGATGCGCGCCGCGTCGGCATGAAGAATGAGGGCGAGGTGAAACAGGCGCGCCGTCGCGCAGAACCGGCGCCCGACGTCGAACGCGCGACGATGCGCCGATCAGCTCAGGCGCACCGCATCCGAATCAATAGCGCGCGAGCTGATTGCCGTTGATCTGCACGCGATCGCCCGGACGCAGGTTGCCCGGCGATTGCACGTCGAACGAGCGCATCGAGCCGTCGCTGACCTGCACGTCGATCCGGTAGCTGCTCGGGCCTTGTGCTGCGCCCATCTGCTGGCCGATCTGGTTGCCGGCCACCGCACCGCCGAGCGCACCGATCACGGTGGCCGCATCGCGGCCGTGACCGCGGCCGAACTGGTTGCCCACCAGGCCGCCGACCAGCGCGCCGACGACGGTGCCGGCGACGCCCGACGGGCCGACCGAGCCGTTGACCGGCTGGATGTTCGAGACCGTGCCGTATTGCGTGCCGTAGCCGTTGCCGTACTGGTTGCCGTATTGCTGCTGATTGCCGTACTGGTCATACGGCTGCGACCCGTATTGCTGCTGGTTGCCGTACTGATCGTACGGCTGCGGCGCCTGGTTCGGATACGGCTGTTGCTGCTGCACGTAGCCCGGTTGCGAATACGCGGGCTGTGCGTAGCCGGGCGTCGCGTATTGCTGCTGCTGCGGATACCCCGGTTGCGCGCCGTAGTAACCCGGCGCGACGCAGGCGGTCAGCGGAAGCGCCGCGACGGCGACGAGCGAGGCGAACAGAACGGTCTTCGTGGAAGGCATGCGCATCATGGTGATTCCTGCATCGGCAACGGGTTCGCCGACGAATGCCGGAACGGGTGGCGAACTCGGCGTGAGTATAAGGAATGGCCGGAGGCACGTCCGGTGCGGCCGGGTAACAACGTGTAAAGTCTGTTGCCGCGTAAATCGCCGCGCGGGCGGGGCGTTGGAGCGACGCGCGGCAAGGGCGCGAGACGCCCGCCTTCCGGTGATGCCGACGCTGCGCAGCCCTCGGTTGTTCCGTCGCTTTCCCCGCGATCCCGCCCCATCGCCATGCGTGGCCCGGCGGCCGCGCGCGCCGCGCATCGCGAAATCGAATGCGCGGCATCGCGACATTTAATTGGCCTCGGGCGACGGCGTCCGATATCGTGGCCGCATTCCCTGCCAACGGCACGCGCCGTGCCGGCTGCGGTGCCTTCCCCCGTCCGCGCCGGTGACGTGCCGCGACCGCCCCACATTCCGAGCCATGACCGATCGTATCTTCATCAACGCCGTCGACGCCGGCGGCCAGCCCATCCACCTCGTCGTCCGTGACGGCCGCTTTATCGCGATCGGTGCCGATTGCGCCGCCGCGCCCGGCGCGGAAACGATCGACCTCGACGGCCGTGTCGTGCTGCCCGGCTTCGTCGACGGCCACATCCACCTCGACAAGAGCTTCGTCGGCGATCGCTGGGTGCCGCACGAACCGGTCGGCACGCTGCGCGAGCGGCTCGCGGTCGAGAAGCGCCAGCTCGCAGCCGCGCCGCCGATCGTCGAGCGCGCGAATGCGCTGATCGCGCAGGCCGCCGCATTCGGCACGGTCGCGATGCGCAGCCACGTCGACGTCGATGCAACCACCGGCCTGTCGAACCTGCAGGCCGTGATGGCCGCGCGCGAGCAATGGCGCGGGATCGTCGACATCGAGCTGGTCGCGTTCCCGCAGGCGGGCGTCGTCACCTGCCCGGGCACCGCCGAGATCCTCGATGTAGCCGTGCGCGAAGGCGCGGACGTGGTCGGCGGGATCGACCCGACGACGCTCGACGGCGATGCGGACGGCCAGCTCGACATCGTGTTCGGCATCGCCGAGAAGCGCGGCGCGAAGATCGACATCCACCTGCACGAGCCCGGTGAAACGGGCATCGCGCAGCTGCTGCGGATCGCGGCGCGCACGCGCGCGGCGGGGCTCGGCGGCCGCGTGAACGTGAGCCATGCGTACGCGCTCGGGCAGGTGAGCGATGGCGACGTGCAGCGCACGGCAGCGGCACTGGCCGAGGCCGGCGTGTCGATCCTGACGAATGCGCCGGGCGACTGCGCGTTTCCACCGGTGCAGGCGTTGCGCGATGCGGGCGTGCACGTGTTCGCCGGCAACGACAACATCCGCGACGCATGGTGGCCGTACGGCAACGGTGACATGCTGCAGCGCGCGATGATGGTCGGCTATCGGTCGGGCTTCTACACCGACGAAGCGCTCGGTATCGCGCTCGACATGGCGACGCACGCCGGCGCGCGCGTGATCGGCAAGGACAACTATGGAATCGCAGTCGGCCGCGATGCGACGTTCGTCGCGGTGCGTGCGCCGAATGCGGCGGCGGCCGTCGCGGGCGTGCCGGCCGAGCGCTGGGTATTCCGCCGCGGCGAAAGCGACACCGGCGCGCCGTTCGCCCCCGCGCTGCGCTTCACGCGCTGACCGACTGACAGGCGGCACCGCACGCGCCGTGCCCCCTTCGCACCGAACGCACTGACTGCACTGACCGACCCCACCGGAACCGACATGACGAACCTGCTGATCCGCAACGTCCGCCCGAGCGCCGACGCCGCGCTCGACATCCTGATCGAAGGCGATCGCATCGCGCGCATCGGCCCGTCGCTCGACGCGCCCGCCGGCTGCGCGATCGAGGACGGCGCGGGCGCGCTCGCGTTGCCCGGCCTCGTCGAAGGCCACACGCACCTCGACAAGACGCACTGGGGGATGCCGTGGTATCGCAACCAGGTCGGGCCGCGCCTCGTCGACCGCATCGAGAACGAGCGCCACTATCGCGCGACGAGCGGTCATGACGCGGGCGCCGCGTCGCTCGCACTGGCGCGCGCGTTCCTCGCGGCCGGCACGACGCGCATCCGCACGCACGTCGACATCGACACCGAAGCCGGGCTGCGGCATCTGCACGGCGTGCTCGCGACGCGCGAGACGCTGCGCGGGGAAGTCGACATCCAGATCGTCGCGTTTCCGCAATCGGGCGTGCTCAAGCGGCCGGGCACCGATGTGCTGCTGTCCGACGCACTCGCAGCAGGCGCCGATCTGCTCGGCGGGCTCGACCCGTGCGCGATCGAAGGCGATCCGGTCGAAGCGGTGGACGTGCTGTTCGCAATCGCCGAGCGCCACGGCCGCGGGCTCGACCTTCACCTGCACGAGCGCGGATCGATGGGCGCGTACTCGCTCGACCTGATCCTGCAGCGCACCGCTACGCACGGCATGCAGGGCAAGGTGACGATCAGCCACGGGTTCTGCCTCGGCGATATCGGCGAACGCGAGCGCGATGCGCTGCTCGCGCGGATGGCCGAACTCGGCGTCGGGCTCGTCACGACCGCGCCGGCGGCGGTGCCGGTGCCGCCGGTGGCCGCGTGCCGCGCGGCGGGCGTGACGGTCATCGGCGGCAACGACGGCGTGCGCGATACGTGGACGCCGTACGGGTCGCCCGACATGCTCGAACGCGCGATGCTGATCGGCATGCGCAACGATTTCCGCCGCGACGATGCGCTCGAAGTCGCGCTCGACTGCGTGACGCACGGCGCGGCCCGCGGTTGCGGCTTTGGCGATTACGGGCTGCAGCCGGGCAGCCGCGCGGATGTCGTGCTGGTCGATGCGCTGACGTTTGCCGAGGCCGTCGTCGCGCGGCCGGTGCGGCGGCTCGTCGTGTCGTCGGGGAAGATCGTTGCGCGCAACGGTGCGCTGGTCTGAATGAAGCGTGAGTGCAGCGTCGCCCCCGGTATGATCCGGTTTTCAGCGGGATTTCCCGGGAGACGACGATGCGACGCACGACAGCGGCACGGGCCGCACGATGGATGGCGGCGGCCCTGTTCGCCGTGACCGCCGCGCACGCGGTGGCGGCCGGGCCAACGGACGCACAGCAGGAAGCCAACCGGCGGGCGGTGCTCGCGTTCTACGAAAAAGGCCTGAACGAGAAGGATGCCGACGCCGCGCTCGCCTACGTCGGCGATCGCTACGTGCAGCACAACCCGAACGCAGCCGACGGCCGCGACGGCTTCCGCAAGTTCGTCGCATTCCTGCGCGACAAGTATCCGCGGTCGCACAGCGAGATCAAGCGCTCGTTCGTCGACGGCGACTACGTGATCCTGCACGTGCACGCGGTGCGCGAACCCGGCACGCGCGGCAGCGCGATCGTGGACATCTTCAAGCTCGAGAACGGCAAGATCGTCGAACACTGGGACGTCAATCAACCCGTGCCCGAGCAGGCCGCGAACGGGAACACGATGTTCTGACGTGTACCGGGCGTGTGGGTGTGTCGACGCGCCCGCGGTCTCGTCGCAACGGCTGTGCCGCGGCGTCCTTCGCATTGCCGCGGCATCCCGCCTGCTTGCTACTCCTCGAGCTCCAGCATCGTCGCCAGCGCCTTCGTCAGTTCGCTGACCATCGGGTCGGCCGTCGGCCGATGCAGGATCGCGATATCCATGTGCTCGATCGGCGCGAAGCCCTGCTTCGCGGTCAGCACGACGTGCTCGTCCGTCACCACGCGCGCGGGCAATACGCTGATGCCGAGCCCGTCCGCGACGGCGGCCTGAATGCCGCTCAGGCTCGACGTCGTGAAGCTGATCCGCCAGCGGCGGCCGCGTTCCTCGATCGCCTTGATCATGTCGTCGCGATAGAGCCCGCGCGGCGGAAACACGACGATCGGCACCGGGTCGAGCTCGATCGACGGATGCTTCGCGCTGTCGATCCAGCGCAGCTTCTCGGGCCAGCGCACGACGGCCTCGCGGCTGTCGCGCCGCTGCTTGATCAGCACGAGGTCGAGTTCGCCGCGGTCGTACGCGGCGCTGATGTCTCGGCTCAGCCCGCACATCACTTCGAGCTTCACCTGCGGATGCGCGCGCTTGAACGCCGCGAGCGCATGTGTTGTGCGGCCTGCCGCGAAATCGTCGGGCACGCCGAGCCGGATCGTCAGCGCGACCGTGGCGCCCGACAGCGCTTCCAGCATTTCGTCGTTCAGCGCGATCATGCGCCGCGCATAGCTGAGCACCGTCACGCCCGCGTCGGTCGGCCGCACGTCGCGCGTGCCGCGATCGAGCAGGCGGTGCCCGGCGATTTCCTCGAGCCGGCGCACCTTCTGGCTGACCGTCGACTGCGTCGAATGCAGGCGCGCGGACGCCGTCGTGAAGCTGCCGCAGTCGGCGACCATCACGAGCGCGCGCAGCAGGTCGAGGTCGAACAGGGGTCTATTCATTTCTGCACTTTTGCGGATTCGAGCATTTCATTTCCAAATGCGTGCGACGACTTTTAACATGGCCGGACGGAGCGGGCAATCGCGGTTTCGCCGGACGGGGCATGGCGTCGCGGGGTGCTGGAAGCGATCCTGCTCGCCGCCGCGGGTATGGTGTGGTCAAGCGGAGGCCAGTGGCAATCAGGCGCCGGAGGGGTCACCGGTGGCGTGATTTTTGTTCGGGTACGCCATTGGGAAGTTTCTGCAGGAATGCTTCGGCCAGTTCGACGCAATAGTCGAACGACGGCGAATAGCCGAGTGTCTGGATGTCATCGAAGCGTGCCCGTACGAACGCCCGACGCTCGTGTAGTAGACGCAGAAACTTATCGCGATGCCGGACAAGGAATGCACCGGCGGCCGTCAGGCTCTCCGGTTCACGCTCGATGACCAGGCACAGATCGAACAGATCCCGCGCGGTCGGTCGATCGCCACGGTGCCACATTTTCTTGGCGACGATCTCCGCGGAAGTCTCGACCTTGACGACGTGATCCATCAGCATCCATTCGTCGTAGCCGGGAGACATCAGATTTCGGGAGACCACGAAGTCGATCTCGCCGTCGGGCAGCAGTAACTTCACGAACCCGGCGTGTTCCTCGTAGTTCGTCGCGATGTCGGCTGCAGCGTCGCTGATGCGGGGATTCACGTACCCGAGATACTGCGGATCGGGTACGAAGATGTCGACGTCTTTGCTGACGCGATGGCCGTGGCGCAGCATCAGGACTGTGCCACCACCAAACGTCCAGAACGGATTCGACGTGCCGTGCTTCCGTATCTCTTCGATCAGTGCCAGCGCGTGACGGAAGAGACCTTGCCATGGGCCGTCGGGCGAGGTGGATGGTGCAGTCATGCCCATACCTCCCGGTACAGGTGAAGATCCTTCGACCATGCGGCGAGATTCTTCCAGATGGTCCGGAGGGGCGTGCCTGAGCGCTCGGCGGCTTCCTCGGCGGCTTTTACCACCACCGGCAGCGGCACTTCGTCGAGGATGACGGAAAACTGCGATTCGTAGCCCGTGGGAATCCGTCCGGTAGCCAACGCGTCGGCCAGCAGCCGTTCGGTCAATTCGCCCTTGTAGCTGACGTTGGAACTCACGACGGCCTTATAGAGACCGTTTTGCGGCTGCCGCGGTAGCGCAAGGAGTTCAATGCCGAGCACGCTGAGCAGCGGAATCAGCTTGTTGACGCCGAGATCCTTGACTTTGCCCGATTCGAGCTGGTTCACGGTGAGGCGAGACAAGCCGGCGAGTTTCGCAAGTTGGGCCTGTGTGAGGTCGAGTTCTGCCCGCCGTTTCGCAACGGCTTGACCGATTTCATAGAGTTGCATGGTGACCTCCCGGCGCGGATACAGTGATCTAGAATGTAAGGTATATCTTACATCTTTGGATGGGTTTTCGTCGTCCAAGAATTCCTTCGTGGTATAGGGCGCATCGCCCATAACACCGGAAAAGCTTGGTCGAGGCCGCGCCGAGATCACCGGTATAGACCTCGTCATCCCACAGATATCCGGAAAAACACGCGCTGTGGCGGCAGTGCATCGTACAGGGTAAACACCCCAGAAATGCGATGAAATCCGTGTATGTCAGTCATGTCTGAAGCCTCAGCGCATTCTTCCTTCCCGATTCGGTCCTCCACCCACCCCGCCCCCGTTTCCCCCGCTTGCGCTTGAAATTTGAGCGGTCTAGACTGCAACGCAGTTTCATCGAAGTCCCTGTCTTTCGCGCACCGCGCCGGGTGATCCGGCGTACCGCTCCCCACCGGACGCCGGCGTTCGCCCGCCGCGTCGAGACCTTCAAGGACCCGCCATGAACCGCACTGCAACGCTTCTCGTTACCGCGCTGGCGTTCGCGCCGCTCGCGTCGTTCGCGCAGGACACGTCGACGATCCGCTGGGGCATCGACCCCACGTACCCGCCGTTCGAGGCGAAGCAGCCCGACGGCTCGCTCGCCGGCTTCGACATCGACCTGCGCAATGCGATCTGCGCGCAACTGCATGCGAAGTGCGTGTGGGTCGAGCAGGGCTTCGACGGGATGATTCCGGCGCTGCGCGCGCGCAAGTTCGACGTGATCATGTCCGCGATGACGGCTACCGACGAGCGGCTCAAGCAGATCGACTTCTCGAACAAACTGTATGCGTCGCCGGGCGCGCTCGTCGCGCCGGCCGGCTCGACGCTGCTGCCGACCGCCGCGTCGCTCGCGGGCAAGCGCATCGGGATCGACCAGGGCACGACGCAGGAGGCGTACGCGAAGGCCGAATGGGCGACCAAGGGCGTGACGATCGTCTCGTACCAGAACCAGGACCAGGTGTATCAGGATCTGGTCAACGGCCGCCTCGACGCGACCTTCCAGGACAAGACGCAGGCCGGCTACTCGTTCCTGAAGACGCCGCGCGGCAAGGGCTACGCGTTCGCGGGCCCCGACGTGACCGACGTACGGATCACCGGCTACGGCGTCGCGATGGGCGTCCGCAAGGGCGACGACGCGATGAAGAAGCGGCTGAACGACGCGATCGTCGCGATCCGCGCGAACGGCACCTACCAGAAGATCGCCGCCAAGTATTTCGACTTCGACATCTACGGCGCGAAGCAGCAGCTGACTTCCGCACCGTGAATCCGTGATTCCGTGATTCATTCCATCGACAGGCACACCATGACGAGTATCCAGGATCGCGTCGCGCAAGCCGTGACGCCCGAACTGATCGCCGCGTTCCGCGAGGAAGGGGCGGTCTGCATCAAGGGCATCTTCTCGCCCGACGAAGTCGCCGCGCTGCGCGCCGGCATCGACGCGAATCTCGCGCAGCCGAGCGAGCGCGCGAAAGTCGCGAGCCGGCCCGACGATCCGGGTTGGTTCTTCGAGGATTTCTGCAACTGGCAGCACAACGACGCGTATCGCGACTTCATCGTGCGCTCGCCAGCGCCGTCGGTGGCCGCCGCGCTGATGGGCACCGACAACGTGCGGCTGCATCACGACCACCTGCTCGTGAAGGAGCCCGGCACACGGCAACGCACCCCGTGGCACCAGGACCAGCCGTACTACAACATCGAAGGCGACGACAACGTCAGCATGTGGATTCCGGTCGATCCCGTGCCGCTCGAATCGACGCTGGAATTCGTCGCGGGCTCGCATCTCGGGCCGTGGCTGATGCCGCGCACGTTCATGGACAAGGAAGCGAAGTGGTTCCCGGAAGGCAGCCTGGCGGACCTGCCGGACATCGAAGGCGATCGCGCGGCCTTCCCGATCCGCCGCTGGTCGCTCGAACCCGGCGACATGGTGTGCTTCCGGATGCTCACGCTGCACGCGTCGGGCGGAACGCAGAACCGGCGGCGCGCGTTCTCGATCCGCTTCGTCGGCGACGATATCCGTCACGCGCCGCGCCGCTGGAAGACGTCGCCCGATTTCCCGGGGCTCGCCGAGCAACTGCCCGACGGCGCGCCGCTCGATCACCCGCTGTTTCCGGTCGTGTGGTCGCGCGGCGCGGGGCAGGTGCGCGCGATCTGACGTGGGCGGGTGGTCATGACGAACGCGGCGGCCGTTTCCTGACGAAACGGCCGCCGCGCGCTTTTGTACTGGGGTAAAAGGATCAGGTCGGGTGGCGTCCGGCGCCCGGCTTGAAGCGCGAGCCGAGCCGGTAGCGGTTGCCCGGATGCAGGAAGTGCACGAACGTGACGGGCTGCCCGTTTGTCCAGGTGCGCCGCGTGAGCGTGAGGCAGGGCTCGTCCGCACGCATGTCGAGCAGCCGCGCCTGCTCGCCGGTCGGCAACGACGCATCGACCACGTGCTCGATCTCCAGTTCGTAGTGCGACACGTTGTTGAACAGGTACTCGGACGGCGGTTCGACCTGGAAATCCTGGTCGATGAAGCCGGGTGCGGCGGCCGGGTTCACGTAGCGATCCTCGAGCTGGATCGGGCGGCCGTTTTCCTCGTGCACGCACACCACATGAAACACCGGCGTGTTGACCGGCAGGCCGAACGCGGCCGCGACGTCGAACGACGCGGGTTCGCTCGACTGGCTCAGCACGCGGCAGCGATATTCGTGGCCGCGCGCGCGGATTTCGTCGCGGATGTGCGCGATCATCAGCAGGTTCGACTGCGGCTTCACTTCGGCGACGAAGGTGCCGACGCCCGCGATGCGCTTCAGCACGCCTTCCTCGGTCAGCTCGCGCAGCGCGCGGTTGACCGTCATGCGTGCGACGCCGAACTGCGCGGCGAGATCGAGCTCGGACGGAATGCGGTCCCCGGGGCGCCAGTCGCCCGATTCGACGTTCTGGCGAACGAGTGTCTTGATCTGCTGGAACGGTGCGGTGGCCTTCGTGACCATCGGGGATCCTTGCGCGAAAAGGTGACGATGCTAGTCGTCGTGACTGACGATGACCAGGATCTCCGCCTGCGCGGTGCCGAGGCTGCGCGTGCGGTGCGGGATGAGAGCGTTGAAATAGACTGAATCGCCGGCCTTGAGTTGCACCGTCTCGTTCGGAAATTCGATTTCGACGCGCCCCTTGTGCACGAACAGGAATTCCTCGCCTTCGTGCTCGCGGAACGTCGACGCGACGAATTCGTGCGGCGGATGCACGACGAACGGCAACATCTTCTTCGGCGCGACGCCGGCCGCGATGCTTTCGAAGCGGTGGGCCTGGCTGTCGGCTGCCGCGCCCATCGCCGTGCGCTCGCCGGCGCGCGTGACCGTGATCAGCTCGCGGTTGTGGCTTTCCGAGAACAACTGCTCGACGTCGACATTCAGTGCCTTCGACAGCTTCAGCGCGACCGCGATCGACGGCACGCTCAGGCCGCGCTCGACTTTCGACAGGTAGCTCTTGGTGAGGCCCGTCTCGTCGGCCAGCACGTCGAGCGTCCAGCCCTTCTGTTTTCTGAGCAGCTTCAGGCGAATCGTCATGGGGCGCCAGGTGTCCTTCGAAAAACCGATTGTAACGCATGACACAAAGTGTCCTGCGGTGTATCGTGTGTCATGTTTTCCCGGGAAAGCGGCCGCGGACGGCGCGACCGACCCGATCCATTCAGGAGGTGAACATGGCGGAAACGCTGAATCTGACGAAGGAGGCACTGGTCGCGCTGGCGGAGCGGCGTCTGGACAACGCGGTGGGCGACAGCGGCTGGTCCGCGCGGCAGAAGCTCGCGCTCACGTGCCGGATCCTGTTCGACGCCGGTCACGATTCGGGCCTGGCCGGGCAGATCACCTGCCGCGCGGGCGAAGCCGGCACGTACTACACGCAGCGGCTCGGGCTCGGCTTCGACGAGATCTCGGCCGCGAACCTGCTGCGCGTCAACGAGGATCTCGACGTCGTCGACGGCGAAGGCATTCCGAATCCGGCCAACCGGTTCCATACGTGGATCTACCGCGAGCGCCCGGACGCGAACTGCATCATTCATACGCATCCCGCGCATGTCGCGGCGCTGTCGATGCTCGAGCAGCCGCTCGTCGTGTCGCACATGGATACCTGCCCGCTGTACGACGATTGCGCGTTCCTGAAGGACTGGCCCGGCGTGCCGGTCGGCAACGAGGAGGGCGAGATCATCTCGAAGGCGCTCGGCAGCAAGCGCGCGATCCTGCTGTCGCATCACGGCCAGCTGGTGGTCGGCAAGACGATCGAGGAAGCCTGCATCCTCGCGCTGCTGATCGAGCGGGCCGCGAAGCTGCAGCTGCTCGCGATGGCGGCCGGCGAGATCAAGCCGGTGCCGCCCGCGCTGGCGCGCGAAGCGCACGACTGGATCTCGAAGCCGAAGCGCGATGCGGTGACGTTCGACTACTACGCACGGCGGGCATTGCGTACGCATCAGGATTGCGTCGCATGAGCGGACGATTCGTCGTTCTCGTCTTCGATCATCATTGAGGAATACCTATCGTGTCCATCCTGCTGAAAGGCATCATTGCCTACCCGGTTACGCCGTTCTCCGCTGACGGCGGCGTTGACCTGAAAACGCTCGACGCGCTGATCGAGCGGCTGATTGCCGATGGCGTCCACGCGATCGCGCCACTGGGCAGTACCGGCGAAAGCGCGTACCTGTCCGACACCGAATGGGAGGCGGTCGCCTCCGCGTCGATTCGTGCGGTGCGCCGACGCGTGCCGACCGTCGTCGGCATTTCCGATCTCACCACCGCGGGCGCAGTGCGCCGCGCGCGCTTCGCCGAACGGGCCGGCGCCGATGCGGTGATGGTGCTGCCGGTGTCGTACTGGAAGCTCGCCAACGACGAGATCGTCGCGCACTATCGCGCGATCGGCGCTGCCATCGGCATCCCGATCATGCTGTACAACAACCCCGCGACGAGCGGCGTCGACATGTCACCGGACCTGATCGCGACGATCTGCCGGACCGTCGACAACGTGACGATGGTGAAGGAGAGCACCGGCGACATCGGGCGGATGCACCGGCTCGCTCAACTGAGCGACGGCGCGATTCCGTTTTACAACGGCAGCAATCCGATGGCGCTTGCCGCGCTTGCAGCGGGCGCGGCAGGATGGTGCACGGCCGCGCCGAACCTGAATGCGGCGTTGCCGCTGGCGCTGTTCGACGCAATGCAGGCGGGCGACCTCGCGCGGGCGAGGTCGGTCTTTCATGCGCAGCTGCCGCTGCTGCAGTTCATCGTCAACGGCGGATTGCCGGTGACCGTGAAGGCCGGGTTGCGCCTGCGCGGCTTCGATGCTGGCGAACCGAGGAAGCCGCTGATGCCGCTCGGCGACGCGCGTACGCGCGAGCTCGAACGCCTGCTCGCGGCGCTGCCCGACGGTGCGGCGACATGAGCGATGCGACACGGCCGCTGATCTCGGCCGCCATCGGCGCGGTGCGGGTCGGCAAAAGCCGGCCGCTGGCCGGCACGCCGCACGCCAGCGCGATCGACAAGCAGCCGGCAGGCGCGCGTCTGTGGCTGGGCACGCTCGGCTTCGCCGGCGACGAGCAGGCCGATGCGCGGCATCATGGCGGGCCTGACAAGGCGGTGCACCACTATGCGCACGATCACTATGCGTGGTGGTCGGAGCAGATCGGCGCGCGCGACGTGCTCGCGCAACCGGGCGCGTTCGGCGAGAACCTGTCGACGCACGGCATGACCGAGCACGACGTGTGTCTCGGCGATGCGTTCACGCTGGGCGGTGCCGTGCTTCAGGTGTCGCAGTCGCGGCAGCCGTGCTGGAAGCTCAACGCACGTTTCGATCATCCGCGGATGGCCGCGCTCGTGCAGCAAAGCGGCCGGACCGGCTGGTACTACCGCGTGCTGCAGGAAGGTTGGGTGGAATCGGGTGACGTGCTGACGCTGCATGAGCGCCGCTACCCGCAATGGCCGCTGGCGACGGTGCTCGATGTGCTGTACCGGCGCACGCTCGACATGGCCGCGCTCGATGCGCTGTACGAAGTCCCGAACCTGCCGCCCGGCTGGCGCACGATGCTCGAAAGGCGCCGGACGGAGCGGCAGGTCGAAGACTGGACGAAGCGGCTCGAAGGACGTTGACGGGCCGTGTGTCCGTGTGTCCTTGTGGCCGCGTAACTCAGTGGCTCGGCAGTTCCCGCACGTCGGCCGTCGGCACCGAGCCGAATGCGTCGCTCAGTGCATAGCCGATCAGCTGTCGCGCGGCCGCCTCGGGCGTCGCGAGCGCGCCGCTCGACTTCAGCTGGTCGAATTTCTCGCGCATCGGGAAGTTGTCTTCGCTGGTCGAGCGGATCGTCGCCTGCATGCCCGTATCGACGACGCCCGGCGCGACGCTGCAGATCCGCAGCGCGTGGTTCGCATCGAGCGCGACTGCGCGCGCATGGTGATCGAGTGCCGCCTTGGTCGCACAGTAGACGCTCCAGCCCGCGTACGCGTTGCGTGCCGCGCCGCTCGACACGTGCAGGATCCGGCATTCGGTCGTGGCCGACGCCGCTTGCGCGAGCGCGGCCGACAGCATCAGCGGCGCCGCGACGTTCACGCCGACCGCGCGCGCGACGATCGCCGGGTCTTGCGCGGCGAGCGGGCCGATCGGATCGACGATGCCCGCGTTGTTGAACAGCAGCACGATCGACGCGCCGTCGACGAAGCGGCGCAGCGTGTCGCCCGCCAGCCAGGCCGCGACGGCCGACGTATCCGACAGGTCGAGTTCGATTTCGGCGAAGCGGTCGCCGGCCTGCGACGCGAGCGACGGATGGCGGCTGCGCGACACGCCGAGCACGGCGACGCCTTCCAGCAGCAGTTGTTCGGCGAGCGACGCGCCGAGGCCGCGCGTGTGTCCGGTGACGATGGCGCGTACGTGCGGTGCGGGGGAGGATGCGGTCATGGCGATGAACGGGGCGAAGGGGTGAACGGATGAGTGGCGTCGACGAGCGGCGCGTATGCGCGGCGGCATGGCGTGCGGGTCGGGCGATGCGTGGTATTGCGTGGTACTGCGTGCGAAGGCGGTCACGCGGCGCCGCAGACGCCGGGATGACGCATATCGTAGCGCCCGCATGCGCGGCGTGCAAACGCCGCCGTGTGCAAGGAGGTGGAGTCCGCCGCGCGGCACCGTCCGGCCGATACGTTGGACGAAACCCTGCTGCGGCAAGTGCGCGCGCCGGCACGTCGCGCGGCGCCGGGCCACGCGACGCGAGCTATCATATGGCTCGCCCGTGCGCGATGCCGGACGGGCCGCGATCGTTTCCCTTCACCTGCTGCACGCTGCGACGCCACCATGAACACCACGCCGGATACGCCAACGCCACGCGCCCTTCGCGAACTCACGCCCCTCGAGGCCCGCATTCTCGGTGTGCTCGTCGAGAAACAGCACACGGTGCCGGACACCTATCCGCTGTCGTTGAATGCGCTGACCGCGGGCTGCAACCAGAAAACCGCGCGCTCGCCGGTGATGAACGTCAGCGAGGATGAGGTCACGACCGCGCTCGACGGGCTGAAGCACCTGAGCATCGTGATGGAAGGCAGCAGCAGCCGCGTGCCGCGTTTCGAGCACAACATGAACCGCGTGCTCGGCATTCCGAGCCAGGCGATCGCGCTGCTGACGATCCTGCTGCTGCGCGGCCCGCAGACGGCCGCCGAACTGCGCCTGAACAGCGCGCGCCTGCACGGCTTCGCCGATATCTCGTCGGTCGAGGCGTTCCTCGACGAACTCGCGGCGCGCGCACAGCCGCTCGTCGTCCGGTTGCCGCGTGCGCCGGGCGCGCGCGAGAACCGCTGGATGCACCTGATGTGCGGCGAAGTGAACATGGCCGATTTCGCGAGCGCGGATGCCGGCGGTGCGGATTCCGTGCCGCCTTCCGAATTCGAAGCGCTGAAGGCCGAACAGAAGCGGCTCGCGGATGAAGTGGCGCGACTGAATGCGCTGGTCCTGCGGATGGCCGGCGAGCTGGGCATCGACGTCGATGCGCAAGGCGACGCGGGCTGACCGGCTCACCGTTGCGCCGCGCAGCGGGTGTCGAGCGCCCCTGCGCCGTCACTACCAGCGGCACCCCGATTTCGCCGAAGCGTCGTCATCCGGCGCCTACGCGAAGTCGGTCTTCTTGCCGGTGCGCGCGTTGGTGTAGGTCATCGAGTAGACCACGGCGCCCTGGCTCATCATTTCGTATTCGCCGTCGATCTTGCCGTCGATCATTTCCCATGGTGTCGTCGTGACCTGTAAGGGCGGCCGAACGGCCGGAGCGACCCGCATCGCGCGCCGACGGCTTTAGACGTTTACCTTCAAACAACAGAAAACGCCCATCGCGTGCGTGCTCGTTGTGCTTCAATTCATCCGGTTTGTACTCCTACTAAAACGACGAATTCAGAACAGCCCGGATTGCTAATTAACAGGAGACAGTCGATGGCTCGGAACCGGTTTTGAAGCAGCACACGCGATGGTCTGCAACACCGCGAACTTCCTTCGATGAAAGCAGGTTATTCCAGGGGCCCCAACCATGTCCTCCAGACGTTTCATGATGGCCGCGGCGGCCGTATCCGCCACGCTGGCCATTGCGACACCGCCGGCCAGTGCCGCCGCGCCGACCGTATCCGACCCGTTCTACACGTACACCGGCACAACGCCATTGGCATCGATTCCACCGGGCACGGTGCTCAGGACGCGCAACGTCACGTACCACGTGGCCGGCATCCCCACCGCGCTGACCGCGCAGCAGTTGCTGTATCGCACCAATAACGCGCTGAACCAGCCGGTCGTCAACGTGACGTCCGTGATCCGGAGCCAGGTCAGCAACGGCCAGGCCATCTCGTACCAGTCGGCCTACGATTCGCTGAACCCGTACGACGAGCCGTCGCAAGTGATTGCCGGCGACCGCGACGTCACGAAGGTCATCAACGTCGGCACGCTGCTCTACAGCGCGGAATCGATTCCGCTGTCGACACTGCTGCTGCTCGGCTACAACGTCATCGTGCCCGACACGGAAGGCCAGACGGCCGACTTCGCTGCCGGCCCCGAATACGGGATGACCACGCTCGATTCGATCCGCGCGGCGCTCAATACGCCGTCCACGGGCCTGAACCCGTCGAGCAAGGTCGCGATGATCGGCTATTCCGGCGGCGCGATCGCGACGAACTGGGCCGCGCAGCTCGCGCCGAGCTATGCGCCCGAGATCAACAAGCAGCTCGTCGGTGCGGCGGAAGGCGGCGTGCTGGTCGACCCCGCGCACAACCTGCGCTACGTCGACGGCAGCATCGTCTGGGGCGGCGTGGCCGCGGCCGCGCTGGCCGGGCTGTCGCGCGGCTACGGCTTCGACCTGACGCCTTATCTCAGCGATACCGGCGTCGCCGTGCTCAAGGACATCCAGAGCCAGTCGCTCGCGTATATCCTGCCGAAGTACACAGGGCTGCACTGGGGCACGCTGTTCAAGCCGCAATACGCGAACGACATCAACAGCATTCCCGTGTACGTGACGTACGCGAACAAGGTGAATGCGGGGTTGGCCGCCTCGCCGACGATCCCGATGTTCATCGGCCAGGGCACGGCGGGCGCGCTCGATGGCACGTTCAGCAGCCAGGTGGGCGATGGCGTGATGATGGCGTACGACGTGCGCGCGCTGGCGCAGAAGTTCTGTGCCAGCGGCACGCCGGTCACGTACAACGAGTACCCGCTCGAACATGCGGGCGCGATCGTGCCGTGGGTGGCCGGCATGCTGCCGTGGCTCTACGACCGTTTCAACGGAAAAGCGGCGCCGAGCAATTGCTGGCTGACGTCGCTGCTGCCGAGCAACTCGCTGGCGCCGGAGACGCTGCACTAGCCGCCACGCCGCGTGTGATGTGGCGCACGGCCGGGCGACCCTTCGCGGGTCGCCTTTTTCTTTTCGCCTGTTGATCTCCGTCGCGCTGCCGCCATGCAGCCGCGCCCGCTCCCCGCCGCAAGCCGCCACCGTCCCGCCCGGGTGCCATAATCGAGCCTGCCCATCATTCCAGACAGACGTCCCCCGGAGATTCACCATGCAGAACCTCGACAATCCTTCCCACGATCGCGAGGTAGGCAGCGCCGACGCGACGCAGGACACCACGCGCATCGACGACGTCCGCATCGGCGCCGTGCGCCCGCTGATTTCCCCCGCACTGCTGCTGGACGAGCTGCCGGTGCCGGCCGCCACGCAGACGCTCGTCGAGGACACGCGCCGCGCGATCGGCGACATCCTGCACGGCCGCGATGACCGGCTGCTGCTCGTCGTCGGCCCGTGCTCGATCCACGATCACGACCAGGCACTCGATTACGCGCGCCGCCTGAAGGCGGCCGCCGATGCGCTGAAGGACGACCTGCTGATCACGATGCGCGTCTACTTCGAGAAGCCGCGCACGACGGTCGGCTGGAAGGGCTACATCAACGATCCGCGCCTCGACGGCAGCTTCCGCATCAACGAAGGGCTGCGCGCCGCGCGGCAACTGCTGCTCGACATCAACGCGCTGGGCCTGCCGGCATCGACCGAATTCCTCGACCTGCTGAGCCCGCAGTACATCGCCGACCTGATCGCGTGGGGTGCGATTGGCGCGCGGACGACCGAGAGCCAGAGCCATCGACAGCTCGCGTCGGGCCTGAGCTGCCCGATCGGCTTCAAGAACGGCACCGACGGCGGCGTGCAGGTCGCGTCCGACGCGATCGTCGCGGCAGCGGCGAGCCATGCGTTCATGGGGATGACGAAGATGGGGATGGCCGCGATCTTCGAGACGCGCGGCAACGACGACGCGCACGTGATCCTGCGCGGCGGCAAGAACGGCCCGAACTACGACGCCGAGCATGTCGAGGCGAGCTGCGCGGTGCTGCGCAAGGCCGGCCTGCGCGAACAGGTGATGGTCGACTGCTCGCATGCGAACTCGAACAAGTCGCACGAGCGGCAGATCGACGTCGCGCAGGATCTCGCGCGGCAGTTGGCGCAGGGCGAGCACCGGATCGTCGGCGTGATGGTCGAGAGCCATCTCGAGGCCGGACGCCAGGACCTGAAGCCGGGCGTGCCGCTGAAGTACGGTGTGTCGATCACCGATGCGTGCCTGAGCTGGACGCAGACGGAGCCGGTGCTCGACGTGCTGGCGGAGGCGGTGCGGCACCGGCGCGTGTATTCGCGCAACGCGTGACGGCGGGGAGGTACGCGATTCGCTGCGGTATCCGTAATGTCGCCATCACAACAGGCGCATGACGGCGACTGCGTCATCACGTCCAATGCAGCGTTTCGCGAGTGGCGCTAACATGGGCCGGTGTGATGCGTCGTACAGAGGCCTTCTCGTTTCACGCGGCGCATGCACGGAGGCGGCTTGGCCGGCCGCCGACACCGACAACAATTCACCGGAGTGCATAACAGCATGGCTTTCTACGAGACCCTCATCGCAGCAACCGTCCTCGCCTCGAGCGTCAGCGCGCACGCACAGATCGCGGGCGCGCAGCCGATCAGCGTGACCGTCGAACAATCGCAGGCGCTGCTCGAAGGCTGGAGCGTGAAGAAGAGCGTGCTCGGCAAGGCCGTCTACAACGACGAGAACCAGAAGGTCGGCACCGTGCGCGACCTGATCGTCGCGCCGGACGGCTCGGTATCGGCGGCGATCGTGTCGGCCGGCGGCTTCCTCGGCGTGGCCGCGCACGACGTCGCGGTGCCGATCGCATCGCTCGACGTGCGCAACGGCAACATCTACCTGCCGGGCGCGACGAAGGATGCGCTGAAGGCGACGCCCGCGTTCCAGTACGCGAAGGTGCCGTCGCCGCCGAAGCCGAAGAAGCTCGACGACAAGCACTGAGCCAGCACGGATTGGTACGGCCCGGCGCGCAACGCGCCGGGCTGGGTCCGGTCGGCCGCGCGCCTGCGAGGCGCGTCCGCCGGCCCGGGCCGTCAGGCTCCGGGCGTCTGCTCGCCCAGCCAGTTTCCGCTGAACCCGAACGCGACCGGCCCGCTCAGAAGCACACTGCCGGCACCATCCCAACGCACCGTCACGTCGCCGCCGTCGCATTCGACGCGCACCGACGCATCCAGCAACCCGCGCCGGATGCCGTTGACGACCGCCCCGCACGAACATGATCCCGAACCGAGCGGCACGCCGCCGCCGCGCTCCCAGATGCGCAGGCGAATATGCGTGCGATCGATGACCTGAACGAAGTGCACGTTGGTTTTCTGCGGAAACAGCGGATGCGTTTCGATGGTCGGGCCGAGCGCCGCGACATCGATCGTGCGCAGATCGTCGACGAAGAACGTGCAATGCGGATTGCCCATGTTGCACGCGGCAGGGGCGCCGGGCAGCGGCAACGCGAGCGTGTCGAGTGCCTCCGCGAGCGGCACGTCCCGCCAGCCGGTGAGCGGCCGGCCCATCTCGACGGTGATCAGGCCGTTCGCCTCCGTCGAGCACTCGAGATACCCGCGGCGGGTTCGCAGCACGAGCGATGACAGGCCGGTTTCCCGCATCAGTTGCCACGCGACGCCGCGCGTTGCGCTGCCGCAGGTGTCGAGCGGCGAGCCGTCGGCGTTCCAGAACGCGACGCGGGCTGCTGCGTCGTCGCAGTCCGACACGACCGCGAGCTGATTGAAGCCGATGCCGCGCTTGCGGTCGCCCATGCGCCGCGCGAGGTTGCCATCGATCGCGTGCGCGTGATCCTGACCGCGCAGGTCGACGATCGCGAAGTCGTCGCCGTTCGCGTGCATCTTCCGAAATCCGATTGGCATGGCGGTTCCTGTATCGAGGCAGGCGACCACTGTACGGTGCGCGCCGGCCGGGATCAATGCCGTTCGGGCACGGCGGGGCGCAGCGCCGGAAGATTCGATCCGCCCGATGCACGGCGGGCTGCCCGATTGACGATCACGTCGTTGCGGCGCCGCCCGGACGCGTCACGCGCCGCTAGGGGGACACCCCGATTCCGAATGAAATCGTAAGACATGTAATATAAATGAAAGATAAATTCGGATTTGTCCGTAGTCATGACGCCCGCTCGCTCGCGTAACGGATCCGACCGTCCGCCCACGCGTCATTCGCACCTTCAACAGAAACGCCCCATGGAACAACTCGTCGATTCGCTCAACGGTGTCATCTGGAGCCCTGCGCTCATCTTTCTCTGTCTTGCCGCAGGGCTGTACTTTTCGCTGCGCACGCGTTTCGCGCAGGTTCGCCACTTCATCGAAATGCTGCGCCTGATGCGGGGCAGCAAGGCCTCGGCGGAAGGCGTGTCGTCGTTCCAGGCGCTGGCGATGTCGCTGTCGGGGCGCGTCGGCACGGGCAACATCGCGGGCGTCGCGACGGCCATCACGTTCGGCGGCCCTGGCGCGATGTTCTGGATGTGGCTCGTCGCGTTCCTCGGCGCGAGCACCGCGTTCGTCGAATCGACGCTGTCGCAGATCTACAAGGTGCGGCGCGAAGGGCAGTATCGCGGCGGCCCCGCGTATTACATCGAGAAGGGGCTCGGCATCCGCTGGTATGCGGTGGCGTTCGCGATCGCCACCGTGCTCGCGTGCGGGCTGCTGCTGCCGGGCGTGCAGGCGAACGGGATCTCGTCCGCGATCGAGAATTCCTTCGGCATCGCGAAGCCCGTCACCGGGGCGGTGCTCGTGCTGCTGCTCGGCATGATCATCTTCGGCGGTGTGAAGCGGATCGCGCGCGTCGCGGAGATCGTCGTGCCGTTCATGGCGCTCGGCTACATCCTGATCGCGTGGGTCGTGATCGCGCTCGACATCGAGCGTCTGCCGGGTGTCGTCAGGCTGGTATTCGAAAGTGCGTTCGGCGTCGAGGCCGGCTTCGGCGCGGTGCTCGGCATGGCGATCCAGTGGGGCGTGAAGCGGGGTGTCTATTCGAACGAAGCGGGGCAGGGCACGGGCCCGCACGCGTCGGCGGCCGCGGAAGTGACGCACCCGGCGCAGCAGGGGCTCGTGCAGGCGTTCTCGGTCTACGTCGATACGCTGTTCGTCTGTTCGGCGACGGGTTTCATGATCCTGATCACCGGCGCGTACAACGTGGTCGCGCCGGGCGGCCGCGCGCTGTTCTCGGGCGCGGCCGGCATCGAGGCCGGCCCCGGCTACACGCAGATGGCCGTCGAATCGGTGCTGCCGGGCTTCGGTGCGGCGTTCGTCGCGATGGCGCTGTTCTTCTTCGCGTTCACCACGATCCTCGCGTACTACTACATCGCGGAAACCAACGTCGCGTACCTGAGCCGTGCACGCAGCAGCGCCGCCGGCACGTTCGTGCTGCGTGCGGTGATCCTGCTCGCGACGCTGTACGGCGCGGTGAAGAGCGCGAGCGTCGCATGGGCGCTGGGCGACATCGGCGTCGGGTTGATGGCGTGGCTGAACATCGTCGCGATCCTGTTGCTGCAGAAGCCGGCGCTCAAGGCGCTGCGCGACTACGAGGCGCAGAAGCGCGCGGGACGCGAGCCGACGTTCGATCCGGCCGCGCTCGGCATCGCGAATGCGACGTTCTGGGAGAAGCCGGCGGCGGCAAGCGGCACGCGCGACGGCCGGGCGGAGCCGGTCGTGGCAGCCGAGCGGCAGTCGTAGCAACGCATCCCGTGGCGCTGCGCCGTCTGCGACGGCCGCGGCGCGCGACGCGGGATGCATTCGTTTCACACCAGCGGCCGGCACATCTGTTGCCGGCCGTTTTGCATCGTGCCGCACGGGCGGGCCGGCGCGTTTCCCGCTCCTTCCGATGGGTTGCATGAATCTGTGCTTGCCGTGACATGCGATCCCTCAGACCGTAGCGGCTCGCAGGAGCCTGCTGGTAATACGGCGAGGATGTGGGCGGGATCGCGGCCGCAGCCGTCAACGTCGAACTTCTGTTGGCAGGTGGGTCGTCGGATTCGAGGTGGCGTGCTCCGCCGTGAGCGCGCGATGGACAACAGATCATGCTCACGATCGACGTTGTCTTGTTCTACGGCGGCGCCCAGCCGCTTCGCGCAATCCTCAATCCGTGCATCACTGATGTGACACGTGCGTGTCATTGATGAATATGTTTTTTTTCGCTTGATTACATCCCTATCGTATTGGATAGAATGCTACGCGTTCCTGACGAATACGGAACGGTTCGTACATTTTGTTGCTTCGACCATAGCTAAAAAACTGGGGATCCAGACATGCGAGACAACGGAGCACCGACGATGCTACCCGAGGAAATCGTCCCACTCGGCGACATCGAAAATATTGCACGACGCCATTTCGTGACGGCGCTCGGCGCAACGCTTCTGGCCGGATGCGGCGGCGACGGAAGCAACGCGGTTACAGGCGGTGAGCGTGCATCGGCAAACGGCACCGGCCAGGCGTCCCGAGGTGCTCCAGCTTCGAATGGTATCGACGCAGGGGTGACGTCGGCAGGCACTGCCCAGACCCGCGCCTTCACGCATCCCGGTTTGCTGCATACCGAGGCGGATTTCGAACGCATGCGCGCTAAGGTCGGGGCTCACGCTTCCCCATGGATCGACAGCTGGAACGTGCTCGTCGCCAACGGTCACACGCGCCTCACGAACAAGCCGAACCCGCAGGTCGGCATCTATCGCGGCAATGATCCCACGCATGGCCAGAACTACGGCGCGCTCTACAACGACATCGCTGCCGCCTATGGCGACGCGCTGCGCTGGAAGGTGTCGGACGACACACGCTATGCCGACAAAGCCGTGGAGTATCTGGACCAATGGACCGCGAAGCTGACGACGCTTGGCGGCAGCGACGTGGCGCTCGCCGCCGGCATCTACGGTTACGAGTTCGCCAACGCAGCCGAAATCATGCGCGGCTACAGCGGCTGGAGTCCGGCCGGACTCGCGGCGTTCCAGGCCATGATGCGCAATGTCTTCTACCCGGTCAGTCACGCTTTCCTGACCCGTATCGACACCGCGATGGACACGCACTACTGGGCCAACTGGGGCCTGGCCAACATCGCGTGCATCCTGGCCATCGGCGTGCTGTGCGACGATGCCGAGCTGGTCAACGAGGCCGTCACCCATTTCAAGACCGGTGGCAGCAACGGCTGTATCCGGCAAGCCGTGTACTACCTGCACCCCGGCAACCTCGGGCAATGGCAGGAAGCCGGCCGTGACCAGGGCCACAGCACGCTCGGCATTGCTTTGACGGGCGCCATTTGCGAGATGGCGTGGAGTCAGGGCATCGACCTGTACGGCTATGACAACAATCGCTTTCTGGCGGGCGCGGAATACGTGGCCAAGGCCAACCTGAAGCAGGCGGACGGCGCGTTCTACACGGTGCCTTTCGTCACGTACCAGAACAGCGCCGGCGTTACCCAGACGCAGTTCTCCACCGGCGGGCAAGGCGACGCCCTGGGGCGGCCCTGCTGGGCGCTGGTGGCCAACCATTACATCAACCGCAAAGGTCTGGCGGCGCCCTACACCAAGCGCGCTGCCGAGCTTGTGGCACCGGAAGGCGGCGGCGGCAACTACGGCCCCAACAGTGGCGGATTCGACCAGCTTGGCTACGGCACGCTCACCTGTACGCTCGACCCCGGCACCCCTGCCGCAACGCCGACCGGCCTGACCGGCTACGCCGGCGCGGGCAAGGTGGTGCTGTCGTGGTGGGGCAGCAGTAACGCCGTCAGCTACAACGTCAAGCGCGCCACCATTGCCGGCGGACCGTACAGCACCATCCGGAGCGGTATCACCGATCTGCTGACCTTTACCGATATGCCCGCCGGTGCCGGCACGTATTTTTATGTCGTGACGGCGCAAACGATTGCGGGCGAATCGGCGCCCTCCAACGAAGTGAAAGTGATCACGGCGCAGCAGCTGCTCGCGCACCTCACGTTCGATGAAGGCAGCGGCGTCACGGCCGCCGATAGCTCGGGCAACGGGCGCAATGGCACGCTCAACGGCGCAACGTGGGCAGCGGGGCGCAGCGGCAACGCGGTTTCGCTCAACGGCTCGGGCGCGTATGTGGCGTTGCCCGGCGATCTGCTGGCCGATGTGTCGGACTTCACCATCGCCAGCTGGGTGTTCTGGAACGGCGCGCAAACGTGGGCACGCCTGTTCGACTTCGGCACGGGGTTCCACCGCTACATGATGTTCACGCCGCGCGCCCAGTTGCGCAACGGCTGGGCCGGCATGCGCTTCGCGATGACGGCCAACGGCCCAGGTGACGGCCCTCCGGAACAGATCATCGACGCCCCCACCGAGCTGCCGAGCAAGCGATGGGTGCATGTGGCCGTCACGCTATCGGGTTCGACCGGCACGATATACGTGGACGGCACGCCCGTCAGTACCAACACGGCGATGTTCCAGGCGCCGTTCCGCCTTGGCCCTACCACGCAGAACTGGCTGGGCAAATCGCAATACAGTGCCGACGCCACGTTCCACGGCCTGATCGACGATTTCCGTATCTATCGCGGTGCGCTCAGCGCTGCGCAGATTGCATCGCTCATGACGAATTGATCACGCAGGGCCCGACGACGGGCCCTGCGATGGACCTCTTTCATTAAGGACTTCTGATGACCATGTTTTCTCAACGATGGATTGCCGCTGCGGCGATTGCGTGTACGTTATGGGGCTGTGACGGCGGATCCGACAGCACGACAGGCGTGACCAATGCGGGTGCCAATGTCGCCGCCAATCGTAGTCAGATCGGCGGAAATGGCAGCGGCAGCAACCTGCCGGCGGCCAGCTGGACCAGCGTCAAGTGGGGTGGCGGCGGTTACGTTACCGGCCTGATCTACCATCCAGCCAACGCGGGCCTGCTGTACGCACGCACCGACGTTGGCGGCGCGTACCGCTGGAACGCGACCAACTCGACGTGGACGCCCATCACCGACGGCATCGGTTTCGGCTCGGGCGAGGGCGATTATCACGGCGTCGAAAGCCTTGCGCTCGACCCGAACAACGATCAGCTCGTCTACATGATGACCGGCATTACCGTGACGCAGGGTCACAACGGCCGCATCTACATCTCGAGCAACCGCGGCGACACCTGGACGCACTACGACCTGCCGTTCCCGGTGGGCGGCAACGACAACGGCCGCGCCACGGGCGAGCGCCTGCAGGTCGACCCGAACAATCCCTCGACGCTGTTCTACGGATCGCGCACGGCCGGCCTGTGGAAGAGTGCCGATTCGGGCCGCACCTGGACGCAGGTCACGGGTCTGTCCTCCACCACGATCAGCGGCGGCGGCTCCCCGATCGGCGTCGAACAGGTGATCTTCGATACGTCGGGCAAGGGTAGTGGCCAGCCGACCTGGATCATGTGGGCCACCGTCGCCCCGGACTACGCCAACGCGGCGGGTCTGACGTCGACCCTGTACAAATCCACCAACGGCGGCTTCTCGTGGACGCCGGTGCCCGTCCCGCCGACGGTGTCCGGCTACTACATCCCGCACGTCGTGCGCACGTCCGACGGCAACTTCTACGTGGTGTTCAACGCGGGCGTCGGCCAGGGCATCGGTGGTCCGAGCTATCTCTACGAGTTCGGCGGAAGTAACAACGGCAACTGGACGCTGCTCAACCGCTCCAACGGTAACGGCTTTGGCGGCCTGTCCGTCTCCGGTCTGGGCTCGTCCGCCCGCATCGCACTGGGCATGACGGGCTGGAGCGACACCAGCAAGACCATCCAGCTATCCGACGACGGCGGCAGTACGTGGCGCGAAATCGAGGCCGGCATGCCGCACACCGGCACTGCCTCGGGTGGCTGCGCCGGCTGGGTCGAGAGCGTCGCCATCGACCCGGCCAATCGCGATCACGTCATGCACGTCCACGGCGGCGGCATCTGTGAAACCATGAACGCCTCGTCGCCCACGCCAACCTGGCGCCCCAAGGTCGACAACCTCGAGGAAACCGTGACGCTGGCGCTCGTCACGGCGCCGCCCGGTGCGTCGTACAAGTTCATCAACAGCGCCGGCGACATCGGCACGTGGGTCAATACGGATCTCACGACGAGGCCGACGAAAGGCCCGTTGAACACGTGGAGCAGCGGCAATTCGGCCGACATGTCGTGGTCCGATCCGACGTACATCGCCGCCGCGGGCGTCGACAACGCCAACGGCCATGCCACCAAGGGCTTCTGGTCGGGCGACAGCGGCAATACCTGGGCGACGTTCGCGTCGCTGCCTGACGGCGCCGCGGCAAGCCAGAGCAACGTGGGCAACCTGGTCGTCCCGTCGCGCAACAACGTGACCTGGGCACCGCCCGACTCGGTGCCGTCGTACACGACAAACAATGGCGCCAGCTGGACATCGACCAACCTGCCGGCGTTCAGCGCCAAATGGAACGGCTTCCCGCGAGCCTACCGCCTGGCCGCGGACCGCAAGAACCCGAACAAGGTCTATGCCTACGACTCCGGCGGCGCACCGTGGAGCTGGCAGCGCGGCAAGATCTACGTCTCGAACGACGGCGGCCACACGTTCGCGCTGAGCCAGGGCTCCGTGAACGCGAACCTGGCCTGGAATGCGTGGGGGGATACGTCGATGGCGGTCAATCCGAACGCCGAGGGCGACCTCTGGCTGGCCGACGGCACGGCCGTGTACCACTCGGTGGACTCGGGGGCAACCTGGACGAAGCTCAGCGCCTTCGCGTCCACCAACGACACACCGGGCGCCACCGTGATCGCCTTGGGCAGGGCGCCGACCGGTTCGCCGTACTCGGCCGCAGTCTACGTGGAAGGCACATTGAACGGCGTCTGGGGCATTTACCATTCCGACGACGGTGGTGCAACGTGGGCGCGCTTCAACGATGACGCGCACCAATTCGGCGACTCCGGCGTGATGGCCGGCGACTGGAACACGTATGGCAGGATTTACGTCAACGGCGCCGCTCGCGGTCTGATCTACAGCAATTGAGGTTGATCGACCGTCAGGGGGCCATTCTCGACGTCTACGTCACGGCGCTTTGACCAAGGAGCATGGGTGCCCACCGATGAGGGAGGTGGGCACCTGTGGCTGACAAGGACGCTGGGTTGGCCTTTTGCCGCTACGGTACGATCGCCTGCTCAAACGCTGGTTTCGTACAACGCGCGACAGGGGCTGCCAGCGCTGCCCGGGAGTTGACACGGGTCTTTGCGGGTTATGGTCAGTGCCAGCTTTAATTCGCGACGTGTAACGTCACGAATTTCCGAGCGTTTCGCCCATCTTCGCCGGCGCCTAGCGGCGAAGTGACATTTTTACTTCGCAAACAGAGACAACTTTAATTGGGTCTACGATGACCGACAGCACGTCGAACTGGCGCTTCAGAGTATGAGATAGCCGCGAGCCAGGGTCCGCCTCAATGACGTTTCTCCGCGAGTCCTGGGTGCGCTCAGCGACGCGTCGCCGACGTGCACCCCCATTGCAAGCATGTCGAGTAGTGCTCGCAGTCTGCGTTGGCGGGACAGTATTTCCGAGAATGCAGCGTTCTCACGGAAGATGCGCGCTTGCAGTGCGCGAACAGTCGTTTCAGTTTGTTCTGCAACGGTCGCCAGCGTCCATCGGTCATGGGGATAGAGGAATATCTTCCGAGCGAGCGCCAGCGAGATCGAGGCCGTCCTGGTGTGGGTCGCGAGAGACAGGCCCTCCCAGTCCTTCGCCGTCATCGTCACGCCGCAATCGTGCTCGCAAAGAATGTGAACCACCGCCTCAGCTGCACCGCTGGCATCCGGTTCCAATTGATAATCGAAGCGGCGACTCACCGGAATCTGAATGCAACGTTGTCGTTGGCTCGGCACCAGATCGATACCTTCGACGTTCTGCAAACCTCGCGCGCATTTGATGAATATGTCGAATGGAAAGCTCAGCCCGTAAAGGTGTAGCGAGCGGGTGACCGAAAAGTCGAACTTCATCGTAGGCTAGCCCTGAAACATCGACCAAAGCGTGGAAGGAATTCCCGCGCGAATATCGCGCGGGTAAAGGTCATCGTTCCGACCGTTCAAACGCCGGCGACTGTACCTTTGAAACTCCCTTCAACGTACATCTGTCCTTTGCAGGTCCATTTGCCGTCAATGCGCTCCCAAACGTAGAGAACCTTGTACGGATGAACTTCCTTCTGGCCGTCCGTTGACACGAGTGTGACCTCCGCGAAGTCCCATCCGGCATCACCCACCCGGTGGGCCGAGACGGACTTGGCCTCAAAGGTGTATGCACCGACGAAGTCGGCGTAAAGCGTTTCGATCGCCTTCGCGCCGATGGCCGTCTCCTCTTCCGCACCGACGGACCATGCATCCGGCGTGAAGAATTCGTAGGCGACGGTACCTGCGTTGTTGGTCCCGAAACCGTTGGTCAGCACCGCGTAATTGGCGGCAATCGCTTGTTGAAACGCTTGGTCCAGTTGCTCTTCGGATTGCGCTTGCGACATGAATGTCTCCTTGGTTGAAAGTAACATCGGAAAAGAGCAAGAAAGTCGTCCAGCAGAGGGGCGGACGCGAGCACTCGAAGTCGTCGCTCGCGACCTTCGCAGTTCCACGTAAGGGTGCCGTGCGGGTGATGTAGCGCGAGGGTGCCCACAAAGACTTGAAGCCGCACACGGCTGAAATACGCCGCCGGAAATCAACCGCGGCGCTTGTTTACGCGGTCCGGATATCGCATCGGAATATTCGCTGCCGGGTATATGGGCAGGCGCCAAGAAACATGCGGCGCCTGCGCAAAGGCGCTTACTCCGGACCGTTTCCGGGAGAAGTCGGAGCGCCGTCGTCGAACTTCGACAGGTACTCAACCATCAAGTCGTGGTAAAGCGTAAAGCCCTTGTAGTCCCGGATTTCAGGGTTCAGGTCTCGCAAGACGCGGTGCATGCGACGGCCCCACTTCGGGATGGTGCACAGTTCTTCGAGGCTTGCGAAATACGTCCGCACGGGAAACACGATCGCGTTGCTCCGTGGCAGACGGTGCAGCGGCTGCAACTCGACGCGCATATTGACCTTCTTGCCCACGTCGTCGAGCGTGAGCTTCGCTCGGTCGGGGGCCCACTCCGGCAGCGTCTCTGCGGACGTCTCGAGGCGCGGGTTGACGGTAAAAGTCCAGTTGAGACGCCGCACCGGATGGCCGATACGCATGCGCTTGAGGAACTTGAGGCCCCGCTCGAGAATGCCGCTGTCGTGCAGCGACGAGATCGTCGGGCCGTGCCACTCCTTCCAGCTCATGCCAAGGTTGAAGCGCAATGAGTAATCGGCGCGTTCGGTCGCCATCGCGGCGGACCAATAGAGGGTATCGTCGCGGTCATCCACGACGATCCATTCACCTTGAGCCTGGCGAGTGATGTATTCCATCGGCTCATACGGCAGGGTTTTCGGGTCGCCGAAGGTGAAGGTGTCCTTGATGTTCAGCAGCTTGTTCTCCCACGTCCACTGCGAGCCGTCAATGCTCAAAGTGAAGTACTCCGGGTAGTCGGCCGCATACGACTCCATGATCAACTCGAGCAGATCCCACTGCGCTTGCATCATGTTGGGCAGCGCCTTGAAATGCTGCCCGGGACGCTCCTCCAATGCAATCGCGCGTTCCTTCATCTCCGCGACGTAATGCTCGTCGATGTCGAAGTTGGCGGCGTACACGGTACCGGGAACCTTGACGTGAGGCTCCAGATTCATCGTGTACTCGTACTTGTCCTCGAAGAACGGGAACGGCCAACGCTGGATACTTTCTTTGCTGTTCCGGAACGTGTAATCGTCGCGGAAGGTTTCGGTCGTGTTGAAGACGATAGACATGATTCGCTCCGGTTACAGGTCGAGGACAAGCTTCTTGCATTTGGCGCGGGACACGCAGGGCATCATCTTTCGATTGGATGCCTTGATGTCGTCGCTGAGCCAGATGTCTCGATGTTCAATTTCACCATCGAGTTCGAGCACGTCGGTTTCGCAGTGCCCACAGGCACCACCACGGCAGAGGTAGGGCATGTCGAGGCCGGCGCCCTCGATTGCCTCGAGCAGGCTGAGTTCGGGCGGGACCATGATCCGCTTGTTGGCCTTCTTCAGAAACGCCTCGAACGCGTCTCCAGTCGATGCTTCAACGAACTCTTCCCAGTGAATGTGGCTGTCCGCCCACCCGAGCGCGCGTGCGGAAGCGACAACCGCTTCAATCATCGGAGCCGGGCCGCAAATATAGACATCGGAGCCCAACGGCTGATTGCCGAGAATCGCGTCAAAGTCGATCTGAGCGTCAGCGCTGTCGTAGTAGAGCTCCGTGGACCCGATCTCGTCGCCCGCGATAAATTGCTTCATCCCGTTGTGGTCGGTGTTGCGGACCGCGTAGTGCAGTTCATAAGGGACCGAGCCGACCTGAAGGTCGTGAATCTGGGAGATGATGGGCGTGATGCCGACGCCGCCTGCAATAAAGATGTGCTTCAGCGACCGACGGTTAAGCGGGAAATTATTGGCCGGATGCGTGATGTGAAGCGTCATGCCGACGCGAACATCGTTGTGCATGGCAAGTGATCCACCGCGACCATTGTCTTGGCGACGAACGCCGATTCTGTACGACGTCGTGTCGAACGGCGTGCTCATCAGCGAGTACGGGTTGCGATAGATTTTTCCTTCGTCGGGAATCAGCACAACCACGTGACTTCCGCCTGAGAAGCCGGGAAGCGGCTTGCCGGAAGGGTCCTGAAGGGTGAATACCTTGATGAGCGGGGTGATGTCTTCAATTGCGGTGACAACAACCGGCAACGTACCTGCATGCGCGTTCATGTGTCGAGCTCCTCTGCCGCCGGCATGTTGCCGGTCTGTTCCGCGTCTGCCTTCACGCCCATGAATGCGGCCAGGCGACCCGAGTAATGATCGCGAACCACGAGGTCAAGGCCGCAGCCGGGGCACTTGAAAACACGATGCGTGACGTTCTCCGTGTAGGTATCGCAGTGAACACACCAGACACGGCGAACGTATGTGCCGCCGTGCTCGCGCAGCACCTCGTCGCTGTTCAGGTTGAACTTGTTTGCGACTTGCATCGCCGTACCGATGAAGCTCTCCGAACCGGCCAGATAAAGACGCAGTCCAGTCTTCGCCGTCGACAAATACGTTTCCAGGTAACCGACGAGTTCGGCGTTCGACTTGAAGAGCCTGAGGTTCTCCGTTTCGATGGCCTGAAGTTCCGCCGAGAAGTCCTTCCCCGAAAACGACTCGGTGGAATAGAAGACGACGATGTGCTCTGACTTGTCGGACAACTCGCCGAGCAAACGCAAGAGCGCTTGGCCCCCGCTTCCCTGACCCGCTATGACGTGGAGCGCACCGTTGGACATCGGTGCGAGGACGTCATACACCGGACGGCTTTTTATGCCGGTGATTAACATGGTTGAAGCCTCCTTGGACGTTCGTTCGATCCGTCGCCGCGTCGGCAGCCACATCAAGGCAGCCGCAGCAAACGAGTTCGCCCTACTGCAAAGCGAGACTCGTGCCAGCAGCCTGAACGCCTTGTCGCACATGGAGCGTCAGGGAAATCCCTACTAAAAAATAACTATCTCAATATTTTTGATCGATGCAAATTCGCAGCAACGAGCAACAAATGCGCATCAGTCCCGACGTCGGGACGGCGCTGTGATGGAGGTCCTCGTGCTGTCAAACATCCCGGTATTGGCGCTCACCATTGCGAGGTCGGGAGCGGTGCTCGACGCAAGCACGCTCCTGACGGAATGGTGCGGAAACGTCGGATCTCTCGTCGGCATGCCGACTGCCTCTCTCTTTACGGGGAATTCAATAGGTATCCTTGATAACTATCTGGCGCTCCAGACACTTGAAACAGTGACCGCAAACGAAGAGCTCGAGATGGTGCTGGAAGGTGTACCGACGCCAGTCAGTTCCCGGCTCGTCGGGACGCTTCATGACGGAGAACCGGCGTTGCAGATTTTCGCGGTCGAGAGTGTTGGAGGAAGGCAGCTTCTTGCGCAAGTTCAGAGTGGTGCCGAACTGCTGCGTGGTTACATCGAAACCACGAGCCAGCCCATGTGGTGCATCGAGTTCACTGAACCCGTCAATCTTCAGGAGAGCGAGCCGGAGATCATCCGGCAGGTGTTTTCCAACGAGTGTCACTGGTCGAACTGCAACGAAGCGATGTCGCGCTTCTACTCGCTGCCCGACGGCGTGGACATTAACGACCAACCCGTCCGAACCTACTTCCCTCGCAGCCCCCAGAACGAGGCATTTGTCCGCAATCTCATCCGGAATGACTTCAACGTCGATCGCAGCCTCACGATTGACCTGAAATATGACGGGTCGACGATGTATGTCGAGAACAACGTTCGAGGCAAGATTCAGGGCGGCTATCTCACCCGGATGTGGGGGACGCTGCAGGACCTTACCGACTTCAGAAACGAACGTGACAAGCTCGTACAGTCGGCAGAGACCGTCCAGCGCATTCTCAGCGCGATACCCGACGCGATCCTGGTCGCAAGCAGAAGCGGCACGATCACCGCGGTCAATCCCGCTTGCGAACGGCTCTTCAACAGTCCAGCGTCGAGCATCCTGCACGGCAGGATCGGTGATTTCATTTCGCTTGCCGATACCGACGTTGCACGCAAGTGGAGCAACGGCGAGACGCATCGCTGGCTCGACGTCGTGAAATTCTCGAACGGCGCCGTGATGGACTGTGATGTGCGAGTCGGCCCGGTGGGGGACGACCTATTTTCGGATTTCGTGTTTTCCATTCGTCCTGTCGCACCTGTCGCGCGCAGTTCCGGCCCGGCGCGGCGCGCCGTCACCGCTTCGAAGAGGTCCTCGAATGAAGTTCGCTGACATGTCCGAGCGGGACGAGACCGGTTGGTCGCATGACGAACTGCTGGAGTTTCTCGGCGACCCCCGATGGAGCACGATCTGCGACCTCTTGCCGGACGGGATGCTCATGATCGACCGTGGCGGCGTGACACGGTATGTGAATGCCGCGGGCGAAAGCATGAACGAGTTGCCTAGAGCCTCCATCGTGGGCCGGCCGCTGCTCGAGTTCGTCAACGAGTCATTCATACAATGCCCTGGTGTCCTGGAAGCGTTCAACAAGGGGGAGCGCTACCACGAGAACCTCGTCGATGGCACCGGCCGACGTCTCGTGATTACGGGCCGAGCCTTGCGTGACAGCAAGGGCGCCATGACCTGCTACATCATTCTGCAGCGTAACCTCGACGCGTTCACCAAGGGCGCCCCGTTGAATGCCGCGCATGGCGGCAAGGAGGCGAACCAGTCGCAATCCGAGCCGAGCCCGTTGATGGGTGTGACGGAAGATACGGCGAGATTGCTGACCGTTGGCCAGCGTGCGATCTCGATGGGAAGCCGCGTGCTGCTGCTGGGCGAGTCCGGTGTAGGCAAGACGGAATTTGCGAAGTTGCTGCACCGCCGCTCCGGCCGGGAAAGCTCGCCTTTCGTCCACGTGAACTGCGCGGGTATTCCCGAATCCTTGTTCGAGTCGGAAATGTTCGGCTATGAAAGTGGCTCCTTCACAGGTGCGCTTACGCGGGGTAAGCCGGGCCTGATCGAATCAGCCGACGGGGGAACGTTGTTTCTCGACGAGATTGGCGAGACGCCGTTGCAGTCGCAGGCGAAACTTCTGATGGTTCTTGAATCGGGCCTTGTGCAGCGGGTCGGCGCGATGCAACCGAGAAGGGTCAAGGTCAATGTGGTAGCGGCGACAAACCAGAATCTGCGTGAACTGGTGGAACAGGGCCGCTTCCGTCGGGACCTTTACTACCGGTTGTCGGTGGTCGTACTTTCATTGCCTCCACTTCGTCTGCAGCGCGACCTGATCGATCCTCTCGTGGAGCGTTTCCTTTCGTCAGTCAACCAGCGGCGCGAGACGCCGCTGCAGCTCACGAAGGAGTGTCGAGACAAGCTCCGGAAGTATGCATTTCCCGGCAACATTCGAGAGCTTCAGAACCTCATCGAATACCTGTCGGTGGCATGCGAAAGCACGGCAGGCGAAGAGGATCTGCCGCTCGAGGCATCCGCAAGCGGGCCGTTCGATGGTGGGGAGCCGCTTGGCATCGGCCAGAATGCATTGACTGTCGATATCGTCGATGAAAGCGAGACATCAGAGCTCAGTCTGAAAGCGCTGGTACGTCGCTACGAGAGCAAAGTCATCGAAGATGCCATCAGGCGCTGTGGCAGCAAACGCAAGGCCGCGGAGTTGCTTCAGACGGACATCGCCACCATCTCCAGAAAGAGCAGACCGTCCACCGCTGCAGAAGCATGATGCGCAAATGCATCGTTCGATACGACAGTGCATCAACCTATATTTCAGGAAGCTAACTAAACGCAGCAAACCCAATAGATACAAGGCTTCTCTCGCGCAGGCATGCAATTGGCACGGAAGGTGCATTAGTGTAGTCCGACTGGCGGTTCGTTCGGAGCACCAGCTAAAACATGTCTGAGGAGCATCAAGAAATGAGCGAAGAAGTCAAAGTGGTTGATTGGCATGCCAAGGCAAAAAGCCTCGATGTCCAGACGAAACTGTTCATCGACGGCCAGTTCGTCGATGCAGTCGATGGCGGCCGGTTTACCACGGTCAATCCGGCAACGGGCCTTGACCAGCACACGATGGTCCGCGGCAACGAGAAGGACATCGATCTCGCGGTGGCCGCGGCTCGCCGTACCTTCAAGGAAGGGGTTTGGTCGAGGATGGCGCCGCGCGACCGAATGGATGTGCTGTTCCGCCTGGCTCAACTCATCAACGAACATACCGAAGAATTCGCGTTGCTGGACTGCCTCGACATGGGCAAGCCCATCAGCGATCTTTTGAACGGCGACGTACCGTTCTCGGCCCACACGTTCCAGTACTTTGCCGAAGCAATCGACAAGATCGAAGGGGTTGTCACAAACACCGCGTCGAGCGCTTTCCACTTCATCTCCCGTGAGCCCATCGGTGTCGTCGGTGCGGTGACGCCGTGGAATTATCCGCTGATGATGGCAGCGTGGAAGGTCGCGCCGGCGCTGGCTGCGGGTAACTCGGTCGTCCTCAAGCCGGCTGAGCAATCGCCGACGAGCGCGCTCCTGCTCGCGCGTCTGTTCGTGGAAGCGGGCGGTCCGGCAGGCGTGTTCAACGTGGTGAACGGATTCGGCGAAGACGCGGGTAAAGCGCTCGCGTTGCACAAGGATGTCGACAAGATTTCCTTCACGGGGTCGACGGAAGTCGGCAAGCTGATGATGATCTACGCCGGCCAGTCCAACATGAAGCGGGTGACGACGGAGTGTGGCGGCAAGAGCCCGCAGATCGTGTTTGACGACGTAGCGGACATCGACACAGCCGTCCGATACGCCGCGAGCGGCATCTATGGCAACCAGGGCGAGGTTTGCAGCGCCGGCTCGCGCATCCTGGTGCAGCGCGGCATCTACGAGCAGTTCGTGAAGAAGTTCGTCGAACTGGCGCCGACGATGTTCAAGCCGGGCGACCCGCTCGATCCCGGCACGACCATGGGCCCGTTGGTGACGAAAGAACAGCACAAGCGCGTGTCGTCATACATCGACATCGGGCAGAGCGAAGGGGGTGTTCTCGCGCTGGCGGGTCAGATTCCGGCGGAGCTTCGCGCTGGCAACTTCGTGGCGCCGACGCTCTTCACCGATGTGAATCGCAATATGCGCATTGCGAACGAGGAAATCTTCGGACCCGTTGCAGCCATCATGCCGTTCGACAGCGAGGAGGAAGCGGTCGATATCGCAAACTCGTCCATTTATGGGCTGGCTGCCGGTATCTGGACATCGAATGTCACCCGCGCCCACCGCGTGGCGCGCAACGTCGAATCGGGAATCGTCTGGGTGAATTGTTATGACCACGGCGACATGACGCAGCCTTGGGGTGGCTTCAAGCAGTCGGGGCAGGGGCGCGACAAGTGCTTCGAAACCATTCTTGCTCACACACAGAGCAAGTCCGTTTGGCTCAATTTGGAGTGAAACCGCGTTGTTGGAGGAAGTCGGCGCATGACCGCGCCGACCCGGTTGGCAAACGGGCGCAACACCGTGCATAGCGGTGTTTGCGCCCGCCCCAAACGCCGTTTCGCCTGAATTTTCCATCTGAAGGTAGGAGACAACATGTCCTTCTCTGACCCCCGCTCTGCCGACGACGACTCGGCGCAACTCGCAGCGTTGGGCTACACATCGAGCTTCGACCGCTCGATGGGCCTGTGGCAAAACTTTGCGCTCGGCTTTACCTATCTTTCTCCCGTCGTGGGCGCGTACACGCTGTTCACGTTCGGCATGACGACGGGCGGGCCTCCATTCATCTGGTCCTATCTGATTGCGGCAATCGGCCAGATGTTTGTTTGCCTGATTTTTGGCGAGGTCGTGTCGCAATTCCCGATTGCCGGCGGACTTTATCCGTGGACGCGACGGCTGGTGGGCGCGCGCTGGGCATGGATGAGCGGTTGGGTTTATATGTGGGCTTTGATTACAACCGTGGCCGCTGTCCCTGTTGGCGGTGCGCCGTTCTTTGCCTATCTGCTCGGGTTCGACGTCACACCGAAGACGACGACTATCATCGCCATCGTACTTTTGCTCGGGTCGACGCTCATCAACCTGCTCGGCACGAAGACGCTGGCACGCATTGCGATGTTCGGTTTCATCTGCGAGGTGCTGGGCGCGTTGCTCGTCAGTGGTTACCTGCTCCTGTTCGGCCGCCTGCAGCCGCTTCACGTCATCTTCGAGACGTTCAGCTTCAGTGCAGGTGGTTCGTATCTGCCCGCCTTCCTTGCCGCGGCGTTGGTTGGCATGTTCTGTTGCTATGGCTTCGAAGCATGCGGCGACCTTGCAGAAGAAACACCGAACCCGGGCAAGGCGATTCCGCGCGCGATGCGGATGACGATTTACATCGGTATCCCCGTCACGATCTACGCGTGCCTTGGCCTCATCCTTGCGGTACCCGACCTGCAGGCTGCCATCTCGGGCAAGGACGCGGACCCGATCAACACCATCCTTACGCATGCTTTCGGCTCGATTGGCGCACGCGTGGTCTACGGGATCGTGCTGATCTCTCACGTGTCGTGCATTCTCAGCCTTCAGGCCGCCGTCAGTCGGCTGGTTTATGCCTACGCTCGTGACAAGATGATCATTTGCAGCGGCTTCCTCTCCCGCATCTCGCCGCGGACCCACGTCCCGGCCGCGGCGCTGGTGGTTGCCGGTGTCGTGTCCGCGTTCATCGACTGCATCGGGTTCTTCGTCCAGGATGCGCTGAACATTATCGTCAGCTTTGCGGCGGTCGGCATTTACGTCGCGTTCCAGATGGTGGTGCTCGGTGCGATGTTCGCCCGCGTGCGCGGCTGGCGCCCGGCCGGTCAGTTCTCGATGGGTAATCTGGGATGGCTGGTCAACATCCTTGCGCTCGCCTATGGAATCGGCGCTGTCGTCAATATTCTCTGGCCGCGTACGCCGACGGCTCCGTGGTACATGAACTACTCCATGCTGCTGACCCTGGTGGTGGTGGTCATCTCCGGGCTGCTCTATCTCTTCATCGGCAAGCCGCACCGCAAGAGTGATGCTCCGGCCGGAGACGCGCATTTGCTCACCAGGCAACGGCGGTTTGCGTCTGACGGAGCTGGCTCGTTTCAAGAAGTGACGGTGTCGCGCAACCTCTGACGAATGGTTTTGGGACGCTCCGAGCCCCGAAACCATCCAAACCAAACGATCCAATTGCGAGCATCTAGAGTGCTGATGTAGTACTCGTGAGTAAATGGAGGGTGAAATGCGATACAAACAGTTGTTCGCGGGGCTGCGCCACTTTGTGGCAGAAGTGTTTGTGCTGTGCTTTGCATTTCGCACGGGAATCTGACCTTTGGTCCGGGCGGCCCCTCGTTGAAAGGGGCCGCTCCAAGCTGGACTTCTGCGTTCCACGTTCAAAGACTATTTGAAGGTCAAACATGAAAATCGGTGTGATGTTGTTCGGCTGCAGTGTCCTGCTCGCATCTGCGGTCGCGTCAGCTGAGCCAGTGATCTTGTCGAGTGGCTGGACAGCGGATTTTTCGCCGAGCATCGCGGAAGGCGCGAATCGCTCGACCGCGGTGTTTCAACTGCGTGGCAGCTACAGGGTAAGTCTGCCGTCAAAGGGCGATGTTTTTTTCGACACCACGTGTGTCGGAATCGAGACTGATACGACGGTGGGCAAGGACGTGACGGCGAAAGGCACCGGCCGCTGCGAGATGAAGGACAAGGACGGTGACAAGCTTCTGAGCGCCATCGATACCGTATACGACGGCATCACGTTCACGCTTCAGGGAGGCACCGGAAAGTGGAAGGCTGCAACGGGCCAGCTCGTCTCAAGAGAAGTGTTTACCAGCCAGGCGGATACCCGCTGGACTGGGTTCGGTAGTGGAAAGGGCGAAATTACCGTCTCGAAATAACGACCGAGCCGTCGTCCCGGTTTGATTTTTGAATTGTGATGACCACCCGGTCGTCCCGTATCAACAGGAGTGAAAGATGTCGAATAACGAGCAAACGAACAAGGCTTTGATGGCGCGACGCGCTCGCGCCGTTCCCCAGGGCATTGGGAATGCTCATCCCGTATTCGCGGAACGCGCGGAGAATGGGGAAATCTGGGACGTCGAAGGCAAGCGGTATATCGATTTCTGTGCCGGTATCGCTGTTCTCAATACGGGACATCGACACCCGAAGGTATCGGCAGCGGTTGCGAAGCAAGCCGAAAAATTCTCCCACACGTGTTTTCAAGTCGTGGCCTACGAATCGTACGTCGAGCTGGCGGAACGGCTTTCGGAGCTTGCCCCCGGCCAATTTCCGAAGAAGGCCTTCTTCATGACGACCGGTGCCGAAGCGGTCGAAAACGCCGTCAAAGTCGCCCGTTACTACACGAAGCGCTCGGCCGTCATTTCGTTTGACGGTGCTTTCCACGGCCGTACGTTCATGGCGATGGCCCTGACAGGCAAGGTTGCGCCCTATAAGGCCGGTTTCGGCCCGATGTCGGCAGAGGTCTATCAAGCGCCGTTTCCGTCGGAGCTGCATGGCGTCTCGGTCGACGATGCCATCTACGGGCTCGAACGGTTGTTCAAATACACGGTGGACCCACAGCGCGTTGCTGCAATCATCGTGGAGCCGGTCCAGGGTGAAGGTGGTTACACGCCCGCGCCGACCGAATTCCTCAAGCGACTGCGGAACATCTGTGACACGTACGGCATCGTCTTCATCGCGGATGAAATCCAGACCGGTGTTGGCCGGACCGGACGGATGTTCGCGATGGAGCACTCCGGCGTCGTGCCGGACCTGACCACGATGGCCAAGGGACTGGGCGGCGGCATGACGATCTCGGCCGTCGTTGGCCGCGCCGACGTGCTGGATTCGATTCCTCCCGGCGGGTTGGGAAGCACGTACGCGGGCCACCCGATGGCCTGTGTCGCGTCCCTCGCGGTTCTCGACGTCATGGAGGAGGAATCCCTCTGCGCGCGAAGCGAGGCGATCGGCGAGCGTCTGCGTTCCCGCTTCAACGGCCTGCGTGCCCATGTCCCTGAAATCGCCGACGTACGCGGTCTCGGCGCCATGACAGGGATTGAATTCATGAAAAATGGGCAGCCGGCTCCCGACATCGTGACGAGTCTGAAGGCCGAAGCACAAAAGGAAGGGCTTCTCCTGTTGACGTGCGGATCGTACGGCAACGTCTTGCGCATCATGCTCCCCCTGACGGCTTCGAACGCGCTCATCGATGAGGGCATGGACATCATCGAGGGCATCCTCCTCAAGTTGACGGCCGGCGCCGGCGTCGTACAGCTGGCCTGAACGTGTCGGCATACGGGTAAGCGTCGCTCGCTTATCCGTGCCGGAAATGGGCGCGGCTTCGGTTCGCGCCTTTCTTCAATGCTTCTCTAGCCGGGCTGATCGATGAGTTCCGCATTGTCCGACGTAAAGGTGCTCGATTTGTCGCGAGTACTCGCTGGCCCTTGGGCCACGCAGATTCTTGCCGACCTCGGTGCCGACGTGATCAAGGTCGAGCGTCCGGCGCTTGGCGACGAGACGCGTGCATGGGGCCCTCCATACCTGAGAGACCGCGACGGGAATACGACCTCGGAGTCGGCATATTTTCTCGCTGCCAATCGCAACAAGCGTTCGCTCGCCATTGACATCGCGACCGCCGCAGGCCAGAAAATCATCCGGGACCTCGTCGCGAAATCCGATGTTCTTGTCGAGAACTTCAAGACCGGCGGCCTGGTGCAGTATGGGCTGGACTATGACAGCCTGAGAGAACTGAATCCTCGCCTGATCTACTGCTCGGTGACGGGGTACGGGCAATCGGGTCCGTACGCTAATCGCCCGGGGTACGACTTCGCGATCCAGGCGATGGGCGGATTGATGAGCATTACCGGCGTGCCAGACGGTCAGCCGGGTGCCGGACCGCAGAAGGTAGGTGTGGCACTGACCGACGTCATGACAGGCATCTACGCGAGTTCGGCCATCCTCGCGGCCCTTCATCATCGGACGGTGACGGGTGTAGGCCAGCGGATCGACCTGTCCCTTCTGGACGTGCAACTCGCCACGTTGGCCAATCAGGCGTCGAACTTTCTCACGACCGGGATTTCGCCCGTCCGATTGGGCAATGCCCATCCGAACATCGTTCCGTATCAAGACTTCGAGACGTCGGACGGGCGAATCGTAATCGCGGTCGGGAACGATGAACAGTTCAAGGCGCTGTGCAGGACGATCGGTTGCGAAGGGCTGCCGAATGAGGAGCGCTTCGCGACCAATCGCAGACGCGTCGAGTTCAGAACGGTGCTTATCCCGCTCCTTCGCGAGCAAATCAAGCTTTGGCGCAATGCAGAGTTGCTGGCTGCCCTCGAGGCGGCTGGCGTTCCTTGCAGCCCGGTCAACGACATCGGCCAGGCGTTCCAGGACCCGCATGTATCGGTGCGGGGGGCGGTCGTTGAACAGCCGCACCCATTGGCCGGGATTGTGCGTACGGTGGCAAGTCCGATTCGGATGAGCGAAACACCGGTTGACTACAGGAATCCGCCACCACTCCTGGGGCAGCACACCAGAGAGATACTCGAAGGTGTGCTGGGCCTGTCGAACGACGTCATTGAGCAACTTCAGAAACAACGCGTGATCAAGGTACTCAAATGAAAACGAGCTACATCGGTGGGCAATGGCGTCCCGGTTCGGACGGTTACCGAAACATCAACCCGTCCGATACATCTGACGTGGTCGACGAATTCTCACAGGCGGACGAGAGCCTGGCTCTCGAGGCAATCGACGCCGCGTACCAGGCGTTCACTACCGGGCAAGTACTCGGCGTGCAAGCTCGCGCTGATGCACTGGATCGCGTGGGCACTGAGCTCCTCGCCCGGAAAGAAGAGCTGGGCGAGCTGCTTTCACGGGAGGAAGGAAAAACCCGTGCGGAAGGTATCGGTGAAGTGGCGCGCGCCGGCCAGATCTTCAAATTTTTCGCGGGCGAAGTCCTTCGCGTACGGGGTGAACACCTCGAATCTGTCAGACCCGGCTTGAGCGTCGACATCACCCGTGAGCCAGTCGGCGTCGTCGGGATCATCGCGCCGTGGAACTTCCCGATTGCCATCCCGGCGTGGAAGATTGCGCCGGCACTCGCTTATGGCAACTGTGTGGTGTTCAAGCCGGCAGAACTGGTGCCATCGTCCGCGTGGGCATTGAGCGAAATCATCAGTCGCGCCGGGTTTCCGGCGGGCGTTTTCAACCTCGTTATCGGCCGTGGCAGCGTCGTAGGGAAGGCGCTCCTCGAGAGTCCGAAGGTTCATGCGATCAGTTTCACCGGCTCCACCGGGACTGGCGCGCGGGTCATGGCAACGGCCGGCGCACGCTTTGCAAAGTTGCAACTCGAGATGGGCGGAAAGAACCCGTTGCTCGTGACGGATGACGCGGACATGGAGACGGCACTCACCTGTGCTATCCAGGGATCCTTTTACTCTACCGGCCAGCGATGCACGGCATCGAGCCGAATCATCGTCACGCACGGCATCTATTCCAGATTCCGCGACGCGCTCGTCGAGCGGCTTTCGCACTTGCGCGTCGGTCACGCGCTCTCTGCCGACACGCACATTGGGCCGGTGGTCGATTCCGAGCAGTTGCAGACCGACCTGGAATACATCCGAATCGGACGGGAAGAAGGTGCGACGCTTGCGTTTGGCGGAGAGCGTATCAAGCGCGACACGGACGGATTTTTCCTCTCGCCGGCACTCTTCGCGGACGTGACCAGCGGAATGCGTATCGCCCGCGAAGAAATATTCGGCCCGGTAGCATGCCTCATCCCGGCACGAGATTTCGACGACGCGCTCCAGATAGCCAATGATACGGAATTCGGGTTATCGGCAGGCATTTGTACGACGTCGCTCCAATACGCCACACGCTTCAAGCGCGAAGCGCAGGCCGGCATGGTGATGGTCAACGTTCCCACCGCCGGGGTCGATTATCACGTCCCTTTCGGCGGGCGCAAGGGCTCGAGCTACGGCTCGCGGGAGCAAGGCAGCTACGCAGCGGAGTTCTTCACTACCGTGAAGACCGCTTATAACGGTTAGGCCCGGCTGGGTTCGTCCAGTCCATCCGTGAATGGCTTTGGCGGCACCGAATCTTCGGTGCCGTTTTTTTTGTTTCCATCAGCGTCTGATTCATTTTTGTGATGCTTGTAGTGCAGCAAATTGCAGGAATGAATCACGCGTGTGGCTTGTCAATTCAAAAACTGGCTGTCAAGCCTTGAGCGGTCATTCGCCGTAGTGCTTGGCACGAAACGTGTATCAATGAGTCCACGAAATCCTGGTCGTTAGTTCGCTTCCCCGAAAGTGGTTCGACCGCCTACCAGCCTGTGGCAAGACGCAGATGCTCGTTTTGGACACTTCTCATTCGAGGTGACACGTGTCGACTGAAGTATTGATTTTCAGCCTTGATGGCGCATTGGCAGACACAGATTCATTGCACCTGCTGGCATTCAACACCGCTTTTGCTCGTGTCGGGCTCAGCTTGCGATGGACGCCCGAGGTCTATCAGCGCTTGCTGTCCGTGAGCAGTCGCCCTCAGCTTCCCGCCTGCTATCAAGAGCAGGTCGAAGCGGACTGGTCAGATGATTTGCTCGGGAGCATCGAGGCGGAACGGGTAGAAGCATTCAACCGACTCCTCAAGGAGCGAGGTCTGGCGTTCCGGCCGGGTGTCGCGCGCGTGCTTCAGCAGGCGGAACAGGGCGGCTATCGCATCGCAGTAGTCAGCTGCCAAACGCCGAGCTCGGTATCGATGGCACTGGAATCACTATTGGGCAGTAACTGGACGTCGACCATCTGCGCCGTTGCCTCGGGAGACGGTACGCGATTCAGTGAGGTCACCAGCGGTATGTATCAGCGTCTGCTTCACACGCTTGAGTTGCCCGCGAGTACAGCCGTCGCGCTGGCCGCGACAACCATTGGTGTTCAGGCCGCGTCGGCGGTCGGTATCTGGACGGTTGCGCTACCGAGTTTCTGGACTGAGAGCCAGGACTTCTCGGCTGCTCAAATGTTGCTGCCGCACTTGGGCGATGAAGCGCGACCGTTGCTTAACGTCGTCGGAATCAAGGAGCTCAACGCGGGCGTATTGACTGTTCGTGCTATCTCACGGATTCGGCAGCGAATCGGGCCGTCCGGTCGCACGCAGCTGACGGTGCCACTGCGCTCCTCAGTCCGCCGCGCGTAAGGCAAACGGATGAACAAATCAGTTTTTCTGAATTGAATCGCTCCCGAATCGAATTGAGAGCCACCCAAGTCAAAACTAGAATGGTTCATATCCGCACCACATCTGCGAAGGAGAGGCGAAAAATGGACGCTGCACAAGTGACTGAAATTAGGAATCCGTATGGATTGGCAAGAAGGGAGCGATTCCACGTCGGACAGAATCCGCATCATGCACGCATTCGCCACATTGAAATCGATCAGGAGGTTCTCGATCGATTCTTTGAGCAAACACGCGGAATCAACAGCCAGAATCTCGAGTATGTGCCGTATATGCGGTTCGTCCTCGCAGGCAAGCTGGAGGCGATGCTCGGGAAGGCCTTCACCGACACCGTGCGGAGCATCCTGCGCGACCGCGCTTCCGGCGGGCTGACCATCGGTGTGCAAGGCGCGACGAGCGACTCGGACGACTACGTGAAGTTCGGCACCGCCATGGCTCATCTTGTCGGGCCAGCCAACCATGACTCGATGTCGGGTACCTACTACGCTCGCTTCCTGGTGAAAGATACGGATAACAGCGATTCCTACCTGCGTCAGGCATATCGCCTGTTCACGCTGCACACCGACGGAACTTTCGTCGATGAGCCGACTGACTGGCTGCTCATGATGAAGTTCAGTGAACAGAACGCTGTCGGGGGCGAGTCCCGCCTGCTCCATCTGGACGATTGGGAGCAGTTGGGCCAGTTCGTCAATCACCCGCTGGCCTCTTACAAGTTCACGTACAAGTCACCGCCCAGCAAAAATGTGGGGCAGCAAGTCGAGCGGCGTACGTTCTTCAATGTCGACGGCAAGCCGGGCATCTGCTTCATCGATCAATTCGCCAATCCGGAGTCGATCGACCACGCGTACTACCTGCAAAGCCTGTCCGAGTCGATGGAAGCGTCAAAGGGAACGGCTGCGATCCCGCTTCCCGTTGGCGACCTTGTGATGT